>CAMOVR010000063.1 GCA_946627565.1 uncultured Clostridia bacterium
AACAACCGCTGGCTGGGCGGCATGCTCACCAACTTCCGCACCATCCGCACCCGTATTGACCGCCTCAACCAGATCGACAAGATGGAAGAGATGGGCCAGTTCGACGTGCTGCCCAAGAAGGAAGTCGCCAAGCTCAACCACGAGCGTGAAAAGCTGGAAACCAACCTGGGCGGCATCCGTGAAATGAAGAAGCTCCCCGGCGCTCTGTTTGTTGTGGACCCCCGCAAGGAGCACATCGCTGTTACCGAAGCCCGCAAGCTGAACATCCCGATCGTGGCCATCGTTGACACCAACTGCGATCCCGATGAAATCGATTACGTCATCCCCGGCAACGACGACGCCATCCGCGCTGTCAAGCTCATCGCCGGCAAGATGGCCGATGCCGTGCTGGAAGGCAAGCAGGGCGAACAGTCTGAACCCGCTGTTGAAGAAACCGAAGCTGCTCCCGTGGCCGAGTAAGCGGAGACAGACAGATCCATTTGCAACAGAAAGGAATGATTCATATGGCCAATGTAACGGCTGCTATGGTTAAAGAGCTGCGCGAGCGTACCAACGCCGGCATGATGGACTGCAAGAAGGCCCTGATCGCCGCCGATGCGGATATGGATAAGGCCATCGACTGGCTGCGTGAAAAGGGACTTGCCCAGGCTGCCAAGAAGGCCAGCCGCGTGGCTGCCGAAGGTGTTGTGGCCCAGTATGTGACCCCCTGCGGATGCACGGGCGTCATCGTGGAAGTCAACTGCGAAACCGACTTCGTGGCCAAGACCGACAACTTCCTCGCTTTCGCCAACAATGTGGCCAAGCACATCGCCATGGCGGATCCCGCCGATGTGGATGCCCTGATGGAGCAGAAGTTCGTGGACGACGAGTCCAAGACCATTGCTGACCTGGTTAGCGAGGCCACCGTGGCCATCGGAGAAAAGATCTCCGTGCGCCGCTTCGCCCGCTTCAAGACCGAGGGCGTCGTTTCCACCTACATTCACCTGGGCGGCAAGGTTGGCGTCCTGGTGGAAGTCTCCACCGATGAAAAGGGCAAGGACAACGAGGACGTCAAGATGTTCGCTCATGACCTGGCCCTGCAGATTGCCGCCGCCAAGCCCGAGGCTGTCCGCCGCGAAGAAGTGGATTCCGAAAAGCTTCAGAAGGAACGCGAGATTCAGCGCGCCAAGGCTCTGGAAGCCGGCAAGCCCGAAAAGATCGTGGAAAAGATCGTGGACGGCCAGATCGAAAAGTACTATAAGGAAGTCTGCCTGCTGGATCAGGCCTTCGTCAAGGATCCTGACAAGTCTATCAAGGCTCTGATGGCTGAAGTCAGCAAGGCCAGCGGTTCTCCCCTGGATGTCGTGCGCTTTGCCCGCTATGAGCGCGGCGAAGGCATCGAGAAGCGCAAGGATGATCTTGCCGCCGAAATCGCTGCCATGCAGAAGGCATAATGCAATTCCGGGACTGTATGCGCGCATACAGTCCCTTTCCTTTTCCCCATACACACTGATGTAAAAAACAAACTTGATGGAGGAAACATGGCAACCTACAGACGCGTCATGCTCAAGCTCAGCGGCGAAGCCCTGAAGAGCGGTTCGGATTTATTTGACTTTGACAAGGTTCGTGAGATGGCCGGGATCATCCGGGACATGCATGAGGTCTCCCCGGAAATCGGCATTGTGATCGGTGCTGGCAACATCTGGCGCGGACGCCAGGGTCCCAGTGCCAGCATGGACGCCGTCACAGCTGACCAGATGGGCATGCTGGGGACGGTTATCAACTGCCTGTGCGTGGCGGATGCCCTGCGCAGCGCCGGGCTTGACGCCGTGGTCATGAGCGCCGTGGACATGGACCGGTTCTGCGAACCCTTCAATGCCATGACTGCCCGCCGCTACCTCAGCGAGGGCAAGGTGGTGCTTTTTGCCGCCGGTTCCGGCAACCCCTTCTTCTCCACGGATACCGCCGTGGCCCTGCGGGCCATTGAGATGCGCTCCGATGTGATTCTCATGGCCAAGAACATCGACGGCGTATACACCGCCGATCCCCGCCAGGATCCCACAGCCCGCCTCATCCCGGACATCACCTACACGGAAGCGCTGCGTCTCGGTCTGAAAGTGATGGATGCCTCCGCCTTCCAGCTGTGTCTGGACAACCATGTGCCCTGCATCCGGGTCTTCGCACTCTCTGACCCCCGCAATCTTGTCAGAGTGCTGGAAGGCGACCCCATGGGCACCGTGGTGCACCCCTGATCCCGCGCTTGCCAATTCCCTGAAAACAGGCTACAATAGCACCAGCTGAGAAAAATCCCATCCGGCCCGGGCCGGATAAGATATAGCAAGGAGGCATTCGATATGACTGTTGACCAGATCATGGACACTGCAAAGGACAAAATGGGCAAATCCTGCGATGTCTATCAGCGTGATATGATCGCGCTGCGTGCCGGCCGCGCCAATCCGCAGATGCTGGACCGCATCACGGTGGACTATTACGGCACCCCCACCCCCATCAACCAGGTGGGCGGCGTCTCCTCCCCTGAAGCCCGTCTGCTGGTGATCACCCCCTGGGAAGCCAAGATGATTCCCGCTATTGAAAAAGCCATTCAGAAAAGCGATCTGGGCATCAATCCCCAGAACGACGGCAAGGTCATCCGCCTTGTGTTCCCGCCCACCAACGAAGAGCGCCGCAAGGATCTGACCAAAGTGGCCCGCAAGGGTGCTGAGGACACCAAGGTGGCCGTCCGTTCCATCCGCAGGGATTCCATTGAACAGTTCAAGAAGCTGAAGAAGAATTCTGAAATCACCGAGGATGATGAGCGCAAGGCCGAGGACGATATGCAGAAGCTGACAGACAAGTACATCAAGAAGATCGATGAGATCTGCGCCGCCAAGGAAAAGGAGATCATGGAAGTCTGATGGACTCCCGTCTGAACAGCTCCGGTTTAAAGGATTCCCTGCTGGGTCTCCCGCTTGATGATGCGCTTTCAAGATGGAAGGGGTGCGGCAGGCCCGAGCCCTCCGTCAGGATCACGGAAGATCCGAAGGGACACGCGGAGGGTACACTCCGCGTTGTGCGGGTGGAAGAGGGCTGTCTTGTGGCTGCCCGCTTCCATGACGGAAAACCTCAAGGAAACTAACATGTGCGCAGGTTCCCGCCAGTGGACTTGCGCATTCTTCAATCTGGCAGAAAAAACAAAGGGGGAAAATTCCGTGTTCCTGAACCGAAACAGGGATGAGCGGACCGTCAAAAGCCGCAAAAGCACCATAGGTAAAAACGCCGGCGATTTTGAACGCCTCCCGAATCATGTGGCCATCATCATGGACGGCAACGGCAGATGGGCAAAGAGCCACCGGCTTTCCATCCCTACAGGCCACCGCCAGGGAACGGAGAATCTCCGCGAAATCATCCGGCATACGGATGAGCTGGGGATTTCCGCCCTTTCCCTCTATGCCTTCTCCACGGAAAACTGGTCCCGTCCCAAGGAGGAAGTTGAGGCGCTCATGCAGCTGATCCTGGACTTCTTTGCCTCCGAGATTGACGATCTGGACGCCAAGAACGTCCGCATCCTGATCCTGGGGGACAAAAGCAGGCTCCCGGCCAAACAGCGGGACACCCTGGTGGAAGCGGAGACCCGTACCGCCGGCAATACCGGACTGAGACTGAATATCGCCATCAACTACGGCGGCCGGGACGAGATTGCCAGGGCTGCCCGGGAGATCGCCATGGAGGCTGTGGACGGCCGGATCCAGCCGGAGCAGATCAGCGAACAGACCATTGCCGATCATCTCTATACCCGGGGACAGCCGGATGTGGATCTGCTGATCCGCACCAGCGGAGAGATGCGCCTGAGCAATTTTCTCCTCTTCCAGTGTGCCTACGCCGAGTTTCTGTTTCCCAAAACCCTTTGGCCCGATTTTTCTGTCAGGCTCTACGATGAAGCCCTGTCAGCTTTCGGAAACCGGAACCGGCGCTTCGGAGCCCGGACCTAGCATTCCGCACGGAGGTATTCCCCATGGTTCAGCGCATTATCACAGGTACCCTGATGGGTGTCTTCGGCCTTCTTCTGATTTACTTCGGCGGTGTCATCTTTGCCGTCAGCGCCATCATCTGTTTCATTTTCGCGCTTTCGGAAGAATACAGGGCCCTGACGGTGGCAGGTCACCGTCCCGTGGCATGGCCCACCTGGGTTGCCATGATCCTCTGCATTCCCCTGACCATCCTGCTGGGGGGCACCACCATCTCGCCGATTCTGGCTGTGACGTGTCTGCTCACCATTGCCTGTGTGACCTTCCGTCAGGATCCGCATCTGGAAGACGCCCTCATGAGCCTGCTGCCGCTGTTTTCCGTGCTGCTGCCCGGCCTGTGCATTGTCTCCCTCTCCCGTGTGCAGCCCCTGTCCGTCCAGCGGACCCTGATCGGACTGCTCATTGTCATACCTGTTATGGGAGATGTGTGCGCCTATTTTGTGGGCAGCCATTTCGGCGGGCCCAAGCTCTGTCCCGCTGTCTCCCCCAACAAGACCATCTCCGGTGCCGTGGGCGGACTGTTTGGTTCCCTTCTGGGCTCCATCCTGGTCTGGCTCCCGGCTTATCTCATCTGTGCTGAAACCACCCAGCCCATGATTCCCGCCTGGTGGCAGTGTCTGCTGATGGGCTTTTTCGGGGGCATCGCCAGCCAGCTGGGGGACCTGTTTGCCTCCCTCATCAAGCGGCACTGCAACATCAAGGATTTTTCCAACCTCTTTCCAGGTCACGGCGGCATGATGGACCGCCTGGACTCCCTGCTCTTTAACGCCCTGGCAGTCTATGTCTTCCGGGCTCTGCTGTGATTAGGAGGCGGCACATGACCCGCATCTCAATTCTCGGTTCCACCGGTTCCATCGGCACACAGGCACTGGACCTGGTCAGCCGGCACCCTGACAGATACCAGGTAACCGCTCTGACAGCCTATGCCCAGGCGGACAGGCTGTTTGAACAGGTCCGCCGCTTCCGGCCACAGATGGCCGGTCTGGTGAAGCCCATTGATCCCGCGGACATTCCTCAGGACCTTTCCTTCTGTCACTTTGAGATGGGAGAAAAGGCCCTGCATACTGCTGCCACCCTCGAAACGGACCAGGTGCTGGTGTCCATTGTGGGCATTGCCGGACTCAAAAGCGTCATGGACGCACTGGATGCCGGACAGCAGGTCCTTCTGGCCAACAAGGAGGCCCTGGTCACCGGAGGCCATCTGGTGATGGATAAGGCAAAGGCCATCGGGAAGCCCATTCTTCCCGTGGACTCCGAGCACAGCGCCATCTTTCAGTGCCTGCAGGCTGCCGGCCCCAACAGGCCCGTACGCCTGCTGCTGACCGCCTCCGGCGGACCCTTCCGGAACTGGCCTCTGGAAAAGATGGAGAAGGCCACCTGTCAGGAAGCCCTGCAGCACCCCAACTGGTCCATGGGCGCCAAAATCACCATCGACTCAGCGTCCATGTTCAACAAGGCCCTGGAAATCATGGAAGCCCGCTGGCTCTTTGACATGACGGAAGACCGGATCCGGGTCCTGATTCATCCCCAGTCCGTGGTTCACTCCGCCGTGGAGTTTGAAGACGGTGCCGTCATCGCCCAGATGGGGGTACCGGACATGCGGGTGCCCATCGGGTACGCCATGTCCTTTCCGGGGCGCCTGGAAAGTGGCGCCAGACCCCTGGACCTGTTTTCCACCGGTCCGCTCACCTTTGAAGAAAGCGATCCGGTCCGCTTCCCTGCCCTGCGTCTTGGGCGGGAATGCCTGCGCGCCGGCGGCAATGCCTGTACCATTCTCAACGGCGCCAATGAGGCTGCCAACGAGGCCTTCCGGGAAAACCGCATTCCCTTCGGTGGGATCACCCGCACAGTGGAAGAAACCCTGCAGCGCCTGGGTACCGGGCCTGCGGACACACTGGAGGACATCTTTGAAGCGGACCGTCAGGCCCGCCTGTGCGCTTCTGACATCATTGCAGAGGCCAAAAAGAAAAGCTGACTGAAAGGAACCCGTATGCTCCCGATTCTGCTTGCCATACTTCTGCTGGGTATTCTGGTTACCGTGCATGAGTTTGGCCATTTCATCTTCGCACGCATCTGCGGCATTGCCGTCAGGGAATACGCCATCGGCTTCGGTCCCCGGCTGCTCCACTGGACGGGAAAGCAGGGAACGGAATTTTCCATCCGCCTGATTCCCATGGGAGGCTACTGCGCCTTCTACGGAGAGGACACCACGGACAAGGATGCCCTGGCGGATCCCCGGGCCTTCCCCAAACAGGCCGTCTGGAAGCGGCTCATCACGGTCCTCATGGGTCCCGGCATGAACTTTATCCTGGCCTTTCTGGTGCTCTTTTTCTATATCTGGATCGGCGGCACCACCAGCACACTGCCCACCGTGGTTTCCGTGGAAGCGGGCGGTCCCGCGGAGGAAGCCGGCCTGCTGGCCGGGGACTACATCCTCTCCGTCAACGGGCTTGACCTGACGGACAAGGGTCTGGAAGCCTTTACCGGCGCCATTTCAGAGGAAGCAGGCGCAGCACTGGAAATGACCGTGGAGCGCACCGACGGTCTGCATACCCTGACCCTGGTGCCTTTCTATGACGAGGCATACGAACGCTACCGCATCGGCATCACCGTCTCCACGGCAGCCCGCACGCAGACGGATGCGAATGGCCGTACGCACTATGTGACCAGACCCGCCGCCTTTGGCGAGGCTGCCTCCATCTCCTGGAACAACTGTATCTACGCCGGCTCCAGCATGCTGACTGCCCTGAAAAACCTTGTCACCACCGGGGAAGGCCTGGAAAACACCAGCGGTCCGGTGGGCATTGTGAGCCTGGTATCCAGTGAAGTGCAGACCGGCGGTCTGGATGCCTTTATCAACCTGCTGATCCTCATTTCCATCAACCTTGGCCTCATGAACCTGCTGCCCATTCCCGGGCTGGACGGTTCCAGGCTCATCTTCCTGCTGCTGGAGATCATCCGGAGGAAGCCCATTCCCCCGGAAAAAGAAGCCATTGTGCACATGTGCGGCTTTGTGCTGCTCATCGGCCTTATGATCTTTTTCACCTATTCCGATATCATGAAACTCATCAACCGCTGAAAAGGGGGGCATTCCATGACGAAAACCGTACAGGTGGGGAAACTGCTGCTTGGAGGAGGAAATCCCGTTCTTGTTCAGTCCATGACCAATACGGACACCCGGGATGTGGATGCCACCGTCGGGCAGATCCGCCGCCTTGCTGAAGCCGGCTGCGACATCGTCCGGGTATCCGTATACGATGAAGACTGCGCTGCGGCCGTCCGCTCCCTGGTGGACCTCTCCCCGGTTCCCCTGGTGGCCGACATTCATTTCAACTATAAGCTGGCCATTGCCGCGGCGGAAAACGGCATCAGCAAGCTCCGTCTGAACCCGGGCAACATCGGGGGCGAACAGAACGTGCGCATGGTGGCCGACTGTGCAAAAGCCCACCACATTCCCATCCGCATCGGCGTCAATTCCGGTTCCGTGGAAAAGGATATCCTGGACAGGGACGGCGGCGTCACCCCAAAGGGCATGGTGGACAGCGCCCTGAGGCACGCGAAGATGCTGGAAGATGCCGGGTTTGATGACATTGTTCTTTCCATGAAGGCCAGCGGCGTCAGGGAAACCATCGCTGCCTACCGTCTGGCCCATGAGATCTGCGACTATCCCCTGCACCTGGGCGTCACTGAGGCGGGACTCCCCGGGCAGGGCACCATCAAAAGCGCCATCGGCATCGGCAGTCTGCTGGCGGATGGCATCGGGGACACCATCCGTGTCTCCCTGACAGGGGATCCCCTGCCCGAAGCCAAGGCCGCCTGGGATATTCTCAGGGCTCTGGATATCCGCCGTGAAGGGGTACAGTTTGTCAGCTGTCCCACCTGCGGCCGTACCCAGATCGATCTTCCGGAAATCGCAAGACGTGTGGAAGCAGGTCTTCAGGATATCCGCGTTCCCATGACGGTGGCCGTCATGGGCTGTGTTGTCAACGGCCCCGGGGAGGCCCGGGAAGCAGACATCGGTCTGGCCGGCGGCAGCAATAACCAGGGCGCCCTGTTCGTCCGCGGACAGGAGACCCGGAAGATCCAGGGTGACCTGGCCCAGATTCTCATCGACGAAGCCCATGCCCTGGCCCGGCGCATGGAGGCCGGCACGGTATGACCTATGAAGAACTTCACGGCCAGATTGTCTCCAGCATGCCGGAACTGTCCGGACAGCTGGACCCGCCTCAGGTCGTATACCACCAGGCTGAGGGCAAACTCTACATCACCTTCACCAGCCGGGTGCTGGTCAGCGAGAAAAACTTCCTGCAGATGGAATCCATCCTGAGGAAGAACCTGACCTCCCATCCCCTTTCCCTGCGCGTCCGCTCCCCTTCCCTGGCAAACGCCTTTCTGGAGGACATTGACAGCTACAAGCAGGTGCTGGTGGATTTCCTCCGCCGCAACTATCCCTCCAGCAGTCCCTGGGCCAGCCAGATCGGCTGGCGCAACCAGGGCAGCCGCATCACCCTGACCTTCCCGGACTTCTTCTCCATGCAGTACATGGCCAGGCAGAACGTCCAGGGCCGTCTGGTGCGTGCCATTATGGACATATTCGGCCTGGACTGCCAGCTGGAGCTGGCGGTGGCAGGAGATCAGGAAAAGCGCATCGAAGCCCTGCGGGCAGAAAATGCGAAAATGCTCTCCCGGTCCTTCTCCCTGGAAGAACTGGGTTCTGCACCCTCTCAGCCGTCCCAGCCGCCTGCTGCCCAGGCACAGGCATCTGAAAGCAAGCCTAAGTCCGCACCCCGGAAGAAGGCGCCCGAGCGGGATCCTCTCACCCCCGTCATGACGGACAATGCCCTGGGCAAGCCCATTCTGGGCCGTGCCATCGGCATCAACCCCATTCCCATCAAGACGCTGACGTCAGAAAGCGGCGTCGTTTGCGTACAGGGGGATATCTTCAAGGTGGAGACCAAGGAGCTCAAGGGCGGCGAAACTTTGCTGCTCACCTTTGCCGTCACCGACTACACCTCCTCCGTTCTGTGCAAAGTCTTCCTCCGCTACCGGAAGGGCGGCGGTTTCGGCCGCGCCCGCGGGGAGGATGACCGTCCCATCACCGATGAAGAGCGCAATGCCGTGCTCAAACAGGTGGAACAGGTAAAGGAAGGCATCAATGTCCGCCTGCGGGGCGAGTGCATGTTCGACACCTTTGCCCACGAACTGGCCATCAATGTGCGGGACCTGGTGCCCATGGAGAAAATCGAGCGGGAGGACAAGGCCGCCGAAAAGCGTGTGGAACTGCACATGCACACCAACATGTCAAGCCTGGACGGCCTGACGGGGCCAAAGGAACTCATCTCCCGTGCCATCGCCTGGGGGCACCCTGCCGTGGCCATCACCGACCACGGTGTCCTGCAGGCCTTCCCGGATGCCTTCCGGGCCGCAGACAAAAAAATCAAGCTGATCCCGGGCTGCGAGGGCTATCTCATAGATGACCCCGTCGTTGTCCGGAACCCGGCTCATATTCCCTTTGATCAGCCCATTGTGGTGCTGGACTTTGAGACCACCGGCCTTAACACCGGCACCTGCCGTGCCATTGAAATCGGCGCGGTACGGCTGGTCAACGGCAACATCGAAGACAGCTTTTCCATGCTGATCAATCCCCACTGTCCCATTCCCACAGATGTCACCAATGTTACCCATATCACGGACAGCATGGTGGAAAACCAGGAGGATGCCTCCGTCATCTTCCCAAAGCTTCTGGAATTTATCGGGGATGCTCCCATTGCCGCCCACAACGCCGCCTTTGACGCCGGCGTTCTCCGGGCAGAGCTTACCCGTCTGGGCCTTGCCTGGGAAGGACCGGTCCTGGATACCCTGGCCTTTGCCCGCAAGCTCTATCCGGACATGAAGACCCACAAGCTGGGGTCACTGTGCAAACACCTGGGGGTTTCTCTCAAAAACGCCCACAGGGCTGTCCATGACGCCGCCGCCACCGCCCTGTGTCTGTCAAAAATGTATGCGGAGGCCGAAGAAAAAGGCCTCTCCTGTCTGGACGAGCTGGACAGCGGTCTGCCTGAGGGAACCATCGGGGAAAGCTTCCACATCATCCTTCTGGTAAAGAACCAGAAGGGCCTGGTGAACCTGAACCGTCTGGTTTCCATCTCCCATCTGGATTATTTCAAAAAGCGGCCGCATATGCCCCGCAAGGTGATCCAGAAGTACCGGGAAGGCCTGATCCTGGGCAGCGCCTGCGAAGCCGGCGAGCTGTACCGGGCCGTGCTCAGGCGGGAGCCCTGGGAGACCCTGAAGGAAATGGCTTCCTTCTACGACTACCTTGAAATCCAGCCCGTGGGCAACAACGCCTTTCTGGTACGGGAAGGCCAGGTGAAAAATGAAGATGAGCTGCGGGACCTGAACCGGCAGATCGTCCGGCTGGGCGACGAGCTGGGCCTGCCTGTGGTGGCCACCGGGGACGTCCATTTTCTGGACCCCCACAACGCCATCAACCGCTCCATCATCCAGGCCGCCATGGGGTTTGAGGACTGTGACAAACAGCCCCCTCTGTACTTCAAGACCACCGACGAGATGCTGGAGGAATTCAGCTATCTGGGCCCGGAAAAATGCCGGGAAGTGGTCATCGACAACCCCCGGAAGATTGCCGAGTCCGTGGAACAGATCCGTCTGTTCCCCAAGCACCCCAAGAACGAGGATACCTTCCAGCCCGTCTGGGACGACGCAGCGGACAACATCCAGAACATGACCTGGGAAATGGCCCGGGAAATGTACGGGGATCCCCTGCCGGAAATCGTCCTGGCCAGGCTGCGCAAGGAACTCAAGTCCATCGTGGGCTACGGCTACTGCACCCTGTACAACATCGCCGAGCGTCTGGTGAGCAAGTCCCTGGAGGACGGCTACCTGGTGGGCTCCCGCGGTTCCGTCGGTTCCTCCCTGGTGGCCCGCATGTGCGGCATCACCGAGGTGAACGCCCTGCCGCCCCACTACCGCTGCATTTACTGTCACAAGGGTTTCTTTGATGTGGACCGCAAGAAATACCACGTGGGCGTGGACCTGCCGGACCGCATCTGCCCCATCTGCGGCCGTCCCCTGACCAAGGACGGATTCGATATCCCCTTCGAGGTCTTCCTGGGCTTTGAGGGCGACAAGGTGCCTGACATCGACCTGAACTTCTCCAATGAGTACCAGAACAAGGCCCACCACTATGTGGAAGAGCTCTTCGGCATGGACCATGTTTTCCGGGCAGGCACCATTTCCGGCATAGCCGAAAAAACGGCTCTGGGTTATGTGGCCCACTACATGGACGAACACAACATGCAGATCAGCCGCACGGAAAAAGAGCGCCTGGCCAAGGGCTGCGAGGGCGTCAAGCGCACCACAGGACAGCATCCCGGCGGCATGGTGGTTGTGCCCAAGGAATATGAAATCTATGAATTCACCGCCGTTCAGCATCCTGCCGACGACCTGAATTCCGACTTTATCACCACCCATTTTGACTTCAACTCCATGCACGACATCCTGGTCAAGCTCGACTGCCTTGGGCACGTGGACCCCACCATGATGCACATGCTGGAGGAACTGACCGGCATCAACTTCAAGGATGTTCCCCTGGATGACTGGGGCGTCCGTTCCCTCTTCCATTCCCCGGAAGTTCTCGGCGTCAGCCGGGATGAAATCCTCTGCACCACCGGCACCTATGGCGTGCCGGAGTTCGGCACCGGTTTTGTCCGGGGCATGCTGGACGAAACCCAGCCTGAAACCATGGAGGAGCTTCTGCGTATCTCCGGTCTCTCCCACGGTACAGACGTCTGGCTCGGCAATGCCCAGGAGCTCATCGCCAGCGGCACCGCCACGCTCTCTGAGTGCGTCTGCTGCCGTGACGACATCATGAACTATCTCATCTCCATGGGATGTCCGCCCAAGATCAGCTTCACCACCATGGAAAGCGTCCGAAAGGGCAAGGGCCTGAAACCGGAAATGGAGAAAACCATGCTGGAGCACCAGGTGCCGGACTGGTTCATGGACTCCTGCAGGAAAATCAAGTACATGTTCCCCAAAGGCCATGCTGTTGCCTATGTGACCATGTCCCTGAGGGTTGCATGGTACAAGCTGCATTTCCCTCTGGCCTATTACTGCACCTATTTCACCATGCGCGGGGACGGCTTTGACGCCTCCACCATGATTCTGGATCCCGACAGCTGCCGGGCCCGCATCAAAGAACTGCGAAGCCTGGACAATGCCTCCGCCACGGAAAAAGACCAGCTGACCAGCCTGGAGCTGGTGCTGGAGATGAACATGCGGGGCATGCGCTTCCTTCCCGTGGACCTGTACAAGAGTGAAGCCACCCACTTCACCATGGAAAACGGCAACCTGCGCTGTCCCTTCACTTCCCTGGGCGGGCTTGGCGTCAGCATTGCGGACCAGATTATCAAAGCCCGGGAGGAACAGCCCTTTGTCTCCATTGAAGACCTGCAGACCCGGGGCCATGTGGGCAGCAGCATGATCGAGCTTCTCCGGGCCCACGGTACCCTGGAGGGCATGGATCAGTCCAGCCAGCTGTCCATGTTCTGACCTGTTTCATTTTCTATTTTCTGGAGTGACTGCCATGCTTTACCGAAACCGACTATGCCTTGTGGGATCCCAGCAGGATATCTACCGGCTTTTCTGTGTCATGCTGGACAACAGCGGATACCTGGATATGCCGGAAGATGCCCCGCCGGCCTCTTTTGAAAGCCTGCTGGGCCAGATTCTGGAACACACCCGGGAAGACGGCGATGTCAACGATACCTTTCTTTACACCATGGTGTCCCGGCACCGCTTCGGCACAGCAGAGGAAGGCACCTGCCGCATGCAGGTGGTCCATCACCCATGCGGTCTTTACACAGCCTGCTTCACCTATGATTCCGTCAATGCCCTGCAGACACATGAGTGGCTGGATCTGCACAATCGCTGCGGTCAGCCCCTCATTGTGGCCCAGCGGGCTGCCCAGGACTTCACACTGGACAAAGGTGAGGTGATCATCACCGGCGGCCAGGTGCTGGATAACTGGGACAACATGTGCGAATGCTGGATCTGGCTTATGGAACGCTACGGGTACGGCCTGCCGCCGGATGAAGCGGTGGAACATTTCAGGCAGCTGGATGACATTCTGACGGAAGAAGAGTATGATCTTGACATCGTTTCCCTTCTGCGCTCCTGCCGGTCCAATCTGGAAGCCATCTCCATGAACGTTTCGGATCAGGAAGCCCTGAAGACAGCTCTTGCCGCAAGTCTGGCCCGCCAGGATCCGGTCAGGCTCTCAGAACTGCATTATGCACTGGCCGAGTCTGTGCTCTGGGAAACCGAACACAATGCCAGATGGTTTGCCACCCTTGACGCCGTCCTGCCTCTGATTGACAAAGCAGAAGACACCTTATGACTGAAGAAAGGCTGAATCACATGTGGAATAACATCTTGCTAAAATGGAGGAGCCGGCAGATCACATGGCCCGCTTTCGCTCTGATTGTCCTGCTGGTTCTGTCCCTGTTTATCGGCGGCTCCATCATGAACTCGCTTGATCTGCATGCTGCCCAGAAAGTCCAGTCTGACCTGCAGGTGAATCTATCCAAGGCTGAAGCCAGGAGAAATGCCCTGACCAAGGAGTTTGAAGCCATAGGGAGCAAGCCCTATCTGGCTGCCCGGGCCCGGGAGGAAAGCCACTATCTTCAGAATGACGAAATCCGCTTTATCATTGATAAGGAAGAGCGGCTGGACAACTACACCCAGGACGAGTTTGATACCCTCGTCAAAGAACTGACCACCATGAACCGCTGATCCAGCCATACCCGTGCATGGGCTTTTCACAGCCGAAGGAGGGGTTTTCGTTGCGCGCTGCTGTCATTGGAATCGGGTCCAACTCGGTACGTATGCTCATGGCTGATCTGGATGGAAACAAAGGTATCCGGCTTCAGCGTGACCGGACGGGCACCAGGCTTTTTGCCGGTCTGGATGCTGCCTCGAACCTTCTGCCGGAATCCATGGCCAAAACCGCAGAAGCGGTGGGCAGCATGGCAGCTCTTGCCAGGTCGTCCGGGGCCGATGATATGGTTCTGTTTGCAACCAGCGCAACCCGGGACGCCCGGAACGCGGATGTATTCGCACAGATGCTGAAAGAAGTCTCCGGACTGGAGCTTCAGGTACTGTCCGGAGAAGAGGAAGCCATGCTGTCCTTCTACGGCGCTTCCGGTGACGGATACTGCGGTGTCATCGATATAGGCGGCGGTTCCACGGAGATTATCCTGGGAGAAGGCAGCCGCCTGGACTTTTCCGTCTCCTGTCAGATGGGCGCAGTACGGCTGAGCCGGCTGTATCCCATGACAAAGCTGGAAGACCTGGACCTCGTCTGTTCCTTTGCGTCAGAACTGCTTACAAGCCAGGTTCTCCCCCATACCGGTGCCTTTCCGGCGCCTTCTGCCTGGTTTGGCACCGGCGGCACCTTTACCACACTGGCAGCCATGGTCAACGGCGTCCCGTGGACGGACCGCACCCAGATGCACGGCACGGTTCTCCCCCTTGACCGCATTGTTTCGGAAGCCCGGCTCCTTGCACCCATGACGCTGGATCAGCGCCGTGCCCTCCCCGGTCTCCAGCCCAACCGTGCTGACATCATTGTGCACGGAATCTGCATTCTGATCAGCTGTATGCGCTTGCTGAACATCCCATACATTACCGTAAGCGAGTACGGCAACCTGGACGGTTTTCTGAAATACCATTACCGGCTCAGAGAACTGAACTGAAGTATGCGGGCAGGCCGTTGCCTGATCCCGCTCTTTTTATTCCTTCTGCCTGAACAATCCTTTTCCCGCAGCCAGCAGTCCCCTGCTTTCCATCCCGGCGGCAGAACACAGCCCGGCTTATCCCCTGTGTCTGTCGGGTTAGAAAGCGGATGTGCGCCATACACTGAAAAGGCACACAGAATTAACAAACTATTCATCTTTTCCCGGGACTTATGACTGTTCCTCACTTGTTTTTTGCTTGCGTGTAACGTGTACGTGCGTTATAATACCGCGAGTAACCAATGATAACTTTGATAGGAGACGACGACTTATGCACAAGAGAGCTTTGCTGGCATGCCTGCTGGTTATGACCATGCTGTTTTCAGGCTGCTCGCTGATTGTCAAAGACATGGATGTTGATGCGGCAACCCCTATCCTGACCGTAGGTGACAAGGTATTCACCAAGGCAGAGGTTCAGAGCGCCGTTAATACATATCTTCAGGAAATGCAGGCCTATTATGCCCAGAACTATAACTACACCATCGATATCACCAGCAAGAGCACCATTGAAGGTGCCCAGTCTGATGTGCTCGACAGTCTCACCCGGCAGACTGTGCTTGAAAACAAGGCTGCTGAACTTGGTCTGAATACCCTTTCTGAAGAAGATCAGGCTGAGGTCGATAAGACCTGGCAGTCCTATTACGACATGATCAAGAACTACCTGTATTCAGACAGCGAACTGAGTGAGGAAGAACTGGATCAGGCCATAACTGCCGATGTGACCAACTACTTTGGTGTCACAAAGGAATCCCTGACCGCTTCAAAGGTAAACGAACTGGTCCGCGCTGACGCCGTGAAGGATGTCACCGTGACGGATGAGCAGATTCAGGAAGAATTCAACAATCGTGTTGAGGAAGCCAAGACAAGCTACGAATCCAATCTGAGCAGTTACGGTTCCTCCTTCAACTCCGGCAGCACCCTTTACTACAGGCCCGCCGGCTACCGTCTGGTCAAGCAGATTCTGACTCAGTTCAATGCGGACGATAAGGCTCTGATGGATGACCTGAATTCCAAGATTTCCGAGCTGAACACCACAATCTCCACACTGGAGAGTTCCCTTTCTTCCGTTGAAAACCTGGATGATCTTCTCTCTCAGGTAACCGTTACCCTCACGGAAGTAGTGCCTGAACCTGAAGCTGTCGAAGAAGTTGCCACCGAGGACGTTGCAACCCCGGCAGATGTTGCCACTGAGACCGCCGAGTCCGTCGCAACCCCGGCAGATATTGCTGCCGAGTCCGCTGAAACCGCTGAGGCTGTCGAAGAAGCCGCTGTAACGACTGCTCCTGATTACACCTCTGAAATCGTGGACACCCTGCCTGAAGACCTGGACGAAACCAACAAGACCAATATCCGCCTGCTCAAGGAAGCACAGGAAAAGCTGAATGTTTACATGACGATGCAGAATGATGCAAAGGCTAAGGCTTATGCAAATATCGACAGCCGCGCCGATGATATTCTTGCTCAGCTGGATGCCGGCGGAGACTGGGACACCCTGATGGCCCAGTACACGGAAGATCCTGGTATGCAGGAAGGCCGTGACACCGCTGTGACAGGTTATGCTGTGTGCGAAAACATGTCCGGTTTTGACAGCGCCTTTGTTGATGCCGCCATGGCACTTGAAAAGATTGGCGATCATTCCGGAAAGGTTGCCAGCGACATGTACGGATATTACATCATCCAGTATACGGATGACGTAAAGGAAGGCCCTGTGGATCTGGAAGGCAAAGTTTACGACACCATCAAGAGCGATCTGCAGACCGAGTTTGAAGAGGCAGCTTATGAAGCAGCCATTGAAAAGTGGACTTCTGAAACAAAGGTTGTCAGGGATATGAACGCTCTGAACAACTGATGAGGAACAGATCGTGCCGACAGACAAATCGTTCTGATTTGGCTCACTGACAAAAATCATCCGGAACACTGGTTTTCCGGATGATTTTTGTTTCTTCTCATCCCCTTTCCTGTTTCTTTGCCGCTTCCGGTTCTCTGCCTGGGGAAACGGCATAAGCTTCTAAAGCAAAATGTTTTCCAAAGATATCCTGCCATTTTCCCGTTTACCCACTTCATGCCGAAGTAAATTGCCGCAAAATTCAAGGCATTCCCGCATGATTTGCCTGTATTTCAAAGAAAAGCAGCAAGGGAAAGCACATGCAGAATTCATTCTGAAATCAGCGTAATTTTCCGCTTGACAGGGCAGCCAATCTCTGCTAGAATATCGCCTGCAGTGAGGAACTGCAACTGTTGGGGAATGGTGTAATGGCAGCACATGCGACTCTGACTCGTACAGTCCAGGTTCAAGTCCTGGCTCCCCAGTCTGCCTCCATTGTCTAGTGGCCTAGGACGCCGCCCTCTCAAGGCGGAAACACCAGTTCGAATCTGGTTGGAGGTGTCGTTAGAGAGTCTGTTAGACAGGCTCTTTTGTTTTTATATAAAGATAGAGGAGATATACATGGAAAAGGCAAAGAGCATATACTTTCGCTGTCCGCACGCTAAGGTCTGTGGTGGCTGTCAGCTCCTGCAGTATCCATATCAGGTTCAGCTTCAGAAAAAGCAGGCATGGGTCGAATCCCTTCTCTCCTCTTTTTGCAGTGTGGATCCCATCATCGGCATGGAAACACCTGCACACTATCGCAACAAGGTTCATGCTGTACTTTCCGTTAACCGGAATGGTCTGCCTGTTTCCGGAATATATGCTTCCGGTACCCACCGTGTCATCCCTGTCAAACATTGTCTGATTGAGGATGAGAAAGCCGATGAGATTATCCAGTCCATCGTTGGTATACTGCCCGCATATCACTGGTCTGTTTATAACGAATATACCCACCGCGGACTGCTGAGACACATTGTGGTACGGACCAGCAGGACCACAAAACAGATCATGGTCACCCTTATAGCCACTTCCGTGGATTTTCCCAACCAGGAGGCCTTTGTAAAAGAACTCCTGGATATACATCCTGAAATCACCACGCTTGTCGTCAATGCAAACCCAAGACAGACCAGTGCTGTGTTTGGAACGAAGGAGAAGATTCTGTGTGGCCCCGGTTATATTGAAGACATTCTGTGCGGAAAGCGATTCAGGATTTCTTCCCGTTCATTTTATCAGGTCAACGCATCACAAACCGAGTTGCTGTACCGGACAGCTATTGATCTTTGTCAGCTGACTGGCCGGGAAACGCTTCTTGATGCTTATTGCGGTACAGGTACCATTGGGATTTGCGCTTCAGATAATGTAAAGAGGCTGATAGGCGTGGAAATCAACCGTGCTGCCATTGATGATGCACGGATCAACGCGGAAATGAATCAGGTGGACCACGCTTCATTTTACACAGACGATGCCAGCAGATTTATGACCAGACTGAGCGTTCAGAAAACCATTCCTGACGTTGTCATTATGGATCCTCCAAGAAGCGGCAGCACAGAAGAATTCCTGTCATCACTTGCATCTCTTGCTCCCGAGAAAATTGTTTATGTATCCTGTAATCCGGAAACGCTTCAGCGTGATCTGTATTTTCTTGTACAGCACGGTTATTGCGTAAAGAAAATTGTCCCTGTCGATATGTTCCCCTGCACGCAGCATGTCGAGACGGTATGCTGCTTGTACCACCAAAAGAAGGACTTCATCTCAGTACCGTATGAGCCGAAGAATGTG
>CAMOVR010000064.1 GCA_946627565.1 uncultured Clostridia bacterium
ACCCACGTCATGCTTCCCGTGTCTGTGGTCAAACGCGCAAGCGTGCGGTAAGACGGTCAAAAAACGACAACAGCGGCAGGATAAGACCTGCCGCTGTTTTTTTGGTGTTAACGGTCCGAAAGGGAAACATAGCTTTCCCTGGCTTTGACAGCCTTATAGGCGGGGCGGATGATGCGGTTGCCGTTGATGATTTCCTCCAGCCTGTGAGCAGACCATCCGGAGATCCTGGCGATGGCGAACAGAGGGGTAAAAAGTTCTTCCGGAATGCCCAGCATCTGGTAGGCAAAGCCGGAATAGAAGTCCACATTGGCGCACACGCCCTTGTACATCTTGCGTTCACTGGCAATGATCTGCGGTGCGAGGGCCTCCACGGTCTCATACAGGTTGAACTCGTCCTCCATGCCCTTTTCAGCGGCCAGCTCACGGACATAGGACTTGAATACCTTTGCCCTGGGATCTGACATGGAATAGATGGCATGCCCGATCCCGTAGATCAGGCCGGAATGGTCAAAAGCATCCTTATGCAGAATCTTTTTAAGGTAGTTGCTGACTTCATCGTGGTCCTTCCAGTCCTTTACCTGTTCCTTGATTTCCCTGAACATGTGACAGACCTTGATGTTGGCGCCGCCGTGTTTGGGTCCCTTCAGGGAACCGAGGGCTGCGGCGATGGTGGAATAGGTATCCGTACCGGTGGAGGTGACCACATGGGTGGTGAAGCTGGAGTTGTTGCCGCCGCCATGCTCTGCGTGCACCACCAGGGCTGTATCCAGTGCCTGGGCTTCCACTTCTGTGTAGTTTCCGTCCTTGCGCAGCATGTACAGAATGTTTTCCGATGTGGAGAGGGAAGGCTCAGCGTCATGGAAAAAGAAGCTGGTGGAGTCAGACAGATAGTATGCATAGGCCTGATAGCTGTACACAGCCAGCTGGGGAAACATGGCGATGAGCTGAATACACTGCCTCAGCACGTTTTCCAGGGATTCATCCTCCGCTTTCGTGTCATAACTGTAGTACGTCAGAACCGAGCGGGCCATGGAGTTCATCATATTGGAACTGGGGGCCTTCATGATGATGTCCCGGACAAAGGAATTGGGCAGGGACCGGTAACTGCCAAGCAGGGCAGAGAAATGGCTGAGTTCGTCCTGAGAGGGAAGAGTTCCAAACAGCAGCAGGTAGATGACTTCTTCAAAACCGAATCGTCTGTCGGAGAGAAAACCCCGGATCAGGTCATATATGTTGTATCCCCGGTAAAAAAGCTGACCGTCCATGGGCAGGCCATCCGGCGTCCGGCCATTGACTTCGCTGATTTCTGTCAGGCCTGTCAGAACACCGTTTCCGTTCATATCGCGCAGGCCGCGGTTGACAGCATAGCGTGTATACAGGTCCCGGTCGATAACATGTTCTGAGCATATTGCGGCGTAGTTCTTAAGCTCCGGCGTGATTTCGGCGAAATTGCGCTTGGCCATGGTTGTTCCTCCCTGTTGCGTGATTCCTCTTCTCCGGCAGGAATCAGGACTGAAGGAAGCTGGAGAGCCTGAAGCCGGGGAAGGGACAGTCCATAGTTCTACCCATGGGTAATTCACTTTAATCCTGCTTTAACGTTATGTCAAGACATTCACAGCAGTAAACACCAGAAATACACGCTTCCCGTGTTCTGTCAGTATATACAGCCATGCGTTCCGGGCCTTTCACGGAGGATATGCTGCAGGTCAAACCGGCGCAAAAATGGAACTGCTGCCTGAGCAGCAGTTCCAGGGTTTACTCAAAGACAAAGGGTGCAGTGACGGGAATCAGGGTGTCCGGCTGCCAGAGCATGATGTAAAGAGGCATTCCGTTTCCTGTATCCCAGGCAATGGTACCTTCATATTCCCCACCGCCCGGTACAGAGGCATCCGTTACGGAGAAATCTGTCATCTGGTTATCCTTATAGGAAGCACAGATCAGGAGCACGGAAGTATCTGAGGCGAGGCTGCTTTCGATGACAAAACCGGTTCCGTCACCGCCACGCCTGAGTGTGATACGGAATCCGTCGTGTTCCACTGCAGGATCCGGCACATCGCCTGACTGCACCACCACGGGGACCGTAACAGATACATCCGTACCGGCCAGGGTGAGGATCAGCTGGCAGGTGCCGCTGAAGATACCCTTCAGGGTAACCTTTGCCTGACCGTTTTCGTCAATGGCACTGACCGATTCCACCTTTGCGGTGTTTGACAGGGTGGAAACTGCCTGGAGCACATCCCCGGACTCATGGTTTTCCACCTGCACGGTCAGAACGGTTTCCCCGTCTTCCTGCACGGTCACAGAGGAATCCGCAAGAATGTTCTTTTCTCCCATATAGACAGCCTCCAGATCGGAGGGAGCCATATAGACGTCTGCGTAGCTTGAAATGGTTTCTTCCGGAACATGGATGAGAAGCTTCTGATACTTCTCAAGCTCTGTATCCTGAAGCAGCAGGGTGAAGGTGCGGGCGTATACGGTGCCGTCCATGGACGTCTCATCCGTGGGCCACTGCGCCGTATAGGCAACGCTGTTTCCTTCGCTGTCGGCAAGTGTAAGCCCGGAGATGCTTTCAGGCTTCAGGTAGCGGCTGGAGGTCAGTACCAGGGAATCGTGGTGCACGCTGACGGACTCCCATACCGGGGCTTCCAGGGAGACCATGGGAAGATTGACTTCTGTCTGGGGCGGTGCAACGCACATCCAGATGCTGTTCATGTTCTGGTAGCCTTCCTTGGTGAAGCGGACCTGCCACCATCCTTCCGGTACATCCCACTGGTACCGTCCCTCGCTGTCTGTCAGGACAGGGTTGATTTGGTTCCAGTCGGCAGCGTCCCAGAGAACGCCGGCCCCGTCTTCCGGTGCCTTGTCCCAGAACGCGGGATCGTTTTCGTCATAGGGAACCCAGTAAGCAGCGGCCTGTACACCCTCAAGCCGGTTGGTGGTCACAGCTTCATAGATGTAACCGCTGGGATCCAGTGTCCACTTTGCCTTGATCTTCTGTCCCTTGATATCCGCGATCCGCAGATCCCAGAAGAGGCTTGAGGTGGCGGTGATGGTGCCGAGCAGGGCCGTGAAAAGAATGGCGGGAGCCGTCATGGGACCGCCGGCAATCAGCAGGGGCATGGCGGTGGTCAGCAGCAGGAAGGCAACCCTGTCGGATCTGAGTTCCTCAGCCTTCCGGATGGCGCCTGCCTTGTCCCGGATGGTGGAGGAGGTGTTGATTTCGCTGACCAGGTCGTTATGGTCCTCATAGATGCCGTAAAGCTGATAGGCGGTTTTGGACAGGAGTGCGACATTGGAGAGCTTTTCACCCACATCAAAGAGGGTGCCAAAGGTCTTGTCGGAGACATCCTTATAGTTCATCACCACTTCGAATACCTGATCGGCACCATCAGAAGCATCGGCCACCACCATGAGGATGGTCTTGGGATCGGTAAAGTCCAGATTGACGATGTATTTTTCATCGTCCAGACCGGGAACAATGTAGGACAGGACGGTCTCCGCCTGTCCCATGTGGCCGTACAGATCTTCAAAGGTGGTCCCGTTTTCCAGGTCGATGATCTTCAGTGTGGTCTCCAGATTGACGCCGCTCAGTTCCTCGGCCACCTTGCCCAGGTCCACAGTGGTTTCCACCTGGCTGTCCGTGGAGCTGATGACGGAGCCCACAGAGCTGTCAAGACGGGTGAAACGGGAGAGGTCCAGGCTGTCTGAGACGCGGGCATCGGCATGCTTCAGGGAATACTCGACCCCGATTGTGCCGGGTACATAACTGCGCTGGTCAGGGTTGAAGTAGCCGCTGGCCACATACAGGCCTTTTTTGGCGTCATATACAGCTTCTATGGAGTGCTTGACATTGTTGCGGGTACTGGTGACATACACCCTGTCGATGGCTTCGTTGTTGTCGATCTTCAGGGTAAAGGTCATGGGATAGGCGGGATTGAAGAAGATATTGGAAGATGTCTGGCTGGGATCCAGCAGGTTGAGGGAGGTGTCCTTATGGTTGTTGTAGTACATCACGAAGTTTTTCAGCTCCGGTGTACCGGCCTGACAGGATACCATGCGGGAGGCCTGCAGGATCTTTCCCTCCGGATCTTCCGTCTGGGCTGTAATGATGTGATCTGACTCGGGTTCAGGGTTTGTGAGTGTCAGGGAAGCTTCGTACCAGCCCTGCATGGAGGCGGTAACGGTGGTGCAGGGGGCATCGTCCAGCATGATCTGAACCTGGGAGCCTGCAGGTGCCGTTCCGTTGACGGTAAACGGTTCACTGCTGACGATATCAGGTGCATTCAATGTCAGGACAGAGAAGGTTTCATGGATCTGACTGATCATCTCATATCTTTCCGTTCCGTCTGCCTGGAAGCGGAGGAAAGCATAGCTTGACAGGGAGGTGACACCGCTGAGTATGTGCAGGGTAAAGCGAAGGGTACCCTTTTTCCCGCTGACAGGGACAATGATGTATCTGTCTGAGATGGTGTAGTTTGTCAGAAGCGTGCTGTTGAGGGAAAGCGTGGCCTCCATCAGCTCAAACCCATCGGGTATGCTGACCATCAGGCTCTGTCTGGACATGCGGCCAAAGGCCTCATCCGTGATCTCGTACTGTACGGAGCAGGATACGCAGCCATTGACGGAAAGGGTGTCCATGCTGGCAAAGTACAGTGTTCCGCTGCCGGCGAAAATCTGAATCAGGGAGATATCGTCCTCTTCCAGCGTGGAGGGATCGATCTCATCGTCCTGTTCCAGAATGAAGGAAATATTGTTTTCCAGTGCATAGATGGGACCGGCTGAATGCTCAGCTGTATAGAGGACGAAGTCGCTGCGGTGGTTTGCAAATGCATTCCTTCCGATGCTCTTTACCAGCGTGGGAATGTGCAGGAAACGGAGCTCTGCACAGTTTTCAAAAGCATTGGCGCCAATGGATGTGAGAGTTACAGGAAGTTCAACGACCCGCAGGCAGTTTGCCCCGGAAAAAGCGCTGCCGGGAATGGCCTTGATGCCTTCCGGAATGGTGATGGTTTTCAGGCTGGAGCAGTTTTCAAAGATCCGGTATCCCGTGCTGGTGAGGGAGAGGGGATAGTGATAGGAGGTGACAGCCGTGCAGCCTGCAAAGGCATAGCGTCCGATACTCTGTACGCTGTCAGGCAGGTTTAATTCTGTCAGGGCTGTGCAGCCTTCAAAGGCACTGTTGCCAATGGATGTGACGCCATCAGGAATCTGAATGGACTCCAGACCGGAGCAGCCTATAAAAGCGTTGCCCCCGATGGAAGTCAGGGTGGAGGGCAGGGTAACGGATTTGAGATAGCTGCAGTTGTCAAATACGCTGCCCGGAAGCGCGGTAACGCCTTCCGGAACCGTGATGCCGGTCAGAGCGGAGCAGTTTTCAAAGATCCGGTATCCCGCACTGGTGAGGGAAAGGGGATAGTGACAGGAGGTGACAGCCGTGCAGTTTGCAAAGGCGTAGCGCCCGATCGTCTGTACGCTGTCGGGCAGATTCACTTCTGTCAGGGCTGTGCAGCCTGCAAAGGCACTGTTGCCAATCGTCGTCAGGGTGGATGGCCAGGAAATGGATGAAAGCTTTGTACAGTTTTCAAAAGCACTGTTGCCAATGGATGTGACGCCCTCAGGGATCTGGATGGACGTAAGAGCGGAGCAGCCCACAAAGGCGCTGCCTCCGATGGATGTCAGGGTGGAGGGCAATGTGACGGAGGTGATGCAGTTGCAGAAGTCAAAGACATTGGCAGGAAGGAACGTAACCCCTTCCGGAACCGTGATGCTGGTCAGAGCGGAGCAGTTTTCAAAGATCCGGTATCCCGTGCTGGTGAGGGAAAGGGGATAGTGATAGGAGGTGATACCGGTGCAGTTTGCAAAAGCGTAACGCCCGATAGACTGTACGCTGTCCGGGAGATTCACTTCTGTCAGGGCTGTGCAGCCTGCAAAGGCACTGTTGCCAATCGTCGTCAGGGTGGATGGCCAGGAAATGGATGAAAGCTTTGTACAGTTTTCAAAAGCACTGTTGCCAATGGATGTGACGCCCTCAGGGATCTGGATGGACGTAAGAGCGGAGCAGCCCACAAAGGCGCTGCCTCCGATGGATGTCAGGGTGGAGGGCAATGTGACGGAGGTGATGCAGTTGCAGAAGTCAAAGACATTGGCAGGAAGGAACGTAACCCCTTCCGGAACCGTGATGCTGGTCAGAGCGGAGCAGTTTTCAAAGATCCGGTATCCCGTGCTGGTGAGGGAAAGGGGATAGTGATAGGAGGTGATACCGGTGCAGTTTGCAAAAGCGTAACGCCCGATAGACTGTACGCTGTCCGGGAGATTCACTTCTGTCAGGGCTGTGCAGCCTGCAAAGGCACTGTTGCCAATGGTTGCCAGCGTGGAGGACCAGGAAACGGATGAAAGCTTTGTACAGTTTTCAAAAGCACTGTTGCCAATGGATGTGACGCCATCCGGGATCCGGATGGACTCCAGAGAAATGCAGCCCGTAAAAGCATTGCCGCCGATGGAAGTCAGAGTGGAGGGCAGGGTAACGGATTTCAGATAATTGGCATGGTCAAAGACGCCGGCGGGCAGTGCTGTAACGCCTTCCGGTACGCTTATGCTGTCCAGGCTGGAGCAGTTGGCGAAAATCTGGTAACCCGCTTCGGTCAGCTGCAGGGGATAGTGGAACCCGGCCAGGCCGGTGCAGCCGGTAAAGGCATACCGGCCGATGGACTTTACACCATCCGGCAAAATGGCTTCGTTAAGTCTTGTGCAGTTTTCAAAGGCGCTGCTGCCGATGCTTTCAAGTGTGGCAGGGAAAATAACGCTTCTGAGGGCAGCACATCCTGCAAAGGTACCGCTGCCGATTGTGCGGACACCGTCAGGAATCAGGATGGCTTCGATGCCGCTCTTTCTGGCAAAGGCATTGTTCGCAATGGCTGTTACAGGAACGCCTCCCAGGGAAGAGGGCAGCTCCAGTTTGGTATCGCTGCCTGTATACCCGGTGATGGTGGCCGAGGTCTCTGTTTTGGTGAAGGTGTAGTTATCTGCGTTCAGGACGTATTCCGAACTGTCGATGAGCGTACCGGAAACCGTGCCCAGATCATTGCCGGAGGAGAGGGCGGTGACGGTCACACAGACATCTTCGGGGAAGGTATACCCGGTTTTGTAATAGCTGACCCGGTATGTGAAACCTTCCACAATATCCATGGGAGCAGTCTGCCAGTGACCGTTTTCATCTGTGGTATAGGTCCAGTTTGTCCCTTCATCCTGGTTGCGCAGGTACACACTGGCATCTGCAAGGGCATTGCCGTCTGCGTCCTTTACCGTGCCGGAGAATACGGAGGAATCCAGCAGGGTGGTTTCGGCGATAAAGGGGAGAGAATACTGGGAAGCGAAGGTTTCAGCATAGCTTCCGCTGACGCCGTATATGCTGACATTCGGCGATCCGTCAAAGGCTTTGTTATGAATGCTTTTTACGCTTTCACCCATATAAACGTGCGTCAGATGGGCATTGTTGCCAAATGCACAGTTTCCGATGCTTTCAACGCTCTCCGGCAGGATAATGCGCCGCATGGAGGTACAGCCGACAAAAGCATTTGTTCCGATGCTGGTCAGGGTGGAAGGCAGGGTAACCGTGCGGAGATAATTACAGAAATCAAAGACGCCGCCAGGAAGAAATGTGATTCCCTCCGGCACCGTGATTTCGGTCAGTCCCGTACAGTTTTCGAAAATCCTGTAACCGGTAGAGGTGAGGGACATGGGATAGTGGTATGAAGTGATACCGGTGCAGCCGCGGAACGCATAGTTTCCGATGCTCTGCACGCTGTCGGGAAGATCTGCCCGGGTAAGTTTCACACAGCTTTCAAAGGCACTGATGCCGATGGATGTCAGGGTGGAGGGATAGGAGACCGAAGAAAGTTTTGAACAGGCGTTAAAGGCTTCTCTGCCAATGCTGGTGACGCCCTCGGGGATCTGGATGGATTCCAGGGAGGAACAGCCTACGAAAGCAGACGTCCCGATGCTGGTGAGTGTAGAGGGCAATGTGACAGAGTTGAGGCAGTTGCAGAAGTCAAACACATTTGCCGGCAGACTTGTTACCCCTTCCGGTACCGTGATGGAAGAGAGGGAAGTACAGTTCTCAAAAACCCGGTAGCCGGATGAGGTCAGCTGGACAGGATAATGATACGAGGACAGTGCAGTGCAGTTTGCAAAGGCATAAATACCGATGTTGTGGACACCGTCGGGCAGCTGGGCTTCGGCCAGGGAGGAACATCTGTTAAAGGCATACTTGCCGATACTCTGCAGCGTGGAGGGGAAAACAACGCTTTTGAGACCGGTGCAGCCGTCAAAAGCATAGCTTCCTATACTGCGTATGCCGCCCGGAATCATCAGGGCTTCAAGGCTTTTATTGCCCTGGAAGGCGTTTGCACCTATGGAGGTTACCGGTATGCTGCCAAAGGAAGCAGGCAGCAGGAGCTTTGTATCGCTGCCTTTATAGCCGGTAATGGTGGCTTCCGTCTCTGTTGCCGTAAAGGTGAAGTCTTCTTCCTTCTGGACATAGTCTGAGTTGCTGAGGATGGTGCATGTGACGGTACCAAGACTGTTTCCGGAAGCAAGGGCCGTAACGGTTGCTGTGGCAGTGCTGTCAAAGAAATAACCGCTTTTGAAGAATGTGACCTGATAGGTATACCCCTCCACAATGTCCAGAGGGGCAGTCTGCCAGCTTCCGGTTTCATCGGTGGTGCAGGTGAGGTTGATGCCCTCCTCCTGATTGGTGATGAAAACACCGACACCGGGAACCGCAGTCCCGTCAGCATCCGTGACTTTGCCGGAAAGACGGGATGTGTCAGACGCGGTGGTTCCATCCGTGAAGGCAAGTCCGTGCTGGTCTGCATAGGTCTGTGCATAGCTGCCGCCGACGCCGTAGACGGTTACCTGGGAGGAACCGTCAAAAGCCCTGCTGTGTATGCTGTTAACCTTTTCGCCCATGTACAGATGCGTCAGATGACTGTTGCTGGCAAAAGCATAGCTGGAGATGCTCTCCACACTTTCGGGCAGAATGATCCGGCGAAGGGAGGTACAGCCCGCAAAGGCATTGCTGCCGATGGAAGTCAGGGTGGAGGGCAATGTGACGGATTTGAGATAGCTGCAGTTGTCAAACACACTGGCCGGAAGCGCGGTAACGCCTTCCGGAACCGTGATGCTGGTCAGCTTCGGGCAGTTTTCAAAAATCCGGTATCCCGTGCTGGTGAGGGAGAGGGGATAGTGATAGGAGGTGACAGCCGTGCAGTTTGCAAAGGCGTAACGCCCGATGCTCTCTACGCTGTCCGGCAGATTCAATTCTGTAAGGCCTGTGCAGCGTTCAAAGGCATTGTTTCCAATGGCTGTGACGCCATCCGGGATCTGGATGGATGTAAGAGAGGAGCAGCCTACAAAAGCGCTGCCGCCGATGGAAATCAGGGTGGAGGGCAGGGTAACGGAGGTGATGCAGCTGCAGAAGTCAAAGACATTGGCGGGAAGGGACGTAACACCTTCCGGTACGGTGATGCTGCCAAGTTTTGAGCAGTTTTCAAAAATCCGGTATCCCGTGCTGGTGAGGGAGAGGGGATAGTGATACGAGGTGATACCGGTGCAGTTTGCAAAGGCGTAACGCCCGATAGACTGTACGCTGTCCGGCAGATTCACTTCTGTCAGGGCCGGGCAGTCTTCAAAGGCATAGGTGCCAATCGTTGTCAGGGTCGACGGCCATGAAATAGCCGAAAGCTTTCTGCACGATTGAAAGGCATTGCTTCCAATGGATGTGACGCCATCCGGGATCTGGATGGATGTAAGAGATGAGCAGCCCACAAAAGCGCTGCTGCCGATGGAAGTCAGGGTGGAGGGCAGGGTAACGGAGGTGATGCAGTTGCAGAAGTCAAAGACATTGGCGGGAAGGAACGTAACGCCTTCCGGTACGGTGATGCTGCTGAGCTTTGAGCAGTTTTCAAAAATGCGGTACCCGGTACTGTTCAGGTGAAGGGGATAATGATACGCGGAGAGGGAAGTACATCCCTGGAAAGCATACCTGCCGATGCTGCGTACACCATCGGGCAGTTCGGCTTCCGGAAGGGATGTGCACCGTGCAAAGGCGGATGTGCCTATACTTCTGAGCGTGGCAGGGAAAACCACGCTCTTAAGGGCGGAGCATCCCTCAAAGGCGCTGTTTCCAATGCTGCTGATGCCGTCAGGGATCCGCAGGGCTTCTATGGCTGTCCGGTTAAGAAAGGCACTGCTGCCAACGGCAGAGACGGGAACACCGCCCAGGGAGCTTGGAAGCTGAAGCTTCGTGTCACTGCCGGTGTACCCGGTGATGGTGGCCTCCGTATCTGTTGCCGTGTAGGTGTAGTCCTCTTCTTTTAAGGCATATTCCGTATTATCCTGAAGACTTGCCACAATGCGGCCCAGATTGTTGCCGGATTCCACAGCGGTATGCGGCTTGGATGTGTCAGCCTGGAAGCTGTAGCCGCTTTTGTAATAGGTGACATAGTATGTGCCGCCCACGACAATATCATATGTCTGGGTCTGCCAGGCTCCGGTGGCGTCGGTCACACAGACCAGGCGGCTGTTGTCTTCTGCGTTGAGAATGAAAACGCTGACCTGTTCCATGCCTGCGCCGTTTCCGTCCACAACGGAACCGGACAGGGTTGTATAGGTCTGATCCACGCCGGAGGAGGCCATCATGGGATCGGGGCCGGAGATCTCTTCCGTCATATGGATTTCATCTGCTGCAGAAAGCGCCTCTGTTTCTACGGGTTCTGATGCGGCTTCCTGTTCTTCCGCCGGTTCTGTGGCCGGGGTGTTCAGATAAACGGGAATCGTCAGGGAGGAGAGGGACTCCGCGGAGCCCGTGACAGGAATGGACATGCATGAGATGGAAATGCAGAGCATCATGCACAGAAGTCTGTTGAGAAATCTTTTCATGGTTTTTTCCTCCAGGCACTCAGCGAATGGATACGGTCATCTGATGGGAAAGTGCATATGTATATGCCGCACTTCCCTCAGAACATTCAACGGTAACGGAGATGCAGCCTTCAAAGGCATCTTCTGCAATCTCTGTCAGGGAGTCGGGCAGGCTGATCCATACAAGACGGGTGCAGTTCTTAAAGGCCCTGGCCCCGATGGCTGTCACGCTGTCGCCAAGGACAACACGCTCAAAAGCACTTCCTTCAAAGGCTTCTTCTTCGATTGTTTCAAGGGACAGGGGCATGGCCTGTCCATCAGATGCGGCCGCGTACTGCCCGATGATCCGGGGTGAACTTCCCTCCGGGAAGGAACCGCCTGCCAGGAAGCGGCAGTCGGGAAGAGAAACGTGTATGAAGGTGACGCTGAAAGAACCTTCCCCGTCGGATTTCTGCTGGAAGGCATACAGAATGTTATCAGGGTTCAGGCCGGCTTCTTCAGTTTCCCCCTGCTGAACGGATGTATCTTCAGCTGCTCCTTCAGGCGCTTCTTCAGCTGTCTTTTCCACCAGGAAAGAATACCAGCTGTCCGGAAGACAGCCGCTGCAGGATACGGTGACAGTCCCTTTGTCCGATACAATGGAATCAGCCATGGCTGTCCCGGAGTACACAGACAGGACTGTAAGTGCGAGAAACACCAGCAAAGCGCGGCGCATAGGAACACTCCTTTGACATGATTTGAAAGCCTGTGTAAGACAGGCTGCAAAAATATAAAAGCGAAAAACCCATTCATATCATATAATTACTGAGGCAAATCGTCAATGAGACCATGAGGCCCGCAGCACGGGAAATGTTCCGGGTTTACCGGAAAACGCGATTGTGCTATATTCCCCTTTGTACAGGAAAAAAGTTCGGGGAGGGGGAAATCCGCTTGCATGAACCGTTTCTGATTGTTGACGGCAACAGCCTCCTGCACAGGGCTTTTCATGCTCTGCCGCTTATGGACGCCAACGGTGTGTACACCAATGCCATCCACGGTTTTCTTTCCATGGTGCTGAAGGTGGTAAAGGACGAACAGATTCAGTACCTGGCCATCGCCTTTGACGAACACGCTCCCACTTTCCGCCATCTGGCCTATCCGGAGTACAAGGCGGGACGGGCGCCTACTGCGCCGGAGCTGGTTGAACAGTTTGGCACCCTCAGGCATCTGCTGAAAAACATGGGCATTAAGTACTACGGCATAGAAGGCTGGGAGGCGGATGACCTGCTGGGCACCCTGTCCAGACTGGGCGCGGAAGCCGGTGCGTCGCCTGTCCTTCTGACGGGGGACCGGGATGCCCTGCAGCTGGTGGGCCACGGGACAGAGCTGATCTTTACCCGAAAGGGCATCACAGAGGCTGTCCGTTTCACCCCGGAACAGGTGATGGAAAACTATGGCATCACCCCGGACCAGGTGACGGACTGGAAAGGCCTGGCGGGAGACAGCTCGGACAACATCCCGGGGGTGCCCGGGGTAGGGGACAAGACAGCCGTAAAGCTGCTTGCGCAGTACGGAACCCTGGAAAACGTGCTGGAGCATGCGGGTGAAGTGAAGGGCAAGCTGGGTGAAAAGCTCCGGGACAACGCGGAGCTTGCCAGAAAGTGCAAGGAACTGGCCACGATTCACAGGGATGCACCGGTGGATTTCTCCCTGGAGGACTGCCGCCTGCCTGACCTGAAGACTGCGGTGCCTGCCCTGCGGGAGCTGCAGCTGAACAGTATCATCCGCCGCATTACAGGCGGGGAAGACGCTGAACACGGGGAAAAGAAACAGGCTCCTTCAGGGCCTGCGCCTGAGAATGTGAAGGAAAAACCGGAACCTCTGGCCTTTGCGTCCTTTGATTCTTTTGATACCCTGGAGCAGCTGGCATCCTTCCTGAAGCAGACCGGAACGGCAGGCCGTCCGCTTTCCGTGTATATGACGGAGCGGTCCGTATCCCTTGCCGGCCCTGACGGGCGTGCCGGGACGGGTTCCCTTATGGGCGACCTGACTCAGCCGGGTCTTGACATGGAGGCTGTGGCGGCATGCCTGGCGGAGGATCTTAAGGCCCATCCGGCCATTGTGCACGATGGGAAACGGATGCTGCACATGCTCAGGCAGTTCGGCCTTCCCCTGCCGGAGCGGTTTGACTGGGATACCATGCTGGGCGCCTATCTGCTCAACCCCCAGGAAAAAAGCTATGCATTTGCGGATCTGAAGGGTGACCTCCCGGAGGATGCACGTGGCCTGGCGGCCCTTGCGGCATGGCAGCGGGAGCGGGTTGAGCAGGAAGACATGCTGCCCCTCATGGAGAATGTGGAACTGCCCCTGTCCTTTGTGCTCTTCCGCATGGAGGACGCTGGGTTCCGGGTGGACGGAGATTTCCTCAGAAACCTGGGAAGCCGCTATTCAGATGAAATTGAGCAGCTGCGCAGGCAGGTCATTGAGGCCTGCGGGGTCGGGGAATTCAATCTCAACAGCCCCAAGCAGCTGGGAGAAGTCCTCTTTGAGCGGCTGAAGCTGCCCCACGGAAAGAAGACCAGCCGCGGGTACTCCACAGCGGTGGAGGTTCTGGAGGATCTCAGAGAGACGGCACCGCAGGTCATAGAACCCCTGCTGCGCTACCGCCAGCTGACCAAGCTCAACGGCACGTACATCGAGGGCCTGCTTCCCCTGATGGATCAGGAAGGCCGTGTCCACAGCTACTTTGACCAGGTGGGCACCGCCACCGGCCGGATTTCCTCATCCGATCCGAACCTGCAGAACATTCCGGTGCGTACGGAGGAAGGAAAGGAGATCCGCCAGGCGTTTCTTCCAAAGGAAGGTTGGACCATCGTGGACGCGGACTACAGCCAGATCGAGCTTCGGCTCATGGCCCATTTCTCCGGGGACGAAGCCATGGTGGATGCCTTCCGGACAGGCCAGGACGTGCATGCCCGGACAGCCAGTGAGATTTTCGATATCCCCCTGGAAGAGGTGGATTCCACCCTCCGCTCCCGGGCCAAGGCTGTCAATTTCGGCCTGATCTACGGGATTTCCGCCTTCGGCCTGGCAAGGAACACAGGGGTGAGCCGCAAGGAAGCGGAATCCTTCATTGCCCGGTATTTCCGGCGCTACCCCGGTGTGCGCCGTTTCATGCAGGAAACGGAGGATAAGGGCGTGGACGCAGGCTATGCAACTACCCTCATGGGCCGGCGCAGGTACCTGCCGGAACTGAAGAGCAGCAATGCCAGCGTGCGGGAGTTCGGAAAGCGGGCAGCCATGAACACGCCGGTTCAGGGCACGGCGGCGGACATTATCAAACTGGCCATGGTCAGGGTGGATGCCGCCCTGAGGGAAAAGAAGATGCAGAGCCGGCTGATTCTGCAGGTGCACGATGAACTGATCCTGGAATGCCCTCCGGAGGAGGTTCAGGAAGCTACGGCCCTTCTGAAGGACTGCATGGAACAGGTACTGGAGCTCAGGGTTCCCCTGGTGGCGGATGTCCATGAGGGAAAGAACTGGGCGGAAGCCAAGTAACAGACAGATGAAAGGAATGGAAAGAACATGTTGGAATTCAAGTTTGACACCCAGCTGCTGATTGACGGACACAACCTGGACGAGGATGCCATTTTTGACTATATTACCCAGAACCTGAAGGGCGACAGCCTGCTGGCAGTGGGTGACGAGGACCTGATCAAGATCCACTTCCATACCAACGAGCCCTGGCAGCTGCTGGAGTATGCAGCTTCCCTGGGAGAAATCTATGACGTGGTCGTGGAAAACATGGAAAGACAGGAACAGGGCCTGAAGGGCTGATACGGACTGAAGCCGCAGCAGAGATGCTGCGGCTTTTCGGCGCTTATAAGCTTAATCGATTAAGTTACACATGTAACGCATACGCATGTGCAGAAAAAATGGCGCCGGAATCCCGGCGCCCTGAAGGGAACAGGCAGGATCATGCCCTGTCAATATCATACACGGAATACACGGAGAAGACGTGGCCGCTGCCCCGCACAATGCGGACGGTGCGCTCGCCTGCGTTCATATCAAAGTAGTTGTCGGAAAGAAGCGCGTCACCGTCTTCGCACACAATGCAGACCATACGGGCATAGGCGCAGGCATGTACGGTAATGCAGTCGCCCTGCTGGGTGAGGGTGAGGGCGGGGTCTGCAAAGCGGAAATGCTTTGGCGCGCAGAAAAGGCTGGTGCTCATGGAGACGGGACGGCCGTCCATGATGAGGGTATAGGAGAGATAGTTTTCAAAGAAATCGGCATCCGGGAAGGAAAGGGTATCCAGGAAGGAAGCGGACAGGGCCGCCACGGTGCCGGACCAGGTGCCCTTCTGAATGACCCGGGCCAGGGGGTCCCGGAGTTCCCAGGCAACCTCAGCTTCAACAGGGAACCTGGTTTCATTGGATATGTTCAGGCGGGCTTCCCTGGGCACGGAGGACAGGGGCTTCTGGTCGTTTGCGTTGGTGCGCATGGTGTGCAGGCCTGTTTCCTCACAGGAGAGAAGGACAGGGGCAAAGAAACGCCTGGCATCATAGTGCAGGGCCTTCCAGCGGCCGTAGTAGTCGATGGAACTCCAGGAGGCCACCGGCCAGCAGTCATTGAGCTGCCAGAACAGTGTTCCCATGCACACGCCCCGGTGGCGCCGCCAGTGTTCCACACCGCAGCGGATGGCTTCCATCTGCAGGAGCTGGGAAGCATAGATCAGCATGGGGAAGGAGGCGGGGTAGCGGTAGGTGGCAGAGATATAGTTGAGGATCTTGCCGTTGGCAGACCGGTTGCGCTGATGGCGCTCCATGACATAGGAAAAGATGTTTCTGTCACCGGGCTCCGTAAAGCTCTGAATGGTCTTCAGGTCCGGGAAGGACTGGAAACCGAACTCGGAGACAAAGCGGAAAAAGTGCTTCCGGTAATCTGAGAAGGGCTTGTCACCGTGCCAAACGTCCCAGTAATGGCTGTCGCCGCGGCTCTCGCAAGAGGGCTCATCCAGGCAGCCGCCGGAGGAGGGGGAGGAGGGCCAGTAAGGCCTGTCCGGATCCAGGACGCCGGTCATCTGGGGGAGAATGTATTCAAAGATCTTGATGTAATCCGCCCGGAGGGCAGGCGTCAGGGTGTTCTTCCACCAGCCGTCGGCCACGGCAGACTCCACTTCGTTGTTGCCGCACCACAGTGCCAGGGACGGATGATGGCGCAGCCTGCGGATGACAGCGGAAAATTCCGAGCGGATATTGGCTTCAAAAGCGGGCGTCAGCTCATATGCTGCACAGGCGAACATGAAATCCTGCCAGACCAGCAGGCCCAGTTCATCGCAGATATCAAAGAAGAAATCGTCCGGATAGTATCCGCCGCCCCAGACCCGGATGCAGTTGAAGTTGGCGCCCACGGCATCTTCCAGGAGACGGCGGGTTCTCTCCGGGGTGATCCGTCCCAGGAGATTGTCCTCCGGGATATAGTCGGCGCCCATGGCAAAGATGTCTGTTCCGTTGACGGTAAAGGCGAAACTCTCCCCCATATCGTCCCTGGTGCGGCGGATGGAGAAGGTTCTCAGGCCGATGCGCCTCTCCCAGGTGTCGATCTGCACCCCGTCTTCACTGTACAGGTCCGCCCGCAGGGTATACAGGGGCTGGCTTCCGTAGCCGTTTGGCCACCAGAGACCGGGGTTTTTGACGGACAGATGGCCTTCGCTGCTTTCACAGACGGTTTTCCCCTCCGGGTCCCGGAGGGTATAGTGTACGGAAAGGCCATGGGCGGTTACGCCGGAGGGGATATCCATCTCCGGCGTCAGGTGCAGGGTTACTGTATCCTCTGCATGGGCCTGGCGGATGAGGACGCTGCTCAGCTTGGGCTGGGAGACGGCCCAGAGATAGACCGGGCGGTACAGTCCGGCATCCGGGAGACGGGGACCCCAGTCCCAGCCGAACATGCAGTGGGCCTTGCGCAGGGCAGGGAAACCGTCCACAGCATCGGAAGAACCCGGGATGCCCCGCTCTGCCATGGCATATACGGCCTGAAGCGGGGAATGGAAAAGAATGGTCAGGGTATTTGTGCCCTCATGGACACAGGAGGAGATATCCACGCTGTAGGGCCGGTGCATGTTTTCGGTGGACAGAAGAAACTGGTCATTGACGGAAATGTCCGCCAGGGTGTCCACGCCTTCCAGAACCAGGCGCAGTTCCCGGGCGCTGAGCGCATCTTCTGTCAGGGTAAATATGTTCCGGTAGACGTAATCCTGCTCCATGAGACTATAGGCGATGTCCTCCTGGTCCCGGTAAAAGGGGTCCGGCATCCGGCTGTTTGCCATAAGGTCGCCGTAGACGGAACCCGGAACCACCGCCGGCAGCCATTCCTGCTGATCGGCGGGCCGCATTTCCCATCCGTCCGTAAGTGGAAAAATCTGACGCATAAAACGTTCCTTTCCCGATTGCTTCGCATGATGCCCTGTGGTTTCAGGCTTAAACATATAAGAAGAAAACTCTGTTCAGGGGTGCCTTCACCCGGCGGCTCCGTTTTGCCTCTGCGTGCAGATCATCCAGCCGGGGTCTCAGCGTCTGCCAGTATAGCAATCCGGGCGGGAAAAGGAAAGAAGGGTTTTGGGGCTGCAGGGGCGGATATATTCCCGTTTCAATTGACAGTCCCACTTCCCTCGGGTACAATCTTCACGATGGAAGCGTCTGCCGGGCACTGTGGGAACCTCATGCAAATCTGATATTCCTCCCAGGGTGCGTCTGAGGCAGGAGTGAAACAAGGAAAAAAACTGAATGAGGTGGATGTATATGCTGCATATTCTTGAAACGCACCCGGAACTGGTCCCATTTGAGGGAGACCTCAAGCTGCGCATGGAACGCTTAAGCAGCAAGAAGAAGCAGATTCTGGAAGAGGGAAAGACCCTGAAGGATTTTGCCAATGCCCATGCCTGGTACGGTTTTCACAAGCTCAAGGATGGCTGGGTATACAGGGAATGGGCACCTGCGGCGGACCAGGTGTATCTGACAGGGGATTTTAATGGCTGGCACTGGGTGGCTAACCCCATGCAGCGTCTTGACAACGGGAACTGGGAACTTTTCCTGCCCGGGGATACCCTGCACAAGGGAAGCCGGGTGCTGACCATCGTGCGCAACGGGGATCAGCTGACCCAGCATGTGCCCCTCTATGCCAGACGGGTGACCCAGGACTGGGTGACCCAGAGCTGGTGCTGCGAAGTCTGGGACGACGAAGAGCCCTATGCATGGACGGATCAGGATTTCCGCTGTGATGAAGCGCCCCTGATTTATGAGGCGCACATCGGCATGGCCAGCGAGGAATACCGGATCGCCACCTACCGGGAGTTTGCCGACAACATCCTGCCCCGCATCCAGGATGACGGGTACAATACCATCCAGCTCATGGCCATCATGGAGCACCCCTTCTACGGCTCCTTCGGCTATCAGGTCAGCAGCTTTTATGCCGCCTCCAGCCGCTTCGGATATCCGGACGATCTGAAATACCTGGTGAACAAAGCCCATGAGATGGGCATCCGGGTGCTTCTGGACGTGGTGC
>CAMOVR010000065.1 GCA_946627565.1 uncultured Clostridia bacterium
GGAATACTGTCTGAAGCCTGCCTGAACATCCCCCGCCCGAACTGTGAAAAAAGCCTGAAATCTTTTGGAAATCTTTTCCCTTGTGTCTCCTCCTGTTTTCAATCCCCGGTCTTTGTGCTATATTGTATCGGGCAAAATTGCCCATGGAGGTATCTATGGCAAAAGCCGTAAAGACAAACGTACTCCGCCATCTGGACGCCGGGAAGATTCCCTATGAAACCCGGTCCTACGAGGCGGGGGATGAACACTTCGACGGAAAAGCGGTGGCTGCCCTCACCGGACTTGACCCGGTTATGGTCTACAAAACCCTGGTGCTCAATGATGACAGAAACGGGCATCTGGTATGTGTCATTCCGGTGGAAGCGGAGCTGGATATGAAAAAGGTGGCCAGAGCCAGCGGGCACAAGAGTGTTTCCATGCTGCCCCTGAAGGATCTGCTGCCCCTGACCGGATATATCCGGGGCGGATGCAGCCCCATCGGCATGAAAAAGCCCTTCCCCACCCTGATCCAGGCGGAAGCCGCCGAGCTTGAAACCATCTCGGTGTCTGCCGGTGTCCGGGGCTGCCAGGTGCTCCTGAGCCCTCAGGACCTGATCCGTCTGACCGGTGCCGTCCCTGCCGACCTGATCCGTCAGGAACCCTGAAATACGCGGATCCCAATATGTACTATATACAGACAAAGGTGACTTATGCAGCTTGAACAACTTTCCCATACTGCCATTCTGATCCCCTCCCTTGAACCGGATGACCGTCTCATCGCCTACGGCCGGGAACTGAAGGAAGCCGGCTTTGCCACCCGGATCATCGTGGACGACGGGTCCGGCCCCGACTTCCAGCACATCTTTCAGGCCCTGGAAGACGACGGATGCACCGTGCTTCACCACGACGTGAACCACGGCAAGGGGGTCGCCCTGAAAACCGGCTATGCCCATATCCGGGAGCACTTAAAGGACGTGGAAGCGGTGCTCACCGCCGACTCGGACGGCCAGCACAAAGTGGCGGACTGCCTTTCCGTAACAGAGCAGCTCTTTAACGGCCAGGATGCCCTGTACCTGGGCAGCCGGGACTTTTCCCTGGAGCACGTTCCCCCCAAGTCCCGCTTTGGCAACCGCATGACCTCCGTCATTTTCCGCCTGTGCTACGGAAAATGGCTGCCGGATACCCAGACGGGTCTCAGGGCCTTCCGGGCCTCCCTGCTTCCCCTGATGGAATCCATTGAAGGGGACCGCTACGAGTATGAGATGAACGTCCTCATCACCTGCGCAAGGCAGGGCATCCCCATGATCCCCGTCACCATAGAGACCGTCTATGAAAACGGGAATGAGGGCACCCATTTCCACCCCATCCGGGACAGCTGGCGCATCTACAAACTCATCCTGGGCAGTTTTCTGCGCTTCATGGGTTCCTCCCTGGTATGCGTCATCATCGACCAGGTGCTGGCGGGTCTGCTCAACGGCGTTTTCCTGCCCCTTCTGGGCATGAAGCATCCGGCACAGCTCATCTGGTATTCCGGCATTCTGGCCCGCGTTGCCTCGGCCACATGCAATTTCTTCATGAACAAGTCCCTGGTCTTCCGGATCCGGGGCAGCCGGGATTCCAACCTGATCTGCGCCCTGCGCTATGCCCTGGTCTGCGTCCTGATCATCATCCTTTCCAATCTGGGTGTCCTGGGACTGACCTCTCTTGGCATGGCCCGCTGGCTGGCCAAGCTGATCTGCGATACCCTGCTGTATTTCCTCTCCTACCGCCTGCAGGAAAAGTGGGTGTTCCGGGGAGCAAAAAACGGGGATAAGCAGCAGGAAGGCAGGGGGGCAGGCAGATGAGACGGCTTGTAGCCCTGTTTCTTCTCTTGATCCTGCTGCTTCTGGGCTTCGCCCGGGCCGTGCCCAGCGCCGGCATTCTGGAAGAGGCCCAGAAAGAATACCTGAATGAAGGGGTTGACGATGAATATGATTTTCTCTGACCATACCCTGCGCCGCATCCTTCCTCTTATGCTGGTCTTTCTCCTGCTTTGCTCCTCCGGCCTCACCCGGGCTTTCGGAGAAGCCTCAGAAGAAGCAGCTTTTTCACCCCTGCCCATCGACTTTACCCCGGGCCACAGGCCGGATCCCGCCCTCTACACGGAGGACAGCTATGAGGATCCCAGCATCAGCGTCAAAATGGAGCGGGTCATGGTGGGGGAAGCCCAGTTCAACGTGGCAAGGGTGAAAATCGCTGACCCCAGCCAGCTGAGGACTGCCCTGTCCGCTCCCTTCGGCAAGAAGAAGACCAACCGCATCTCCACCCTGGCCCGGGCCAACAACGCCGTGGTGGCCATAGGCGGGGATTACTACGGCAATGAAGAGGGCGGCTACGTGGTCCGCATGGCGGAAGTATACAGAAAAAAGCCCCTGAAGAGCCGGGACATGCTCATCATCGACGGGAACGGGGATTTCCACATTCTTGTGAAATCCAACGCCGACCAGCTCAAGGAACTGGTGGAAAGCGATCTGGAACTGGTCAACGTCTTCAACTTCGGCCCTGCCCTGGTCATAGACGGGGAACTGCAGGAAATGCCGGAAAAGTACAACTACAACATCCGGCGCCCTGAACCCCGCTGTGGCATCGGGCAAATCGGCCCCCTGGAATACCTGCTGGTGGTGGTGGACGGCCGGGGCAGCGACGGATCGGACGGCTGCACGGTGGAAACCATGGCAAAGTTCATGCATGAGCAGGGCTGCCAGCAGGCATACAACCTGGACGGCGGCAACAGTGCCCTCATGGTCTTCAACCGGGAAAACTATTCCGCCAAATCCTACGAGGCCGAGCGCTCCGTCAGCGACATCATCTACTTTGCCACCGCCGTGGACTACGGCCTTGACGAAATGGAGTAAGAGGGGCAGATGCGAATGGAAGAACTCCTGCATTTCACCCCCTACGGCCTGTATGTGACCCTGGCCCTGCTCTCAGGCCTTGCATGCGGCGGCCAGTACCTGTACAGGGCAAGAGGACTGTCCCTTCAGGTCAGGCTCACCTTCTGCGTCATCCTCATCCCCTTCGTCTGGTTCTTCTCCCGCCTCTTCTTTGTCCTGGCCAACTGCACCTACTACCTGACCACCCTGTCAGAGCCGGTGCTGGCCCTCAGGTTCTGGGACGGGGGATATTCCATGTGCGGCGCCTTTGCCGGTGCCTGCGCTGGAGCCGTTCTCACCGCGAAAGTCTGCCGCCTTTCCGCGCCCCTCATGCTGGACGCCGTGGGCCTGGGCTTTCCCCTGGGAGCACTTGTCGCCCGCCTTGCGGAGTACGGCACGGGTGTTGGGGACGGCAGGGCGGTAACCGGATCCTGGATCCCGCCCCTGTCTTCGTCCTACTACGGGGAATACCTGCATCCCGTCTTCCTGTATGAGGCAATTGGCGCCCTGGTGGTTTTCCTTATTCTCCTGTACATCTCCCGCTCCCATCACGGCCATCCCCACGAAGGGGACCTGCTGCTGCTGTGCATGACACTGTACGGCACCCTTCAGTCCTTCCTGGAATCCCTGAAGGATGACGGCCATATGGTGGTGCACTTTGTGCGCATCCAGCAGGTTCTGGCCCTCCTCATGGTCCTCATCTCCCTCACGGTCTGGTCACGCCGCCTGAAAGGCCAGGGCAAAGGGGAAACCAGTCTGTTATGGATCCTGACGGCAATTGCCGTGGGCCTTGCGGTACTCAGCGAATTTGGCGTGGACCGCTGGGGCAACCGTCTCCTGGCATACTCCCTCCTCATTCTCTGCCTGCTGACCATTCTCATCTGCACCCTGCGCTTCTTTGTCCGCACCTTCCGGGTGGAAAAGAAGGCCGGGCGAGGCAGGCGGCACGGCAGGACAAAGCAGAAAGCAGTGAAGAAATAACCTATGGAACACGAAAAGATACTCCGGATCAACGCCCTTGCCGCCAAGCAGCGCACAGAAGGGCTGACGGATGAAGAAAAGCAGGAACAGGCGGCTCTCCGCCAGGAATACCTCCGGGATTTCCGGGAGGGCATGAAGAACATGCTGGACGGCGTGGTCATCCAGCGCCCGGACGGATCCCGGGAGAAACTGACGCCGAAGGAAAAATAAAGACGGATCCGCAACAAAGCGTGCATACCGCCTCAGGCGGCATGGACATAGATACAACACGGCAACAAAGCGAAAGGAAGAAGCACACCATGGAGAGGGAAGATTTTAGAGAAGAGCAGGAACCGGACCTTCTGGAGGTTACGGACGATGAAGGCAACGTGATGCTCATGCAGATCGTCGACTACTTCTTCTATAACGGCCAGGAATACGCCATTGTGGCGGACTATGACACCGAGGAGGAGGCGGAAGAGATGCCTCCGGCCGACGGGGTCGACTGTTTCGTCATGCAGGTCAACTCCTTCACGGACGAGAACGGCGAGGAATTTGACGAGTTTGTCCCCATTGAGGATGAAGAACTGGAAAACCGCCTCATCACCGTTGCCAGGGGCTACCTGGAAAGCGATCAGGAAGCGGACGAGGAAGAGTAAGCGTCTGAAAGACAAAAGAGCAGAGGAACCGGGTATGCCGGTCCTTCTGCTCTTTTATTGTGTCCTGTGGATTTCCTGCTTTCTGTGGATATGCTGTGGATAACTGTGGAAATCCTGTTCATGTTTCCTCAGGAATCAGCCCGGTTTCCCCGTTTTTTTCATCCACAGCCCCTCTGTGGATAAGGCAGGGTTCCGGGGTTTTTTTGTTGCAGTTGCTTGCTTTTCTTCGTATTTTCGCTATGCACAGGCCATGCACAGACCCGGATTTCCACTGCCTGTGGATAACCCGAAATATTATCCACAGCCTGTGCATCCCTTTCCGTCAGGCCCGGGCGCTGCGGTAGTAGCGGATCATGTCCTCAATCCAGTACTGCCACCGGGGTCCGGCTGTCTCCAGGGCCTTCATGCGCTCATACAGCTCCGTTCCGTCCCCGGCATCCCGCCACAGGTCCACCATCACCGTATCCGGCAGGTCTTCCCCAAGCCTTTCCCGGACATAGTCAAAGGCGTCCATATGCAGGATGGAAAGCCGCTCCCTTCGGGGGAAACGGGGCAGAAGATGGTTTTCAAACAGCCGGATGATCCCCTCATCCCGCTCCACGCAGATGACTTCCGTCACATTGGGGTTAAGCAGGGCATGGAAGGCATAGTACCCAAGGCCAAGGCCCAGGGAAACCACTTTGCCCCCTGCCTCCTCCGCCTTTGGCCTGAGCGTTGCGATTTCAAAGGGCTCACAGGACATCCAGCTGCCGTCCTCATCCCCCATGGCAGGATACCGGATCTCAGAGAGGCTGTACCCGACGGGGGGCAGCACCCGGCCGTCCCGGTCCACCTGCATATCACCCCGAAGAAAGATCTCCCCTGCCGCTATGGCATCCTCCGTCAGGATTCTGCCCTCCATCTCGCCGGAAAGGCCTGACATGGCCTGCACATAAGGATCCCGGTTCACTGTCTCAGGCGTCATTTCCCGGAGCATACGGGGCAGATACCGGTGGTAGATCTCACGGGCCTCCATCTCCTCCATATCCAGGTCCATGGCGGTCATAAGGAAAATCCCCATGGCTTCGTCCCGCGTCAGGCCCCCCTGCATGAGATTTTTCAGGTCATCCTCTGTGGCTATGGGTTCCCTCTGGGAAAGCACCCAGCTGAGCCGCTCCAGCAGCAGGGCGTTGATCTCCTCCCTGTCCATCTCAGCCCTCCTCCGTTTTCAGTTCCCTGGGCACAAACCCGGAAAAGCAGGTGGTCTCCGGGCTGCTCTCCACCTGGATATCCCCTCCGTACTTTTTCAGGGTCTGCTGCACAATATACAGTCCCATGCCGTGGCCGCTGCCCTTGCCCGTCACCCCGGGGCTGAAGATGGCCGTCCGGCTCTTTAGGGGAATCATGGGGCCGTTGTTTGCCACCGAGAAGCGGAAGGCGTGCAGATCCTCCGTCAGGGTGATGCTGAGCTTCCTGTCCTCCACCTCCGTGAGGGCATCCCTGGCGTTGTCGATGATGTTGCTCAGCACCTTGCACATCTCCCAGCCGGGCATGGGCAGGTTTTCCCAGCGGCTCTGGATATGCAGTTCCACCCGGATCTTCTGGGCCTCGCAGGCGGAAAGCTTGGCCTGAAGCAGGGCATTGACCGGGGCATTTGCGGTGCGCAGCACCCGGCCCAGGGAGGTTATGGACCCGTACACCTTCTCCAGGTAGTCCCCCGCCTCCCCGTATTCCTCCATCTCCATGAGGCTGTAGACCACCTGCAGATGGTTTAAAAAGTCGTGTCTCTGGGACCGGATGGTGTTGTTCAGCTTCTCCAGGTCCTCAATGGTGGCGTCCATATCCTCAATCTGCCCCAGCACCCTTCTCTGGGCCAGGGCATCCCAGATATCCACCACGGCGCCCCCGGCCACCACGCAAAAGGCGATGGGGGCAATGACCCTGACCGTCCCGGAATGGGTGGGCTCAAGCACCAGCAGGTCCAGCAGGATCAGGAGCATCATGAGGATCTGCATGCTGTTGATCACCACCGCCAGAAAGGTGGTCTTGCGGATATCCAGGTTCTGCCGGCTGATCTGCTGTTTTCCCACGCGCATGGTTACTCCTCCTCCCCTTCGCAGAATCCCAGGATGTCCATGGTTCTGACCCCGTTGCCGCTCACGGTCTTCATGACCTTTCCGGGCTCAGGCCGGATGAGCAGGGTGGACGAGGGGCCACCGTCCAGGTTAAAGGCCCAGAGCGGCCGCACCTGTTCAAGCAGAAAGTCCGCGCAGGCAATAAGGGACAGGCCCTTGTTCGTCTTTTCCGTCACCGTCAGGATGAACACGTTCCCGTCCTCCGTCTTTCCAAGGATGGTCCTGAGGTTCCTCTCCTGGGCAAATTTCCAGGTTTCATCCACCGGTGACGTGTCTCCCTCCACCAGAACGCAGCCGTCGTAGAAGGACCAGGTGTGGATGGGATTTTTCGTAAGCACCTCTTCATTGTCCGCCCCGGCGTACATGTGAAGCCCATCCTCCTCCAGAGTGACCCCGTAGAAGGGCACGCCCTCAAGGTTTCTGAGCACCTCCCCGCCCGTGACCACCAGGGAGCCCCAGGAGGTATAGAAATAGTCCCGGTTCTTCCCGGGATAGTTTTCCGGGATATCCGGGTACACAGGGGAGATGAACCCGCTGCCGTTTATGGCCACCATGGGCAGGGGCTTAAGGCGCTTGGCCATGTCCCCCGGGTACTGAAGCTGCTTTCCCCACCTGGACATGCCCTTTTGGATCTGTCCCGCCTCATCCTGCATCCAGATCCGGGTCATATAGCATCTTGCCCCGTCATGGCTGAAGCGCTCCACGGAAAAGTCCAGGGTCCTGCTCTCATACACCCGGACGATCTCCCCGCCAAGAAGGGGCTCAAGGGTCACATGGCCTTCTCCCAGGGCAGAGCCTGAAAAAAGCATGCACAGGCACAGAAGCGCAGCGAGTTTTCTCACGTTTTTCCCTTCTTCCACTCGTCCCTGATCAGGTGGTTTTTCCGGATGGCATCCTCATGCCCCATTTCCGTGGGACGGTAATAGACCCTGCCCTGCACCTCCGGGGGCATGTAATTCTGGCTGACCCAGTGATGGGGATAGTCATGGGGATATTTGTACCCGTCCCCGCTGCCCAGCCGCTCATGCCCCTTGTAGTGGGTGTCCCTCAGGTGCACCGGCACCGGGCCGTACCCGCCCTTTTCCGCATCGGCAAAGGCCGCGTCCACCGCGGAGGAGACCGCATTGGACTTGGGGCTTTCGCACACCGCAATGATGGCCTGGGCAATGGGCAGCCTTGCCTCCGGCATGCCCACGGTTTCCAGATCCGTCATGGCGGCTGCCGCCTGCAGCATGGCGGTGGGATTGGCCAGGCCCACATCTTCGCTGGCGTGGGCAATGATCCGCCGCACAATGAGCCTGGGATCCGCCCCCGCGTAGATCAGACGGGCAAACCAGGCCAGGGCCGCGTCGCTGTCGGAGCCCCGCATGGACTTGCAGAAGGCGCTGAGCATATCGTAGTACATGCTCTCGTCGCACCGGAGCATGGGCTTCTGGATGCTCTCCTCCGCCGTGGCCAGTGTAATATGCACCCGGCCATCACTGTCCATGGGGGTGGTAAGCACCGCCAGTTCCACCGCCCCCAGGGCGCTTCTCACGTCCCCGTTGGCGATTCTGGCGATATGCCGCAGGGCATCCTCATCCGCCTGGACCGAAAGGTTCCCGTATCCGTCTTCTTTATCCGTGAGGGCACGGCGCATGGCCAGCATCACGTCATCCTCCGACAGGGGCTCAAAGGCAAAGACCCGGCACCGGCTGACGATAGCCGGGGTCATGGAGATCATGGGGTTTTCGGTGGTGGATCCGATCAGCCGGATGATGCCACGTTCAATGGCCGGCAGGATGCTGTCGGACTGGGCCTTGTTCCATCTGTGGCACTCATCCAGCAGAAGGTAGGTGGCCTGGCCGTACATGCGCCTTGCCTCCTCCGCCTCCCGGATCACCTCCCGGACCTCCGCCACGCCGCTGGTGACGGCATTTAACTGAACAAACCTGGACTTCGTCCGCCCCGCTATGATGGATGCCAGTGTGGTCTTGCCGCAGCCCGGAGGGCCGTAGAAAATGGAACTGGTCATCCGGTCCGCCTCTATGGCCCGCCTCAGCAGCCTGCCCGGGGCCAGAAGGTGTCTCTGTCCGATAAATGCATCCAGTGTTCTGGGCCGCATGCGGTCCGCCAGGGGTCTTTCGTCTGCCATCTTTTATATGTCTCCAATCAGGTTCAGGCCCGTTTCCGTGTTTCTGTCCTTGAGGAACCTTTCGTCATCCGTCCATATAAGGCGCCCGGTCCTGTATCTGGCAATATAGCTGTACGCCGCTTCCTTCTCCCCCGTCTCCCGGTGGATCCGGTGGGGCTCCATGCACAGTTCCCCGAAAGCCCGGGCATAGGCTGCCATGCCGGTTTTCTCCGTGATGCGCTTAATGTCCAGCATGATTTCCACCAGGTCAGCTTCCCGGATCTCCCGCCCAAACAGCCCCTCATAGGCGTCTGCGGCATACTGAAGGGCTCTGTCCAGAAGCCGCCTTGCGGATGCATCCAGCCGTCCGCTCATCTGTTCCGGCAGGTGCAGGGCCGGGTACCCCATGGACTGCAGCCCCAGGGACAGGACCCCCATGGGTTCCTCCTCCAGAATGCGCAGATATGCCATGGACACCAGGATATCGCTGCCGGTGTTCACCATGCGGCCCGTTATGGACCTGACCAGCATCCGGGCTTCCACCTCTTCCTCTGTCTGCCCCCAGGCGTAGCAGGTTTTCCTCAGTTCCCGGTCCGCAGGGCACAGAAGAAGCCTGCCCAGATGGCACCTGGCCCCCATATGGGGCACGGTATCATCACTGTTTATGATGTGCACCATGGGATAGGGCCCGGCGGTGCCGGGGGAGATGAAAACAGAGGGGGATGCAAAGCAGATCCCCGTGATGTTTTCCCGTCTCACCTGACGGTGCAGCAGGGACTCCATATACAGCTGGGCCACCGCGCTGCCCTGGCTGTGGCCCACCAGGATGATGCGGTATCCGCTGTCCTTTTCCCGGCATGCCTCTATGATTTCCGGCAGCGTCAGATCCTTTTTCCCCATCCGGGCGGCGGCCTGAGGAAAATGTATGTCCTTCTCCCGGATCAGCACCTGTTCCGTCAGTTCCAGAAAGCCCTGGTGCACCCCCGCCTCCTGCTGCATGCGCAGGTTGGAGATCCAGTCAAACAGCCGCCTGGTGGTGCCCCGGAAGGAGAGGACGATCTGGGTCTTTTCTCCGGACCTGCCTGAAAAGATAAGGGCCTTGCAGGTATCCGCCTCCCGCATCTGCCGGAAGGTTTCCGTCAGGGTGCGCACCGGGCCCGCCCGGTTCATTTTTTCCCTGACTTTGTCAAGCTCCTCTTTCCCCTCGTCGCCGTCCAGGATGCCCGTCAGCTCCCCGTCCGCCAGCACCTGCATGTCCCGCCAGCCGTCCTGAAGCAGGGGCTGGATTGTAAGGGTATTGACAGCCACCGCGACCTTCCCCGCCAGGGCCATGGCGCCCCGGTCCGGCCTGTCCACGGTCATTTCGGGAAAGCGCACCGGGATACGCCTTTCCGGATTTTCCTGCATATCTTTCATATATTCTCTGTCCTTTTATTCCAGGCCCTCGTCCTTCCCTGCATAATCGCATGAAAGCACGTCCTGGGTACGGATCCGGATTTCCCCGGCGGGCCGTCTGACCTTCAGGGTGATGACGTCCCCCTCCTGATTGAGTACTGTGGCCGTGACCTGCCGGATCCCCGTGCCGGTCATGTATATGATCCGGATATCCCGGCTGTGTTCCAGGGAGTAGCGGATAAAACGCTCCATGGTCACCCCACCGTCCCTTTCCCATCTGTTGGGGTCTCTTCTTCAGTCTCTTCGTTTTCCTCTGTCAGATCCCTGACCCGGTAGACTGTGGCCTCGCCGTTTTCAAAGACGATATCGCCGATCTGATCAAGGCCGTCCCAGTCCACCGCATAGCTTGAGCGCTCATAGCTTGAGACATAGATATAGTCAACCCCGTACTTACTCAGAACCTCTTTGTTTCCTTCCGCATCCGTCAGAAACAGGGCGATATCCGTCTTGCGCTCCAGGGTATCGATGCCGTGCCAGTACAGCCACAGGTCCGGCCCGCACACCGTCCTTCTCCCGGCGATGGAGGAAACCGGGTTCAGGTGCTGGGTACCGCTCAGGAACACCGCATCCTCCTCCGTCTCATCCCGGACAAAGAACCCGGCCTCCACCGCCTCCGCATTAAACGCCTGGTAGCTGGACACCGCCTCCCGCCACAGGGTCAGGACAGCGGAGAGGAAAAAGACGGGAACCATGAGGACACAGAGAACCTTCCGGCTCCGAAGCCCCGACAGGCGGTTATACAGCTCCCCGCAGTAATCCGAGATCACCATGCAGGAAAGAAGATAGGCCAGGTAAAGGAGCTTATTGTTGTCATACTCATTGGGCTGGAAGCGGATGAGCTCCGCCGCCAGAACAATGGGCAGCACCGTGGAGAGAATCCGCCGCCACCTGTCCCGCTTTTCAAAGGCGGCCAGGAGCAGCAGCAGGAAGGGGATGCCGATATTCTTCACATAGAACCACACATAGAAGTCCCGCATGCCCTCCCCGCCCGGGTTATTCACCCAGTTGAACTGGAAGGTAAGAAAACTTCCCTGCCGCACTTCCCTGGCTTCAAACACCTGCCGGAAGGTAAACCCGAACAGCTGGGGGCAGGCCAGGATCCCGGCTATGGCCGCGTACAGAAGATATTTTCGAAGTGTCGTTTTCCTGTCCTGTTCATGGAGCAGGTCATACACCATTCCCCCAAACGAGGCCAGGGCAAGTGCCAGGAAGGAGTGGGTATGGATCAGGGGCAGAAGGCCCGCCCAGATGCCCAGCAGCACAAGCCCCCGCAGGCCGCCCCTTTCCCCCCGCTTTTCCGGCGAAAACACGCAGTAAAACAGGTACAGGCAGGGAATCGCCATGCAGTAGCCCCCCAGCAGGGTTCTCTGGGGGATCAGCAGGTCCGCAATGATATTGCTCCACCTCAGGTTATTGGGGTCCGGCTGGTTGGTGGGTGTCTTATAGTACCCCTCCAGAATGAACCTGAGCCGGTCCATCACCTCCAGGGATCCGTCAGGCGCATACCCGGCCGCCTGGTCAAAGTCGTACAGGAACCCGAGACCGCCGTTTAAGAAAAACAGCAGGGCGGCCAGGATCACCCGTCCCTTTCCCTCCGTCATATCCCTTGCCAGCACCATGACGCCCATATAGCACAGGAGCATCTCCAGGGTGCCCGGCAGAATCAGGGACAGCTGCAGGGAACAGCCCAGAAGATAGAAGGTGGTGGACAGGGAATCCGCCAGGAAGGGATAGGACAGGGTCTGTCCCGGGAAAAAGGGATATTCCGGGGGAAATGACGCGTTCTTAAGCCCGGTCACAAAGGCCAGGTGCATGGGCAGGTCGCCGTAGGTGCTCTGGCCCACGTTCCAGTTCCCCCACTCGTCCACCCGGAGGGTATGGGTATACTGAAGGTATCCCCCCAGCACCGTCAGGGGAAGGCACACAAAAAGCATCTGATGGAAAAGCTGCCTTTCCCTTTCATCCCATGCCCTTGCCTCCTGCCGGTCCCGCAGCACATACGAAAGAGCGCACAGCAGGCAGGCACTGACGCCTGCGGCGATATGGGCATATATCCCAAACCCCCACAGAAATGCAAACAGGGCCGGCAGCCACATGAGCAGCAGCAGGCCCAGGCACAGTCCAAGCCAGATCCGGTTCAGAACCGGATGCCGGGGCAGAAGGCAGCGGACCATAAACAGGCCGCAGGCAAGAAAAAACAGGAGACAAACCACACCCATCACTGGCCTGCCTCCTGTCTGAGAAGACGTCCGCACAGTTCCATGACGGCTTCTGCGGCCTCCGCTTCATCCGTCCCGCTGGCCATGAGCGTCACTTCCTGCGGCGCATCCGCCATCAGCGAAAGCAGACCCAGGGTGGATTTCACATTCACCAGGGTGTCCCCGCCCTGCAGAAACACACCCGACTCATACCTGTCCGCCAGGTGCACCAGTCCGGCTGCCTCCTGACGGCTCAAAGGGGTCTTCCTAGTCCACTGTATCTTCTTTTCGGTCACTGGGGACACCTCCTGTATGCTTCTTTTCCCACAGCGCCATCAGGCGCCGCAGACGGTGGTTTACCCCGCTTTTCCCGAGAGGCGGGTCCATACAGGCCCCCAGGTCCTCCAGGGAAAGCTCCGGGTTCTTAAGCCGTATCTCCGCCATGCTTTTCAGTGCCGGCGGCAGGTTATCCAGACCGTCCTCCGCCAGCTCCCGTATGGCCTCCAGCTGGGCCTGGGCCGCCTGCATGGTCCGGTCCGTATTGTGCATATCACAGTTGGCCGCCCGGTTGGCGTTCCCCCGCAGGTGCCGGGTGATGCGCACATTTTCCATCTCCATCACCGCCTGGGAAGCCCCCATCATGGCCAGTACATCCACAATGGGCTGGCCGCTGCGCAGGCTCACCACCTGCTGGCCCCGTCTTTCGCTTACCCTGGGCCTGATCCCGCTCTTTTCCAGCACCCTGTCCAGGGTCTGGGCCAGGGAGGCGTCCTCCGCCACCCACTCCAGCAGATACCCTTTTTCCGGGTTCATCATGGACCCGGCCCCCAGGTATGCCCCCCGCAGGTACGCCCTGCGGCAGCACTGCCGGTTCAGCTGGCCCCTGGGCACGCTGCGTCTGAGCATGGGGATGCCGCCGTCCATCATATCCAGGACGGTCAGGAGCTTGGGCGCATCCGTCTCCCGGACGGTGATGACGCAGGTCTTCTGTCCCCCAAGCCTCCTGTGTTCCACCACGTGGAGGCTGGGGGAGAGCCGCAAACCCTCCTTGAGCATGCGGTAAATCCGCCGGGCCGCCCCCACGTGCTCCACCTCATAGGTCACCGTGAACCGGCCGCCTCCCATAAACCCCAGGGAGCCGCTGGTCTGGGTGATGGCCGCCAGTTCGGAGATCAGGCAGCAGGAACGGTCCATGGGGGTTCGGACCAGCTCATCCTTGGTTCTGGAGGAAAACGTCATAGCCGCACCGTCCCGTCAGTCCTGGTCCGTCCCGGACTTCCAGTGGGCCTGCTCCACGTCCACATCCCTGTGGGTGATCATGGTCTGATAGCCCATCTCCTTCAGGTGGGCTCCCACGGCCTCCGTTATGGCCACCGAACGGTGGGCGCCCCCGGTGCACCCCACGGCAATCACCATGCGGTGCTTGCCCTCCTCCTGGTAATGGGGGATCAGGAAGTCCAGCATCCCCGTCACCTTCTCCATGAAGGTCCGCGTCACTTCATTGTTCATGACAAAATCCCGCACGTCCTCATCCATGCCGGTATGCCGGCACAGTTCCGGGATATAGAAGGGATTGGGCAGGAAACGCACGTCAAAGACCAGGTCGGCGGACTTGGGCAGACCCCGCTTGAAGCCAAAGGACATGACTTCCAGCCGGAAGGGCTGCCTGCCCTCCTCCCCTTCCCCGCCCCTGACAATCTCCTCCAGCTTCTTCTGAAGGGACCGCAGGCGCAGGTTGGTGGTGTCAATCAGGTAGCTGGCGGTCTCCCGCAGGGGCTGCAGGAAACTGCGCTCCTGGGAGATGGCCTCCGTCAGGGAGACCCGTTCATTGGCCAGGGGATGGTCACGTCTGGATTCCTTGTAGCGGGACACCAGCACGTCATCCGACGCCTCCAGAAACAGGGTCTCAATCTGATAGCCCAGGGACTGGGTCTCCACCATGAGCTGGGCCACCGCATGGGGATCAAAGAAGGCATGGGAACGCACGTCCACCGACAGGGCTGTCAGGGTGGTCCCGGTCTGAAGCGAGTCAAAGCTCTCCATGAAACGGACCAGCATATTGGGCGGAAGATTGTCCACGCAGAATGCGCCCATGTCTTCCAGAAACCGGAGCGCGGCCGTCTTGCCGGCACCGCTCATTCCCGTCAGCAGCAGAAACCTCATGCACCTGTCCCCTTCCCTCTGTCTGTTTTTCTTTTGTTGTTATACTGGAAATCACAAAAATCCGGAACGGATTTTTGATCGATTTCCGTATATACCGTGACGCCACATACGGTTTTTACGGATCATTCCGATAACGAGTATATGTGTTGTTTTATGTGGGCTGTTCCCCTGCGTCCTCCCCCACAATGCGCACCTCCGGCTTAAGGTCCACCCCGGTTTCCTGAAGCACCCGGCTGTGCACCATGTCCATGAGGGTGAGGAAATCCGCCGCCGTGCCGCCCCGGTTCACCAGAAAGCCGGTGTGCTTCTCACTGACCTGGGCACCGCCGCAGGCAAGGCCCCGCAGGCCGCACACGTCAATCAGTCTTGCCGCAAAGTCCCCCCGGGGCCGGCGGAAGGTACTGCCGGCGCTGGGCAGGTTCAGCGGCTGCTTTTCCTGCCGTTTTTTTGTGTTTTCCCGCATTACTTCCCGGATCTCAGCTTCACTGCCTTCGTGTAAGGCAAGTGTAATCCGGGTGAGGATCAGGGGATGGTCCTGCAGGGCGCAATAGCGGTAGTCAAACTGCATATCCCCCGCATCCAGTTCCTTTTTATCCCCCTCCATGGTCAGACCGCTGGCCCGGAGGAACACGTCCCGGATCTCCCCGCCATAGGCGCCGGCGTTCATATACACGGCCCCGCCAAGGCTTCCGGGGATTCCGGAGGCAAAGGCCAGTCCCGAAAGGGACGCTTTCGCTGCCTCCTCCGCCAGTTTTGACAGAAGGCAGCCCGACCCGGCTTCCATGATATTTCCCCGGATCTCCATGCTGTTTATGGCGCATTTCATCACCAGGCCCCGGATGCCCCCGTCCTTCACCAGCAGGTTGCTGCCCTGGCCCACCAGGGTCACCGGCAGTCCCGCTTCTTTTGCCATCTTAAGGCACAGCTGTATTCCCTTTTCATCCCCCGGCGTGCAGAACAGGTCTGCCGGGCCTCCCAGGCGCAGGGAGGTATGCCGGTACATGGGCTCATCCACGATTGTCGGGACGCCTGCGCGTTCAAGTTCCCGGGCCAGATCAGCCCTCTGTGTCTCTGTTAGCATTATAGCGCACCCCCGCCTTACCTTACAAGTTACATATCCGGATCCAGTTCTTCATAGCGCCGGCACCAGACATACTTGGAGATGGCGGACTGCACGGCATTGGGGCAGTAGGTACTGAGAAGATCCCGGATATAGGAGGGAAGCATCCGGTTGTACTTCACCTCCAGGATCATCTCGCCGTGTTCAAAGGGCGGAATGGTGGGTACCATGGGATTGAACAGATCCAGGGACCGTAACCCCGTCCGCAGCTGCTTGTCAAAGGTGATGCGCACCTCCTCGGCGGGGTGCAGGTAGGCTTCCCGCACATAGTCCACCAGCACCACAGGGTGCAGGAGGTTCACCGTCATCTCCCGGAACACCTCATTGAGAAGGCCGGACCTGGTATTCTCAAGCCCCGCCGGGTCCCCGGCTATGAGCTGTTCGCACAGGTCCCGGGGAATGGAAATGGAGCGCTTGGAAATCAGGGTGCCGAACTTGCTCTTGCATTCCAGCTTGATGACTTTGTCCGAGAAATTATAGATCCGGATCCGGTACTTGTTTCGGTCCTGCACGCCCGCCAGCTTATCGAACAGGGCGTCATCAAAGACCGTATCAAAGTAGAGGGAGCGGATATGGTACTCATTGTTCTCATCCCCGTTGGGATCCCGCTCCAGCACCCGGTCAAGGGCGCTGGAAAGCAGATGGTACTGTTTGGGGCTGATAAAATACTTCAGTTCATGCCTCAGCGGCAGGCTGCTCAGTGCCATGTCCGTCACATCCCCGCATCCGACTGGCAGCTGACCAGGGTGGCGTCATACACGCCGTCCACGTTCAGCACGTTGCTGACCAGTTCATGGGGCCGGTCAAGCCGCACTTCCACGGTCATCTCGGCGCTGTTTCTGGTCACCGTCTTGGACCTGAGGTGCCTTGCCCGCACGGAGGTCTTAAGCAGACGCTCAATATCCTGCTCCACTTCCTGGTCATAGTGCACCACCAGCAGGTAGGTATTGGGGGTCCTGAACTTGACGAAGGTCAGGGCAAAGAGGATCACCGCAATGCCAAGGGCCACCGCCACGGCCACCACATACAGTTCCGCGCCAAGGAGAATGCCCATGGTCAGGGCCCAGAACATATAGGCGGTATCCAGGGGCTCCTTCACCGCAGTACGGAAACGCACAATGGAAAGGGCGCCCACCATGCCCATGGAAAGGGAGATATCGCTCTTGATGCACATGACCACCGGGGTGGTGACCAATGTCAGCATGATGAGGGTCAGGGAGAAGTTCGGGCTGTAGAGCACGCCCTTATAGCACTTCTTATAGGTAAAGGCCACCAGCAGGCCCACCAGGAGGCCCATGAGCAATGCAATGATGACCTTCATTGGGGTCAGGGACGCAAACTGCTCGGAGAAATACTGGGACAGGCTGGAATCTGAACTGAGCAGGTTCCTGACAGACAAGGATTCGGCATAGGCATGGGACATACGGCTACCCCCTGTATTCTTTTAATAAGCATCTTCCGGCATGACCGGACGCGGTCCGAAATAGGCAATCATCTGTTCATCCGTAAGAGCGAAGGCTTCCTGGGCAAATCCCCAGAGCAGGTTGGGCCGCTTGCGGATGGTATTCTGCAGACGCTGTATACGCTTTTCCCAGTAGCGGTAGGCACCGTCTGCGGTGGTGGGCACTTCGTCGATGACGAAGGGGTCGTTGAACTCGCCCCATCTTGCCCAGTGCAGCTGCATCTCCGGCTGGATTATCTTAACCAGAGAGTCCAGCAGCTCCAGCATGAAATCCGTGGTGAAGGTCTGGAAGATATCCCCGAATTTTCTCAGGAACTTATCCTTGTACTCCGGCACCGTCAGGAGCTTGAGCAGAATGGTGTTGTCAATGCCCTTTTCGCCCATGCCCTTGGCCTTGGTATAGGACCAGGGGCTGTTGAAGGAGGAATTGTACAGGCCGTAATCGGCATCGTACCAGATCCACCGCCACTTGCTGCCCTCCTGGCTGGTTTTGTAAAAGCGGATGTTGCCGATATCCGAGTTGCCCACGAACATCTCCAGGGCAAGATACTCAAAATAGTTGTCCACATCCACGTTGTCCAGGATGTACTGAAGTTCCGCCGGATCTTTGGCCGGATCCCCCGCCTTGATGCGGGCGATCATGTTTTTGTATTCCCGGCGGACGGTGGCGGAACCGTACTTCAGAGAGCCGGATGCCTCCAGGATGGTGATGCCGCTGGATTCATCCATGGGGATTCCCTCATGCTGGGCCACAAAGAAGCGGTCCACACGCTCCCGCATGTTCATATGGCCCCAGTAGGTTCCGTTCAGGTACACCACCACAGGGTTCCAGGCCTGGTGAATCACCTGGGTGCCGTAGGCATCCAGCATGCGGGACTCAAAGCCGTCCACCAGACGGGTGAACATGCAGTCGTTGCCGGAATTGCGCAGCACAAAGGACTTGTATTCCGTATAGGGGCGGTCGTCAAAGAGGGAGGCGCTGAAATACTTGGTGCCGTACAGGGACTTGGCACGGAACTTCATGGACTTCTGGGGCATATCCAGGGAGAAGTCGCCCATCAGGGAGAACTCGCAGTCCTGGGAGATCATGAAGGTGCCGTCCTGCAGGTAGTACTCCACATGCACGGGTCTCGGCAGCTTGCCGTACTCCCGGTAGATGGTGTTTTTAAAGGGCAGTTTGCCCGCCACCTTCACCACATTGTCACCGGTCACCAGCATGCCCGTCTCCGGGTTCCACAGTTCATAGGGATCGCAGACAACCGACACAATCGG
>CAMOVR010000066.1 GCA_946627565.1 uncultured Clostridia bacterium
AATCCAGGGACAGAGTAAAAGAACAATCAAACCCAACACGACCGAAACGAAAGGAGACAAAGCCAATTGGAAACCAGGCTTCTTTACAACTACAAGAAGGGTGATACCGACCTTGGCGCCCGCATTGACGGGCTGAACCTGAAACTGGCCTTCGGTCAGGACGAAACCCTCAACGACCGCATCACCGCCGCCATTGACACGGCCATGGATACGGAGGTTGCCCTGCGGGAGGCCGCGGACAATCAGCTGAGCGGCCGTCTCAACGCCATGCAGCTGGAGATTGACGGCGCCATTTCCACCTATTTCCTGCCCGGCGTTCCCACGGATGAGAACGAGCCCGCCTACCTCTGGGACGAGGAGGAGATCGCGGATCAGCATCTGGGGGACCTCTACTATGACACCGATACGGGCTACTGCTACCGCTGGATGAAGTCCGGCGGCGAGTACTCCTGGTCCATCGTCAAGGACACGGATGTCACCGCGGCCCTGGCCAACGCGGCTGCTGCCCAGGCCACGGCGGACGACAAGAGCAAGGTCTACACCGGCTCTTCTGCCCCCACCATGGCCTCCACCCCTGCCAGCACCTGGGAGGCGGCGGACTACGGAAAGCACGACGGGGATCTGTATGTGGATACCACCACGGGCTACAGCTACCGCTTTGACAGCCAGACCCCGGGCTGGGTGCGGGTAAAGGACAGCGATATTACGGCAGCTCAGGCTGCCGCCGACAGCAAGACCCAGCTGTTTACCGGCGCTGTTGCCCCCAGCATGGAAAACGCCCCTGCCAGCGCCTGGCAGAGCAGCGACTATGCCCTCCACAACGGGGACATCTACGTGGATACCCTGACGGGTTATACCTACCGCTTTGACAGTGCCACCCCGGGCTGGGCGCGCATCAAGGACAGCGACATCACCGCCGCCGCCAGCGCCGCAGATGCCTGCGTGCTTAAGAACCAGGGCATCTCCAGCGCCGGCCGCCATCTGGTGGTGGGCGCGGACGGCCAGGTGACGGCGGACCTGCCCACCCAGCTGCTGCTGGGCAACGCCACGGGCACCAAGACGTTTGTCATCACCATCGGGGATGACGGCGCCATCAACGTGTCCGAAGTGGTGGATACCCTGGGCGGCTGATAAAAACTGACCCGCAGGGGGAGGGGAACCTCCCCCTGCTTCCATAGGAAACCTGAGACGGGAAAAAAGGACAGACGGTGAGAGCCTCCGGGGAGAAACCGGACGGCATAAAAGCATAAAGGAGCAGACATGGAAAAGTACATTGATTTTGACCGGTTCCTTCAGGAGAAGGAGGAAAAGACCATCCGGGTGCGGGTTTACGGTGAGGATGTGGAGGTGCGCTCGGAGATCCCCATGATGGTTCCCATGATGCTGGCCAGGGCCTCCGGGGGCGCCAGCGGGGTCATGAGCGAGCAGGAGGCCGGCCTCATGGTTTTCCGGGCCGCGGACATCATGTTCGGACATAAGACGGTGGACAGGTTCTGCGAACAGGGCATGAGCACGGAGGAGCTCAAGGAGCTCATGGGCCGGATCTTCGCCGCTTCCCAGGGCGGGGAGGAGGAAGAGGAGGGCGCCGCCTACGACGATGAAACCGGACGCAGGGCCGTGAGGAAGACAAAAAACGCATAAGCCTCCTGCAGATCTGGGACGCGGTGGAGGCGGACTTTCAGAGGGAATACGGCATGGACCTGAAAAGGGAAGCCGGTGGCATGAGCTGGCGCCGCTTCATGGTGCTCCTGTCCAACCTCTCTCCCTCAGGAGCTGTGGCACTTAAGCTGCAGCGGGAGGGGAAAAGGCAGGAGGACACGGACGAGGACGGGGCCAGAAGGGCCGCGGCGGACTTCTTTAAGGCCCAGGCATAAAGAGCACAGACAGTATTCAGATAAGACCATATCCATATCCAGATCGATATCCATATCCATAAACAGAGAAGGGGGGACGAGAGATGAGCATAAGCGTGGGGGAACTGTACGCCACCTTCCGGCTGGACAGCGCTTCCGTGACGGCGGCGGTGGGCGGCCTGGAAAAGCAGTTTGCGGGTCTGGGGGCAGCATTGGGCGGCCTTGGCCTTACCCGCATGGTGACCCGTCCCCTGGTGGATCTGGGGAAGGACATCTTTGAAACCGGCATTTCCTTTGAGAGTACCATGAGCCGGGTGCAGGCTCTGTCTCAGGCCACGGAGGAGAGCTTTGAACAGCTCCGGCAGAAGGCCCTGGAGGTGGGCGCTTCCACCTCCAAGACGGCCCAGCAGGCGGCGGAGGGCATGACCATCCTGGCCATGGCGGGCTTCAAGGACCAGCAGATCTCGGATCTTATCGGCCCGGTGGTGCAGCTGGCGGAGATCGCCGGCACAGATGACATGTCCCGCCTGGCGGGGTACATCGCGGATACCGCCATGGCCTTTTCCGGGGGCCGTCCTGACGATGCCGCCCGGCTCTCCCAGTCCGTGGTGGACCTGTTTGCCGCCTCCGTCACAGGAGCGGACCTGAGCGTGGACGATCTGGGGGAGGGCCTGGCCAAAATCGGGCCCATTGCGGCCAGCATGGGCTATGAGATGACGGACATGGCAGCGGCCCTGGCCCTCATGTCCGACTACGGTCTCAAGGGCTCCGCCGCCGGCAATTCCCTGAAGCGCGTCATCCTGAACATGTCCAAGAGCAACGTGAAGCTGGTCAGCTACATGGAGGAGCACGGCATCCGCCTCTTTGAGGAGGGCACGGGAAAGGCCAGGTCCTTCCGGGACGTGCTGGAGGACTTACGAAATGTCTCAAAAGATATGTCGGACCAGGACCGGCTGAAGTTCACCCAGACCCTGGCCGGCACCTACGGCATGGCGGCCCTCTCCGACCTGATCGACATAGACGATGAGACCTACCGCAATACCCTGAGCCGTATAGATAACGCCTACCGGGAGGGCGGCACGGCAGCCAGGATGAGCGCCCTTATGCTGGACAACCTTCAGGGGCGCATCACCCTGCTGAACTCCGCCCTGGAAACGTCCAAGATTGACCTGGCCTCCATTCTGGCGGTGCCCGCGGAGGGGATTATAGGGGGCCTTCAGGAGATGGTGAACGGCTTTAACGGCCTGGATATGACCATGAAGCGGGGCGCCCTGGACCTGGGGGTCTTTGCGGCCTCCCTGGGCCCGGTAAGTCTGGGCCTTGCGGGGGTCATGAACCTGCTCCCCGGCCTTTCGGCCATGCTCGTGGGCATGACGGGACCCCTGGGGCTTGCCGTGACCTCTGTCATGGGCCTGTCCGCTGCCTTCCTGAACCGGGAAAACGGCATGGGCCTGGCCCTGGAAGCCGGGGCGGAAGCCCTGGGGGGAAAGCTGCGGGAGCTGTCGGGAACCCTTGTGCAGATGGGGCCGGAGCTGAAAGAAAACTTTGTTTCCTTCTTTGATTCTGTCTCCCGCGGGGTATCCGGTGCACTGCCGCCCTTCTTCGACCTGGTGCTGCAGGGCCTGGAAACGGGGATGCAGACCGCCGCGGCCGGCATGGAAAAGGTGGGGGACACCCTGTACGCGGCAGCTCTGGGGATGGTGAATTCCATCTCCGGGAGGCTGCCGGAGATCACGGGGGCTCTGGGCGGCCTGGCGGTTTCCGCCCTTTCCTACACCCTCTCCCATCTGCCGGACCTGACGGGGGCCTTCGGGGGACTGGTGCAGGGCCTGATACAGGCCGCCGGCGAGACGGACTGGGCAGGCCTTGGCAGGCAGCTGTCGGATTCTCTGCTGCAGGGCCTCACCGGCCTTGGAAACATGGCGGGGAAGATTGGGGACAACCTGCAAAAGGAGCTTACGTCCGGCTTTTCCAGGCTCCAACTGGACGCAGGCAAGATCCGCCTGCGGCTTAAAAACGCCGGGGCCTTTCTGGAAAAGCTTACCGCCGCCCTGCTCAGCGCTGCCGGAAAGCAGCTTCAGGTGCTGCCAGGCATTTTGGATCAGCTGTTTCAGCGGGAAAACTGGGAAGCCGCCGGAGCAGGCATGGCAGGCGTAGTGGAAAGCCTTGTGAACGGCCTGGAGACGGGCCTGATGGGGCTGGAAGAAGCTGGAAAACAGATCGTGGCAGGTGCCGGTTCCCTGCTGTCCTCCCTGCTTGGCTCCCTGGACGCCCTGTTTCAGGGCATCGGGGATAAGAACCTCACGGGGCGTGTGGGGGAGATCCTGGGACGGGTTTTTCAGGGCTTAACAGAGACGGTGGTGAAGGACCTTGGGGAAGTGCTCCCGGGGGCTGTATCCGCCCTCTCTTCCCTGGGACAGATCCTGGGGGATGCGGTGCTCACAGGCCTTTCCGGCATTGAGGGGGCCGCCGGGACGGTTTGTGCCGCCCTGACGGAAGCCCTGTCCTCCTTTGATTTTGATGCCGCCGCTGTGCAGGTACGGATTCAGGGAGCCGGGGAATTCCTGGAAAAACTCACCCGGGGCCTGTTCGGGGCGGCGGACGCGGTGCTGACGGGAGCTCAGGCCTTTGCGGATCAGGTGACCGGGATGCTGTCCCGGGAGGACCTGTGGGCCGGGGCCGGGGAAGCCCTGAAGGGCACCGGTGAAAGCCTGATGAAAGCCCTTTCCGAGGGCATGGCCAGCCTGGGGGCATCCGCCTCCGGCCTTGCCCTGTCCATCCTTCAGGCTATCCAGAGCGGGCTTTCCGCCCTGGACGGGGCCGGGATCGGGGAAGCCGCGGCAGGCTTCACGGGGAGCCTGATCCAGTCTCTTTCCGAGAGCCTGCAGGCGGAAAAACTGGCCCGGGGCGTAACCGAAGCCGCGGGAAAGCTGGCCTCCACCCTGCTTGACGCCATGACGGGGGCGGTGCAGGGCCTGAATGGCTCCGGCATCGCAGACGCCATGTCCGGCCTGCTCCGGGGTCTGGTGACCGGCCTTGAGAATGCACTTCCTGAAGCGGCGGCATCCCTTCAGGGGTTTGCGGGAAGCCTGGTGAGCCTGTTATCCGGTGCCCTGGGAGCAGCCGGGAAAAACGGCTTTCCGGAAGCGGCCGGCCGGTTCGCCGGGGATCTGCTCAAAACCCTTGGGGACGCCCTGTCGCAGCTTGACGCCGGGGCGCTGGCCCGGAGCCTGACGGAGACGGCGGGGCATCTCATGTCCGGTCTCATCCGGGCTCTGCAGACGGCCCTTTCCGGGGCCGGGACCACAGTAAGAAACACGGCCGGGGAACTGCTGAAGGGGCTTGTGCAGGGCCTGCGGGAAGGTTTGGCCGGGGCCCTGCCGGAGATGGCTGAGGCAGCCGCAGGGCTGCTTGGGTCCCTTTCGGAACTCTTTACCGGGGAAAAAGCCACCGGGGCCTTAACAGGAGGGGCCCGGGGCCTGGCCTCTTCCCTCATAAGCGCCCTGTCCTCCGCCTTTCAGGCTCTCACCGGGGCAGGGGCGGAACTGGCATCCGGCCTTATGGACGCCCTCTCCTCCGGTCTTTCCGGTCTCAGCGGTGAGGCAGGGGCAAAGGCCCTTCAGGGCTTTGCGGACAGTCTGCTTAAAGCCCTGTCCGGGGCCTTTGACAGCCTCATGCAGGGGGGACGGGTTGTGGCAGCCTCTGCCATGTCCCTGGCATCGAACCTCATGGATGCCCTGTCCTCCGGACTTTCCGCCCTGCGGCAGGAGGGCTTTGGAGCCAGGCTGGCGGAGGCGGCCGGGGATCTGGTGCAGGGGCTGCTGGAGGGGATCTCGGAAGCCCTTTCCGGGGCGGATTTTTCCTCCCTCATGGCTTCCCTGGGGCAGGGGCTGTATGACGCTATGCACGAGATAGGGTCATTCGGGGCCGAGCTGGTGGGAAGGCTCTTCTCCCAGGAAACCCTGCAGAGCCTCTATGAAGCCGGCATCGGCCTGGTGAATCTTCTCATCCGGGGCATCCAGGCGGGGCTTCAGGGAGTTGGAGGCCTGCTGGACGGCCTGGTGTCCTCCATCCTGACCCAGCTGGGGGTGATCGACCCGGAGGCGGTGCAGAACACCCTGGACCTGGGGAAGGCGCTGGAAACGGCCATCCTTACGTCCATAACGGACAGCAGCGGGCAGATTGCCCACAGCGCCAGGACCGCTCTGACCTCCATTCTGTTTGCCGCAGGCTACGGCACGGATGAACAGATTGACACCCTCATCGCCGGAACGGGCCTAACGGAGATCTACGACAAGGTCATGGCGGCGGTCTTTGAACACTCCACCAGCCGCGGCTTTCAGGGGGACGCAAACCTCCTGCAGTCCATCTTCGAACAGGCCTTTGCCGGCTCGGAATTTGACTATGAAGCCCTGAGCCGCTCCCTGCCGGAGGACTTCTGGCAGCAGGCGTTGGCGGGCCTTACGGGAAACGCCAACCTGGGGGAGGGAAGCGGCTTTCTCAATACCCTGCTGGAGGGCCTCATGGACGGCCTGGGGGAAGGCGTAAGTCAGGGCATTGCAGGGGAAATGGAAACGCTGGACCTGACGGCGGTGAAAGAAGAGATGGATACCGCCGCAGCGGACCTGGCCCAGGCTGGATCTGAAAGCCTTAAGAATGCCGGGGAGGAGATTGTTTCGGCTCTTGACACGGCGGGCAGCCAGTTTGCCGCCCACGGCTTTGCCAGGACCCTGTCTGAGGAAGCGGGGCCTGCCCGGGAGGCGGCGGAAAACCTGTCCATGTCCGTGGTGGAGCCCTTCCTGCTCACCCTGAGCAGTGAAAACGGCAGCGCCCTGGCTTCTTCCTATCTGTCCGGCCTCATCTCCGGCTTTGAGGGGATGAAGGAATCTGTAAAAGCCGCCGCCCAAAGCGTGGCGGAGGCAGCTGCGGACAGGGGAAAAAGCGGAGGGCAGGAGATAGAAACGAAAATATCCCTGAACCTGGAGGGCCTTTCCAGAAGCCTTGCCGCGGCCCGGGATCTCCTGAAGGCCTTTGGCCGGACGGCCCAGAGCCTCATGACGGAGGCGGGACATGCGGCTGCCAGGGGCCTTAAAGAGGGCAGCGCAGGCATGGCGGAGGCTGGCGGAAAGCTTGGGGAAAGTGCCGCCGCGGCCTTATCCGGAAGCCTTTCGGAAAGCAAGGCCCGGGAAATCGCAGGCCGCTTTGCTGCCTCTCTCAGAGCCGGGATCCAGAGCGTGAACCTGGCAGGGGCTGCGGGGGCTCTGGCCCAGTCGGCCCTGTCCGGGGCATCCCGGATTCTCACAGGGGCTGCGGGGACGGCCGTCGGGCAGGCATTCGCCGCCGGCCTCACCCGGGGCCTTGCAGGTGGGGCCGCCGCGGCTTCCGCTGCAGCGGCGGGTCTTGCCCGCAGCGTCATCCAGACCACCCGGAACGTTATGGCCATTCACTCCCCTTCCCGGGAAGCCATGGAAATCGGCCGGTACTACACCCTGGGCCTGGAGGAAGGCATGCAGGAGGGGGAAGGACATCTTGCCGGGACCCTGAAGGGCCTTGCGGATCTGTGCCTGAAGGACGGTCTTGAGCCCCTGAACGGGGAGATCCGGGACTGGATGGATCTGAAAGCCTCCGGCTCCGGTCCCTTTGACGGACTCCTGAGCGGCCTGGAAGGGCGCCTTGAGGACATCCTCCTGAGCGTCCGGACCCTGTGCCGGGAGATGGATGAGGCGGCCAGCCTGGAGGGGCCGGGGAGAAGAGACATGTACAGGCCGTACGGTCAGGAAGATGACAGAGAAGACGACAGACAGCACGGCACAGAGGAGGAAATGCACAAAGAAGTGCTCCGGCAGATCCAGGCCTGCGGGGAGCGCCTGGCGGAAGCCTTAAACGGCATCCGGGTGGAGATGGACGGCGTGGAGGTGGGCACCCTGGTGGCGCCCCGGGTCTCCGCCGTCCTGGCGGAAGGATCCGGCGCCAGACGGTTCGGATGACAGAAAAAAAGAAAATAAAGGGAGGACCAAAATGCGAAACGGGAACACGGATTCCCTGACACAGCTTCGGGGCAGGACATACCCGGGAAGACCCAGGCCCATGGATGCCCACCTGTGGACCAACCTGATGGACCTGGACCCCAGACTCGCCCTGACAGGGGCGGTGGAGAGCGAGGAGATCGGGAGCATAACGGAAAGTTACGGGAAAGCGGAGGGGCGGGCATGGTACGGGACGGTCAGGAAAAAACTTACGGTATCCCTTCAGGTGCACATCAAGTGCTGGGAACCCAGGGCCTACATGGACGTGATTGAAAAGCTCCAGGGCTGGGCCGGCAGCGGCCAGCTGTATGTGTCCTGGAGGCCCGGGGAGAGTCTGGAGGGGCGGTTTACCGGCTTTGGCACCCATTCCCCCAGGGACTGGGCCAAGCCCCTGACCCTGACCTACACCGCCGCCCGCCTGCCCTACTGGGTGCGGGACCAGGCGGAGGCCGTCAGCGGCCAGCTCATGAACATCAGCCAGGGGGCGGTGCTGGCCCTGACACCCGGGGGAGACGGGCCGTACTGCTTTCTGGAGGGGGAATGCTGGAACCTTGGAAACGGGATGCTTGACCAGATGGCTGTAACCGCCATGACCGGGGAGCAGGTGACCAACTTCACCCTGGATGGCCTGGGCATCTCCCCGGGACAGGGCATGCGGTTCTTCTATGAGAAGGGCTGGCTGCGCATCATGCGGCTGCCGGACTGGACCACCCTGCTGCCATGCCGGACGGGACGATCCAGCGACGACCTGCTCCTGAAGCCCGGGGTGCACAACACCCTTCACCTCATGGCCTCCCAGCCCTGCCGCTTTACCTTCTCAAGCCACGGGACCTGCAGGTAAACGGGAAGAAACGCAGAGAAAGGAGGACGAAAGTGCCGAGAACAAATGCAGGCGGCCCCTTCTGGGCGGGCATAGACGGGGTCAGTCTGACAGGGGATGGGGGCAGCATGGCCATCCTTGACATACGGGAGAGCGTAAAGGAGAGCAGCGTGCTCCTGGATCCCGGAAGGTATGAGGGCCAGCGGGAAATCCTTCATACCCGGGAGAGCCTGAGCGTCACCATTGTCATCCACATACGGAGCCGGGACCCGGGGGAGAGACGGGAGGCCCTGAGGTACCTGGCATCCATCAGGAAAACCGGGTGGCTCCGGACAAACATACGGCCGGAGCGGATCCTCTGGGGGAACCTGACAGGGGTCTGCATGCCGGAGGCCCTGGGTTTTGCGCCTATGGAGCTTACTTTCACTGCCCACGACCTTCCCCTACTGGCGAAGCGACGGAAAGGAGATCTTCCGGGATACGGGACAGACGCTGCAGCACACCTTTGTGCCGGAGGGCACGGCGGAGCGCAGCTTCCTGGAGGTGTACATCGCCAATACGGAGGGAGAGGCTTTGCAGAGAGTGGAGATCGAGACGACCTCCGGGGGATGGCTGTCTTACATGGCCTTTACCGGCCTGAACCTTTCTCCCTCGGATCCCCTGACCCTTGCATATGACGGGCGCCACCGCCTTACCATCCGGGCCGGCACAGGGGATGCCCGGGGCTTCCGCACGGCCGTGTCATCTGACGACCTGCTGCTGGTGCCCGGCCAGGCAAACACCGTCCGGATTGTGGCGGACAGGAAGTGTCTTGTGAGCCTCATGGCCCCGGGCATCTACAGATAAAAGAAAACAACAGAAGGAGGATAAATGAGAGAACAGGTCATTCACCTGCCCAGGCTCATGGACAGGAACCTGAAGGAAACCGGGCGGCTGCACCCGTCCAAAGTGAGCCTTACCCTGTCGCTGCAGCCCCTTTCCACGGCGGACATGGAGCTGCCGGAAGATGACCCGGCGGTGGAGCCCGGCATGTTCGTGGAACTCTACACCCATTCAGGCAGTGCCGGCATCTTCCGGGTGGCAAACGTCACTGCGGTTTACGGACAGAAAACCCGGCGCAGCGTGCATCTGGAGCACGGCATTGTGACCCTGGCTTCCTCCCTGCTCTTTGGCTATCACGAGCTGGGAGGGGGAAAGGCCGGGGAGGCGGGGACCATGTACACGGGCAACGTCATGGACGTGCTGCTTGGAAAACAGGATCCGGCCCAGGCCTTCTGGGTCCGGGATCCCGGGCTGCCCACGCCGCCGTATGCCTTTTCCTACGCCTTTGAAAACGAGAACATCCTCTCGGCCCTCCTGTCCCTGACCGGGCCCATGGAGGAAGAATACATGTGGCATTTTGATATGACCTCATTCCCCTGGAAGATGGGGCTTATATCAGCGGATGCCGTCCCCTCCTGCGAGTGCCGGCTCAGCCGGAACCTTCTGGAAGCATCCCTTCGCTTTGACATGGAGGACCTGGTGACCCGGGTCTATCCTCTGGGCTACGGGGAGGGGGTGGACCAGCTGACGGTGAGGGATGCAAAGGTAGACGGGGTGCCCTACGGACAGGTGTATCTGCAGGATGACGCGGCCGCGGCAGCCTGCGGGGTCCACATGGCGGTGTACACCGAGAGCACGGTGGACGATCCGGACACCCTGTATGCCATGGCCAGGCGTGTCCTGAAGGCCCGCAGCCGGCCCCGGGTCAGCCTGACTCTGACGGCCCTGGATCTGTCGGACCTGACGGGGGAGCCCCTGGACAGCCTGAAGCTGGGCCGGGTGTGCCGGGTGGCGGTGCCGGACAGGGGGGCGGTGCTGGAGGAGCGGATTGTGAAAGCCCATTACCCGGACGTATACAACCGTCCCCGGGACGTGCGCCTCACCCTTTCCAGCGTGCCGGAGGACGCGGAGGACCTGATCGCCCGCCTTAACCGGAAAACCAGCATCTCCGAACTCTGCTCCCAGGGGGCCGCCAGTGAGTACGGCATCCACTTCGGGGACAACTGCGACGCCTCCTATCCGGCAAGCCTGAAATTCTTCATCGATGAGGACGCCATCCACGTCAACCGGGTCATCTGCCGCTTTCAGGTGCTGCCCTTCCGGGGCTACACAAAGGCGGCCTCCGGGGGCGGGACAGGGAACCTGAATATGACCGGCATGTCGGTGACGGTGGCGGTGCCGGAGATGGACCTGACCACGGGTTACAACGCCGCCGCAGCCCTGGAGGGGCGGCACACCCACGCCCTGCAGACCCCTTCCCAGAACCTGACGGTGGCCTTCACCGCGGCGGATCTGGCGGGGGCCATCCAGGCGGGGAGCCACACCCATCCCATGGATTTCGGAATCTATCCCGCAGGCGAGCCGGGAACCTGCCAGGTGGCGGTGGACGGGACTTTGGTTCCCGCAGAGGCGATCTCCTCCGGGGAGTTTGACGCGGTGCCCTATCTTGCAAGGGATGCGGCAGGGCGGATCACCCGGAACACCTGGCATGAGATCACCTTCACCCCGGGCGGCATCTGCCGCATCGAGGCGGACCTGCACGTGCGCACCTTCATCCGCTCCCTTAAGGGTGCGGTGCTGTAAGGGAATAAAGAGAGAGAAACAAAAGAGCAAGACAACAGAAAGAAAGTACAGAAGAGAAAGGAGCATGCCATGCACATTCGTGTTGACGGAACCCGTATCAGCGCCGACGGCAACGTGGTGGTGGGCGGGAACCACGACTTTTCCAAACTCACCTTTTCCTTTGACAGGAGCTGGAACCGGTTCATCAAGTTTGCCCAGTTCACCCAGAAGGGATCCACAAGGAACGTGCTTCTGGTGGATGACCGCTGCGACCTGCCCAGGGACCTGAAGCCCGGCCCCTTCTATCTGGATGTGGCGGGCGTCACCCCCAGCAACAACGACAAGGCCGCCACGGACTACATCATCCTGCACCTGCAGCGGGGTCCGGTGCTGGCCCCGCCGCCCCATCCCGGCATGGACGGATCCCCGGAGCATCTGCCCCCGCCCCCGGACATTCCCAGGTACACGGACCTGTACGATGAGCTGAACCAGCGCATCCATGACGCCTGCATCCGGGGAGGCAGGATCCTGCTGGATCCCTCCCTGTCCAAGAAGGACATGGCGGCGGAGGCAAACGCGGTGGGGGTGGCCCTGGAGCTGATCCGCCAGACCATCTCCGGGGGCGACCGGGAACTGAATGACCGCCTGAAGGCCCAGGAGGAGAGCAACGATGCCCAGAACGCCCTGATCAACAGCATGAAGCGGCAGATGGACGGGGCGGAGGAAACCGCCGGGGCAGCCAAAGAAAAGGCGGAAGAGGCCCTGGGGGCCGTGGAAGCCCTGAAACCCCTTAAGGACCTGCAGCAGGAGACGGCAGCAAAGCTTGCCAGCCAGCAGACGGCCCTTGAGGAAGTCCAGAGAAAGGCGGATGTGGCTGCCGGCATCCAGAGCGGGCTCATAAGCCAGATCGGGGAGACCCAGTCCGCGGTGGCGGTGCTGCGCACGGACACGGACCGGCAGGAGGAAGCCATTTCGGCCCTTACCCTGCAGGTGGCCTCCGCCGCCTCGGATTTCAGCAGCTCCCTGCAGCTGACCTCCCGGGTTTCCGCCGCGGAAAGCTCCCTGGTGTCCCTGAAAAGCGGTCTTCAGGACCTTAAGGACGGCAGGGACGTGGACCGGGAGATCACGGCGGGCCTTAAGACGGAGGTACAGACCCTGAAGGAGGCGGACACCCGGAAGGGAACGGCCATAGAGGGCATCCGGGGCGAGGTGCAGACCGTGTCCGGGGCGCTTCAGGAAGTGAAGGAAGGTCTGGAGGCCCTGAAAAACGGGGTCAGCAGCCTCTCCAGCGGACATCAGGATGTGGGGGACCGGGTGAGCCTGACAAGGCGCCGGCTGGATCTTCTGGAGGCGGGGCAGCGGAAGCTGGAAAACGATCTGCACGCCCAGAGCGATGACATACGGGACGCGGAGCGGCGCCTGACAGCGGTGGAAAAGGTGGCGGACGACGCCCGGGACAAGACAGAGGACCATCAGGGCCGCCTGGAGGGGGCGGAGGACGATATCCGCTCCCTGAAGGGACGCTTCAACTGCCTGGAGGGCACCACCCTGCCGGACCTGCAGGCGGCGGACCGGGCCCTTGGCAAACGGGCGGACTGCATCAAGGATCGCATGGACCGCACCGAGGAGAGCTTTGAAACCCTGCAGAGCGAGCATCGGGGCATGCTGCGGCAGCTGGACGCCCTGGCCTCGGACCGGGACGAGATGCGCAGCCAGGTCCGGGACGCGGTGGACACCGCCAAGGCGGCCCGCACCCTGGTCAGCCAGATTACTTCCCAGGACCTGAACGGAAGGCTCTATCAGGCGGAAACCTCCCTGCAGGACTGCCGCAGCGCCATAAGCCAGAGCGAGGCCGGCATCCGGCGGGAACTGGACGCCCTGAGGCAGCGCCTGCTGCGGCTTGAGGAAAACGCGGGGGGCCACGAGGACGCAGACGTGCACGCCAGCGATGTGCGGGCCCTGCAGGCTGCCATTGCCCGGCTGGAGGGAAAGCTGCAGGGGCTGGATGAAAGCAAGGCGGAAAAGGACGATCTGGCCCTGGTGCAGGGCACGGTGCGGGAATACGGCCGGGAAACCGACCGCCTGAAGGCCGCGGTGACGGTGCTTGAGGAAAAGGCCGGGGCGAACCTTGAGGACATACAGAAGCTGCTTACTGGCATGCGGGAGCTCCGGGAGGGAGAAGAGGGCCGGGCCGCTGTGATCCGCCAGGTTTCCGGGGACATGGAAACCCTGCGCACCTCCTTTGCCTCCATGCGGGAAGCCTCCATTGCCGGGGACGCGGCCCTGTCGGACCGCATCACGTCCCTTGAGCGGGTCATGGCCACGCTGCAGGACAGCATAAGCGCGGTGCGCAGGACCTGTGTGCGCATTGCCCAGGGGGACTCGGAAGCGGGAAAAATGCTGGTGGTGGGCGCAAATGGAGATGTCACCACCGTCCCGCCCAAAGGCCTCATTGTCCTGTCGGAAAGCGGACTCAAGCAGTACTACATCTCCGTCAACGACTCCGGGCAGCTTCAGCTGTCGGAGATCCTGTAAGGAAGGGGAAAAAGCATGCAGATTTCAGGGGCTGAGTTTGCCCGGAAGGCCCAGGAGGCGGCATATGAATCCACCGGGCGGGATGACCGGGAGGGACCCTTCTATGTGTACCCGGGAAAGGGAAAGGGCAAAAAGACCATGGACTGCCAGGCCTTTGTGGAATATGTCCTTTCCCTGTGCGGGGTCAGGAAAAACTGGCGGGGCAGCAACGCCATGTGGCGGGACATGGCCTGGCGGGGTACGCCGGAGGAGTGCAGGAAGACCTTCGGGCGTATCCCGCCGGGGGCCTGGCTCTTCATTGTGGATACGGACACGGAAAACATGGCGGATAAGTACCGGAAGGACGGCCTCGGCAACGCCGGCCACGTGGGGATCTATACCGGCCTTGGGAAGGGGGCGGTGCATTCCTCCGCCTCCAGGGGCGGGGTATGCCAGTCCGCCTTTCAGGGAAAGACGGTGAAAAACGGGGGATGGAACCGGGTGGGGCTGCCGGACTTCATCCGCTATGACCTGCCCGCCGGGGCGGAAGCTGTGGAAGAAAGCGGGACGGAAAACCTTACGGAAACGGCCAGGGTTACTGCGGACCAGGTCCGGTTCCGGACAGCTCCTTCCACCTCTGCTCCCTGGCACGGCAGGCTGGATGCAGGCACCCCTGTCCGGGTGCTGGAAAAAGGGAACAGCTGGTGCAGGGTATCCTGCGGGGGAAAGACGGGGTACATCATGACGGTATTTCTGGAGCCGGCAGGTGAGACGGAATCGGAAGGGACAGAGAAAGGGACGGAAACGGAACAGGAGAAGGGGGAAAAAGACATGCGGACCATGCGGATTGTTTCGGAAAACAGCGGGAAGGTCAGGATGCGGCCGGATCCCTCCACCAACGGGCATTATATTGCCAGGCTGGAGCCCGGCACCCTGGTGAAAGCGGGGGAGGAGGAAAACGGCTGGCGGCCTGTCCTCTATGGAGGCAGGGAAGGGTACATCATGGCGGAGTATCTGGAAGACGTAAAAGAAGACGCGGTGGAAGGTGCGCCGGGAGATGCAAAGGAAGGGAACTGGCAGGCAGAGCGCACTGCCCTGCTGCAGGCATGCGGGGACCTGCTGGAGAAGATCCGGGACTTCCTCGCGTCCACGGAGAGCGCGTGAGCGGGGAGACAGAGAGAAACGATGCGGGAAAAAACCATAACCACAGCAAGGAAAGGAGGCACAGCGGATGCCTGAAACCCTGACTGCCCAGGAGCTGGTGGCCAGCGTGGAAACCGTAGCCGGCTGCGTTCTGTCCGTATGGGGGGTACTGAAAATCCTGGGGATGATCCTGATGTGGATCCGCAGGAGAAGGACCAGCCCTTTCAGGGAACTTGACAGCAAACTGGAGAACATGATGGAGCAGCTGCGGGTGATTGAGAAGGAGGCCCGGGAAAACACGGAAGCCATAGCCACCCTGCAGTTAAATGAGCTCAGTTCTGCCTTTGTGCATTATGTGGATCACAACAGGCCCTGTCCCATGTCCGTCAAAAACGGTCTGAGCGAGATGTACAAGCAGTACAAGTCCACCGGACGGAACCATGTGGCCAACGACTACATGGAACGTCTCATAGGGCTGCCGGTGGACGAAAATGAGAGAAGGGGACAGACATGAAGGGGCACTATGTTCAGTTTTCCAAGAAGATGGTGGTCTTTGTCATCTCCGCCGTGACCCTTCTCTCCCTGCTGTCCATCCTGCTGTGCTTCACTGCGGAGGACATGGGGGTGGTGCAGCACATCATGGAAGCCTACACGGGCTTTGCCACGGTCTGCTTTGCAGCTTATTCCGGCAACTCCGCGGTGGAAAAGTGGCTCATACGCCGCTACACGGCAGGGGAAGCGCATGAGGAAAACCGGGAGACGGAAGACAGAGGCTGAAGCGATACAGAAGCCCCGGCCGGAAAAAGGCCGGGGCGGTGAAGAAGCCATATAAAAGGTCCCGGTCATGAACCTGATGGGACCGAAAATAACAGAAAGGGGACGAAATACATATGAAGTTCTGGAAAGCATGCAAAAAGGCGGGACCGGCCTTTACAGCCCTTCTGATGCTCCTGTGCATGGAGGCCAGGAGCCGGGCGGAGGACCTGCCTGCGGCGGGGGTCACCTTTTCCCTGTCCGAGTGCCTGATGATTCTGGTGGTGCTGTGCGGCATTGTCCTTTTCACCCGGGCATGGAAATCCCTCTCCCCCTATCTGGACAGTCTGGGGCTGCGCATTGACGCGGAGGCCGCCGTCCGGTGCGCCGAGGCGGTTATGGGCCGCGGACAGGGGGAGGAGAAATGGAACCTGGCCATGGAAAAGCTTGACCGGCTGGGCTGGAACACGGAGGCGGACCAGGTCCGCAGTGCCCTGAAGGCTGCCTGGCAGATTCTCAACATGGGGATGATTACCAGCGGGGAGAAAATCCCCGCCGGACAGATGATGTACACACCTCCTGTTTCCCGCTCCTATGCAGGGGAAACAGAGGAGGATAAAGACGGGAAAGAGAAAGAAGCGACATAAAGAACCAAAAAGAGAACAGGAGGCGCGGCCATGCGGCTTTATGAAGATACGGCACCGGAGGTGCTGAACGTAACCGATCTGCTGGATCAGGAGATGCCTGCAGAAAATCCGGAAAATAAGGGAGAGACAGGAGACGGGGAAGCGGAAGCGCAGGATATCCGCAGGCAGCTCCGCCTGCTGGCCCTCAGCGGGGATGCGGCCCGGACTGGCCTTGCAAAGGTGGCCCTGGGCACCCGGGCAGCCATATCCGCCCTGAAGGAAGAGGAAGCCCGCCTGCACAGAAGGCGGAAGATCATGGAAAACAAGCTGGGGATCATCATGGAGGTGCTGGATCAGTACTGCGGCGGGGAAACCACCGACCTGGGTGTGGCCACCCTGTATTACCGGAAAAACACCCGGATCGAGGTCAGTGATGTATACGCTGCAGCTGCATGGCTGCTGGAAAACGGATACACGGACTGTTTCCACCAGCCGGATCCGGAAATCCGCAGGACACAGGTGGGACACCTGCTGGATGAAGGCATCCAGGTGCCCGGCGTGGAGAGGATTACAGGAAAATCCTGCTGCCTGAGGTAGGAGACAGGCAGAAAAGCAAAAAACGAAACGGGAGACAGCCGGAGTACGTGTTATTCCGGCTGTTTTGGTGTTCACAGTTTCTTCTTCTGCCGGGACCTGCGGATGATCTTTGGGCAGATTGTTTCAGAATGACATGCGCGGTCAGGGACCCGGAAGAGAATATGGTGCAGGATACGCTTACAGGGCAGTATACAGGAAACATGCATCCGCCCCGGGTCAGAAGGTGTCCTGAGCTGCCTGCAGTTCTCATCCGTCTGTCTTATACACAGTTTACCTGGCTGCAGGCACTGCCTTCTTTGATCTTGATACATTATAAATGCCATTTTTGCGGTTCTGCTCTGCAAAAATGGCATTTATATTGCTGCATATGTCAACAAAATCGGCATTTATATTCAGGGCGATGCATGAACGGTTTATCTTTCAGGAGTGCAATATGGGTCATTGACCGCATGACTTTCCGGTCCGGCTGGAGGAAGAGACTCCGGGATGGCGGAACTGGTATTCCTTTGCCGTCCTTTCCTGCCTGTCATGTCGCAGCAAAAAGCTGCAGGTTGAGAAAAAATGCTTTTCAATCCCCATAACAACAGCCATTTTGCTGTTGCTTTTTTTATTCTCCGGTGGGTCCTTGTGTTTTGAAAACTGCATACTATAATATGGTCTATAAGTATTCATCCCTGACAACAGTGAAAGCCGCTGAACCGACGGTTGCGGGAAACAGAACGGGGAAAGCGGATTACACGGAATAACACAGCGCCTGCCTGAGCTGACAGGCCAAGCCAGATAAAGGAGGATCCTCATGAGACGAAAGATGAAGCAGATCATTGCATGTGTACTGACTGTCACGATGCTGATGACCTGTGGTGCAGATGCAGGACTGACCGGCATCCTCTCCGCCATTGGCGACCTGATCATACCCCGGGCTCTGGCAGCGGGTGAAGGATCGGTCAGTGGGGAAGGGGACTTCTCCATTGAAGACGGCAAACTGATCTCATATTCCGGAGAAGACAGCGTTGTCGTCATTCCTGACACGGTATGGGCCATATGCGATTATGCCTTTTCCGGCAATACCGTGCTCAGGGAGGTTACGCTCCCTGATACGGTGACGGAGATTGGCAGCGGCGCCTTTGAAAACTGCACGGCGCTTGTTACGGTGAACCTGCCGGATGGCCTTGAAAGCATCGGCGGCAGTGCCTTCTATGGCTGTACATCCATGGAGGAAATCACCCTTCCGGACGGGAT
>CAMOVR010000067.1 GCA_946627565.1 uncultured Clostridia bacterium
TCATGCGCTTTTATGAGCCCACCGGAGGCAGCATCCTGATTAACGGCGTGGACAGCCTGGAAATGACACGCAGGGCTGTGCATGAACAATTCGGCATGGTGCTGCAGGACACATGGCTGTTTGAAGGAACGGTCCGGGAAAACCTGCTGTTCAATACGGAAGGCATCAGTGAAAACCAGATGAAGGATGCCTGCCGGGCCTGCGGGATCCATACCTTCATCCGGGCACTGCCCCAGGGATATGACACGGTCCTCTCTGACCAGACGGCCATCTCAGCCGGCCAGAAGCAGCTTATGACCATTGCCAGGGCCATGATCCAGAACCGGCCCATGCTGATACTGGATGAAGCCACATCCTCTGTGGATACCCGCACGGAAATCATGATCCAGCAGGCCATGGACACGCTGACGGAACACAGGACCAGCTTTGTCATCGCCCACAGGCTCTCCACCATACGCAATGCAGACCTGATCCTGGTGCTCAGGGACGGGGATATTGTGGAGACCGGCAACCATGCATCCCTCATGGCAAAGGGCGGTTTCTATGCTTCCCTTTATCTCAGCCAGTTCGAAGAGGCGGTAGAAACATAAAGAGGTTGTATCCATCCCCCGGATCCACCGCAGGGCACCCGGGGGATGCCTGTTTTCATTTGGAATACAGAGAGACAGACATGGAACAGCCTGCCTCATTTGACAATCCATGGAAACATGCTAGAATTTCACAAAGTGGAGGGAAAAAACTGAAAAACTGCAACCTTCACGGCCTTTTTCCATGGGAAAAAGTATGCCCCGGCAGATGCCGGGATTGTATTCCATGAATCAAAGGAGGACTGGTGATTGATACACCAGAGAAAACTGGCTCTTTCCGCAGAGACCATGGACGCCTGGCTGGCGCTGTTCGGCCTCAATGATGCCAATGTGCGTCTTCTGGAAAAGGAGCTGGATGTACACATCGCCATGCGGGGTACGGAGCTGGCGGTGTCAGGTGAGGACCTGGAGACGGAACTGGCCGTGCTGGTCATCGAAAAGCTTCTGGACATGATACGCCGGGGCGAACAGGTGGACAGCATGCAGATCCGCTACGCGGTTTCCCTGGCCAGGGAAGGTAAGGCAGATGACATAGACGAGATTATGCACTCTGTGGTGGCGGTTACCTACCGTGGACGGATGATCCGTGCCAAAACCCTTGGACAGCAGCAGTATGTACAGGCTATCCGGGATCATGATCTGACCTTTGCCGTAGGCCCGGCAGGCACCGGGAAAACCTATCTTGCCATGGCCATGGCCGTCATGGCGCTGAAAAACCGGGAAGTGGAGCGCATAGTGCTGACCCGTCCCGCGGTGGAAGCAGGCGAGAAGCTGGGTTTCCTGCCCGGAGACCTGACACAGAAGGTGGACCCCTATCTCCGGCCCCTTTATGATGCGCTGTATGATTTTATGGGTGTGGACGCCTATCAGAAGATGCTGGACCGCGGCACCGTGGAAGTGGCGCCTCTGGCCTACATGCGCGGCCGCACTTTGTCGGATTCCTTCATTATCCTGGATGAAGCCCAGAATACCACCAGCGAACAGATGAAGATGTTCCTGACCCGCTTCGGGTTCCACTCCCGGGTGGTGGTGACAGGGGATATCACCCAGACAGACCTTCCTGCCGGACGCAGGTCCGGACTTCAGGAAGCCACGGAAGTGCTGAAGGATATTCCGGAGATTGCCATTGTGCACCTGTCGGGCAGGGACGTGGTGCGTCACGAGCTGGTACAGCGCATTGTGGAAGCGTATGACCAGTATGCGCAGAAAACGGATCTGCAGAACCGGAAGACATGGCCTGAAAAACACAGAGAGGGGGCAGAAGTATGAAGAAAGGAAATCAGCACTGGTTTACCGGCTTGATATCCTGGTTCCATACTGCCCAGGCCCGCTGTTCCCTCATCGCGCTGGTATCCTTTATCCTTCTGTGCGGTGTGTTTTACATGGGATGCGCCCCGAAGCGCTACAGTCTTACCGTGGGATCCATCTCCCGCCAGACCATTACGGCCACCCAGAGCGTGGTGGACGAGATCACCACAGAGGAGAGGAAAAATGCCGCCGCAAACAGCATCGAGCCCACCTACAGGCTGGATGAAAGCGTGGCGCCAGCTGTCATGGCGGACCTGGCGGATACCTTTGCGGAACTGAGAAAAGTACAGCAGTACGGTCTGGCCAGCCAGGAAACGGACGATGAAGGGAATGCGGTCAGCGCCACCTTTACGGATGAAGAGATCGCCTATGCCCAGAGTCTGGTAACCAGCATCACCCTGACCCGATATCAGACGACAACACTGCTCAGGGTTGCCGCGGAAGACTTTGATACCATGGTCCAGATGGTGACCAGGGCTGTGGAGAATGCACTGAACACCGGCATCCGTGAGGGCAGGGTATCCGATTCCATTTCCACCATCCAGCAGATTGTGGGATACCGGGTGGATATCACCCTGATGCAGATCATTGTGCCCGCTGTCCTGCGCAGCTGTATCACCCCCAATATGGTGGTGGACCAGGAGACCACGGAACAGGCCAGGAACAAGGCCAGGGAAAGCGTAGAGAATATCGTCTACCAGCAGGGCCAGAACATCATCCGGGAGGGTGAAGTGGTCACGGCGTCCCAGTACGCCATGGTCAAGCAGCTGGGTCTGCTGGAAAACGGGAATCAGGACTACACAAGTTATCTTGGCGTGACCATTCTGGTTCTCTTTGCCATGTTTGTGCTCATCGTCTTCCTCAGGCTCTACAGGCCGGAAATCCTCCATGACCTGAGATATTTCTCCCTGGAAAACCTGATCCTGGTGATCACCATGGCCCTGTGCCTGCTTGCCAGCAAGGTATGGGACATCCATATCGCACCGGTGTGTCTGGGTGCCATCCTCATCGGTTCACTCATCGGATGGCGGGCAGCCCTGCCTGCTGCCGTGTCCATTTCCTTCATGGTCTGCGGTTTCGCCGCCGGCGGAAGCACACATACCATGACAGAGATGATGCATCTCTCCCTCATGAATCTCATGGGCCTGGCGGTTTCCGCCCTGTTCCTGAGGGGCAAGGGCGGTAGGCTCCGTCCCCTGATCTGCTCGCTTCTGGTGGCCATAGCCAATGGCGCCATCATGATCTTCCTGGGACTCATGACGGGCAGCAGCATGGAAACATACTACGGCTATGCCCAGTGGGCAGCCATCGGCGCGGTGCTCAGCGGTCTTCTGGCCATAGGCCTGCAGCCCTTGTTTGAGGTAACCTATAACCTGGCCACCCCGGCCAAACTGCTGGAACTGGCCAATCCGAACCATCCGCTGCTGCGCCGCCTCCTTCTGGAAGCACCGGGAACGTATCACCACTCCATTATTGTGGCCAACCTGGCCGAGGCTGCGGCGGAAAAGATCAACGGCAACGCGCTTCTGGCCCGTGCCGGTGCCTACTTCCATGATGTGGGCAAGTTAAAGCGCCCTTCCTACTTCAAGGAGAACCAGCAGGGGATCAACCCGCTGGACCAGACGGACCCCTATGTATCCGCGGCCATTGTGACCACCCATACCCGGGATGGCCTGCAGCTTGCGCAGAAATACCGCCTGCCCCCGGAAATCCAGGACATTATCATCCAGCACCACGGGGACACGCCGGTGATGTTCTTTTACCTGAGAGCCTGCAAGAATGCCGGCGACCGGGAAGTGGATATTGACGATTTCCGATATGACGGCACCAGACCCACCAGCAAGGAAGCCGCCATTGTCATGCTGGCAGATACGGTGGAGGCTGCCGTCCGTTCCATGAAAGATCCGTCCCCGCAGGAAGTCATGGATTTCATCCAGAAACTTGTGCGCGGCAAGCTGGACGACGGCCAGCTGAACAATTCACCCCTGTCACTTAAAGATATTCAGGATATCTGTGAAGCCTTCTTTACGGTGCTCAACGGTGTCTTCCATGAGCGTATTGAGTATCCCAAGGGATCCGTTCCTCTGCGTTCCATAAAGGTGGAAAACGTGGAGAAGAACAGGCCGGAGTCTGCCGGACAGGAAAAGAGCGCTGAGGCTGACGAAAACGCGGAAAAGAAAAAGACAGATCCGGAAAAGCAGGGCGATACAGAACAGGAAAAGCCGGATCAGGAGAAGTAAGTATGAGTGTAAAGCTGGAGATCGAAACACAGTATCAGGTGCCGGATGTGTTTCTTTCCCTTGTGCAGGAAGCTGCGGACATGGCGGTTTCCTGTGAAGGCGTGCAGGAAAAGGCTGCGGTGCATATCCTTCTGTGTGATGATGCCAGGATTCAGGAATACAACCGGGAGTACCGGGGTGTGGACCGGGCAACGGATGTTCTGTCCTTCCCGCTGATCAGCTATCCCGGCGGACGCACCGCCGGCAGCATGGGAAAGCGGCTGATGGAAGCATACGATGATGAACTCAACGCCTGTATGCTGGGGGACCTGATCATTTCCGTTCCAAGGGCCCAGGAACAGGCTGAACGCTACGGCCATTCTGTCAGGCGCGAGCTTGCCTTTCTGACGGTACACGGCATGTGCCACCTTATGGGATATGACCATATCGAGGAAGAGGACAGGGTCCGCATGCGGGCAAGGGAAGAAGAGATACTCAATGCCATAGGCCTGAGCCGGGCCGTGGATGATACAGATGAACAGCAAGGAGTCAAGCATGGCTGAAAAAGCATTCCATTCAGGTTTTGTAACCATCGTGGGCAGGCCGAACGTGGGTAAGTCCACACTGATGAACCACATGGTGGGGGAAAAGATTGCCATTGTTTCCAGCAAACCCCAGACCACCCGGAGCCGGATCATGGGGGTGGTAACCGGGGAAGACTGGCAGATGGTCTTTCTGGACACGCCCGGTATCCACAATCCCAGGACAAAGCTGGGGAATTACATGATGCAGTCGGTTCATGACGCCATGGACGGCATGGACTGCATTGTGGTGATGATCGACTGCACGCAGATCGGAAAGCATGACCGGGAGATCGCGGAGGAGATGGTGCACAAGAATGTGCCTGCCATCCTGCTGCTGAACAAGATTGACCTGATGGAAAAGGAAAAGCTGCTGGGGATCATCGAAAGCTTTTCAGATCTTCCGTATCAGGCCGTGATCCCCGTCTCCGCCCTGACCGGGGACGGTCTTGAAACCCTGCGGGAGCAGATCATACGCCAGCTGCCTGAGGGACCGAAGTATTTCCCGGATGACATGATGACCGACCAGCCCGAGAGGGTGCTGGTGGCTGAAATGATCCGTGAAAAGGCGCTGCTGCACCTCAGGGATGAAGTGCCCCACGGCATCGGTGTGGAAATCATGGGCATCAAAAAGGAAAGTGAAACCTTCACCGAGATTCACGCCACCGTGTACTGCGAGCGGGAAGCCCATAAGCGGATCATCATCGGAAAACACGGCAGCATGCTGCAGACCATCGGGTCCGAGGCCCGGGTGGACATCGAAAAACTGCTGGACACCCATGTGAACCTGAAACTCTGGGTCAAGGTCAGGGAAGGCTGGCGGGACAGGCAGGAAGACCTGCGCAACCTGGGCTACGAAATACACTGAACGTAAAAAGGCATCCTGAAACGCTTTATGGCTTCAGGATGCCTTTTGCATGGGTTTATAGGCTTTATGCGTGCTTTTTGGAAAGGCTGCTCTGTACCTCAGATCATGTGGAGGCTTTAGCGTCTTCTTCCGTCTGGATGGAACGCAGGCCCGCCACGGAATCCACAGGCAGGGAGAAGAGAACCGTGTGGGCGGAAGAGGAGAGCCCGGCCTTTTCCATAATGGCTTCCATGAGCCGGGGCCTTTCCTTCTGGCTGGTGAGAATCAGGACCATTTCCTTTTCTTCCGCAATGGATACACCCAGAAACTGGCGTACCATACTGCCTATGGTGCCCTTGGCATGTACCACCGTACCGCCCCTGGCGCCGGCCTCCCGTGCCGCGTCCATCACCACATCGGTGCTTCCGCCCTCCGTGATGGCCACCAGCATGGAATAGGGATAGGATGTCTGATCCATTTTCTTCACCTCATTCATATTCACATCAAGACCCTCCAGCAGTTCATTCATGGCGCGTTTCCCGCCTATGGATTCCAGGGGCAGGAGAAAGCCGATACCGTTGCCGGCCACTTCAAGACCCATGGAGCGTATGCTTTCACGGAGGAGGGCTTTGCCCCGGCTGCGGTCTATAAATGTCAGAAGCAGGGTTTTGTCAGCATTTTCAAGCCCAAGACGGTTGAGAACAGACTGACTGGCCGTGCCGGTGCAGGGGAAGGAAACCAGGGTATGTATTCCCCGGTCCCGTAAAAAGCGTTCATAATCGCCCTCAGCGTTTCTTCGTACAATAAAGGCAATGAGATCCAAGCCGCCCATACCGTCACCTCACAGTTCAATGATTTCTTCGCGTTCATAGGGAATATCCTGCTTTTTCCGGTTCTTATAGAACATGCCCATGGCCTGTATGGCGATCAGGGGTGTCATGGCCACCATGGCCACCACGCCGAAGGCATCCGTAGAAAGATTCCCGCCGGCGGATGTGCAGGTGCCGATGGCCAGGGGAAGCAGGAAGGTGGCTGTCATGGGACCGGAAGCAACGCCGCCGGAGTCAAAGGCGATGGAAGTAAAGACCGGGGGTGTGAAAAGCATGAGCAGGAAGGCAATGGCGTAGCCGGGAATCAGAAAATACAGAATGGAAATGCCCGTGACCACACGGAGCATGGCAAGCCCCACCGACATGGCGACGCCGGCTGACAGGGAAAGGGAGAGAGCCCGGGCCGGCACGGCGCCGGCGGTCATGTCATATACCTGATGGCAAAGGACCTGTACAGCAGGCTCCGCCGATACCGTGAACCACCCGATGACCATGCCCATGGGAACCAGGACCCACCGGGAATTCAGGCTGCCGATATGCATGCCCAGGATATAGCCGATGGGCATGAAACCCACATTGACACCGGTCAGGAACAGGACAAGACCCAGGAATGTGTAGATCAGGCCCATGATGATCCGCCGTACCTGGCTGCGCTGAAGGTGCAGGGAGGTGAACTGAAACACCAGGAAAAACAGAAGGATGGGGAGAAGGGCAATGCCCACTTCCCGCATATAATCCGGGAAAGCATGAAAGAAGGTCATGGTCAGGTCCAGGGACGTTTCTGCCGAAATGGATGAGATGGCGGCAGAGGAAGCCTCCTGGGGGTGAAAGACAATCCCGAGAATCTCCACCGTCAGGATGGGGCCTATGGAACAAAGGGAGACCAGACCGAAGGAGTCGGACTCTGCCTTGTTGTCGGAACGTATGGAGGCAACGCCAAGGCCCAGGGCCAGAATAAAGGGGACGGTCATGGGGCCGGTGGTGACGCCGCCTGCATCAAAGGCTACGGCCAGGAAGTTCTCAGGCACAAATATGGTCAGGAAAAATGCCAGGGAATAGGTGGCAACCAGAAGGATCCACATGCGGATGCCAAAGAGTATGCGAAGCAGGGCCAGCATGAGGAAGATTCCCACGCCGATGGCCACCGAGACAATAAGGACTAAGTTTGGGACCGAAGGCACCTGTCCGGCCAGCACCGTCAGGTCCGGCTCGGAGAGGGTCACCATGAAGCCCACAAGAAAACCCACGCCAAGGATCAGGGGAAGCTTCTTGGAACGGGTCAGGGCTGTTCCGGTGGATTCACCGATTCTGGACATGGCGATGTCTGTTCCCAGATTGAACAGCCCCATGCCAAGGATCAGGAGGGCGGCCCCCATAAGGAAGGCCAGCATGGCATCCACCGGGACGGGAGATACCAGAAAGCACAGCAGAAGAATGATGACGGTGATGGGCAGGACACTGAAAAAGGCTTCCTGCAGTTTCTCCATGAGAGACAGCTGATTGTGGGTACTTTTTCTTGTTTTCCGCTTCTGTTCCAGCTTCTGCCATGCCAGAACCAGGGGAGTCAGTAAAGGCTGACGACGGAGCTGCTGCAATGATTCCACTTCCTGAAAAAATATATTTCATTCTGAAGAATGAGATTCTGTATTGACGCACCGCAACCGGGTGGCATCTGTTCCCCGATATGATACCAAATTGAGGCAGGCAATTCAAACCTGTATTTCATCTTTGCAGCGATCTTTGCTGCCATTTTTGCGGATCTGTTTTCTGCCTACTTGTGATTCTGCCCGGTCTTAAGGCCGGCACTGCTTTTTCAGGACACAAAAAGCACAGGAAAGAATGCAGGAAAAACGCCGTATCTGTCGTACGTTTGAGAGGTGCAGGACTGTCGGGCAGGAAAAATATGCTTGACAGATGCCGGGAAGTGCGGTAAAGTTTGTGCCACTTTATCGCTTTACTACGATAAAGCGCACAGGAATTTACGTGAGCAAGTGAGGCGAACGCCATGATGTCCCGTCGACTGCAGATCCCCGGAGGCATGCAGGACACCCTGCCAGGCGAATGCGCGGCAAAACGCGTTCTGGAGCAGGAACTGAGAAGACTGTTCCAGGAAAGAGGCTATCTGGAAGTTGAGACGCCGGTCCTGGAATACTATGATGCCCTGAATGATTCCACCTTCGGTTATCCGCCGGAGTATCTCTGGAAAACCTTTGATGCCCGGGGACATGTACTGGCCCTGCGCCCTGACACCACCATTCCGGCATCCCGCCTCTGCGCAGGAAGGCTGCGGGATGCACAGCTGCCCCTGCGGCTTTCCTATATACAGTCTGCCTGCAAGTTTGAGCGGGATACCCTGTCCATGCTCTCGGAACAGACCCAGGCCGGGGTGGAACTGATGGGCGTTTCCGGGCCTGAGGCGGACGCGGAAGTCATTGCCACTGCCATGGAATCCCTGAAGCGGGCAGGCATAAAAGACTTTCAGATCGAGCTTGGGCAGGCGGCCTTCTTTGACGGTTTTATCGCCCAGGCCGGGCTTGCACCGGAGGATGTATCCATTGTCCGTCAGCTGCTGGAGGAGAAAAACACCCTGGGCATTCAGCTCCATCTGAGCAAGCTGGGTGTCAGCGGGGAAATCACCAGGCTGCTCACCAAACTGCCCCTTTTATACGGCCCCCTGAGCAAACTGGACAAGGCGGAAAGCATGACGGAGAACCCTGCATGTCTTCAGGCCCTTGACAATCTCAGGCAGATCATCCGCATCCTGCGGCTGTACGGCTTCGGGGAAGAGCAGCTGACACTGGACCTGGGCATGGCCCAGGAGGCAGGATACTATTCCGGCGTGGTTTTCCGGGCCCAGACAGCCCAGGTGGGGCAGCCCATCCTGTCCGGCGGACGCTACGACGGTCTCAATGCCCGTTTTGGCCGGCCGCTTCCGGCTGTGGGATTCGCCATGAGCCTGAAGCTGGCCATGATCGCCAGGGAACGGCAGGGTGCCGTGTTTGAAACACCTGCCCTGGATTACATGATCAGCTATCCGCAGGGCAGCGAGGCGGCCCTTGAGAAGGCTGTTTCCAGAGCGGAGGAGCTGCGGGGATCTGGCCTTAAGGTTGCCCTGATCTACGGCGCAGATGAGGATGAACTGAAGCGCCGCATGGAGCAGGGGGACACAAAGAATATACTGTACATTTCGGGGGATGAAGGGCATGCCTGATATACTGACGCTGGCTCTGGCCAAGGGACGCCTGGCGGAGAAGACATTCGATCTTCTTGAAAACATGGGCATTGACTGCCAGGAGCCCAGGAATCCCGGAAGACAGCTGGTGCTGTGGGACAGAAAAATGCAGATCCGCTTCATTCTGGTCAAGCCCAGCGATGTACCCACCTATGTGGACCACGGCGTGGCAGACCTGGGTGTGGTGGGCAAGGACACCCTTATGGAAGCGGGACGCCCCCTGTATGAAGTGCTGGACCTGGGCTTTGGAAAATGCAGGCTCTGCATTGCCGGCTATCCTGAGGGAAACAGGGAGCGCAGCGGGAATTCCGTGAGCCACGCCACCTTCCGGGTGGCGACAAAATATCCCAATATTGCGGCCAGCTATTACGGCGAGATGGGCCGCACCATTGAAATCATAGAACTGCACGGTTCGGTGGAACTGGGACCGGTGATCGGGCTGAGCGACGTGATCCTGGATATTGTGGAATCAGGTTCCACCCTCAGGGCCAACGGCCTGGAAGTGATGGAAGAAGTATGCCCGGTATCCGCGCGCCTGGTGTGCAACCGGGTAAGCCTTAAGACCAAGCGGGAAAGGGTACAGTGGCTCATAGACGGCCTCTCTGCCCAGCTGGAACAATAAGATTCGGAGGCGAAACGTATGGTGCCTGTTCTTGTATGCGAAGATCCGCGGGTGCTCCTGGAAAGACTCAGTGCCCGTTCCAATATGACCAATGAAGAAGTGGCAGCGCGGGTAAAGGAGATTGTCCGGCGCGTCCGTCAGGAGGGCGACAGCGCCCTGTTTGAATATACAAAGGCCTTTGACCACGTGGAAATGGACCCGCAGAAGGTGCTGGTGACGAAAGAAGAGATCCGGAAGGCCTATGAAGCGGCTGACAGTGCATGGATTGAAGCCATGCGGGAGGCAGCGGCAAGGATCCGCTCCTTCCATGAGAAGCAGAAGCAGAACACCTGGATCAATTTTGAAAAGGGCATGGCCCTGGGCCAGAAGATCACGCCCCTGTCCAGGGTGGGTGTCTATGTGCCCGGCGGCACGGCAGCCTATCCCTCATCCGTTCTGATGAACGTAATACCTGCAAAAGTGGCGGGCGTCAGGGAGATCATCATGGTGACACCTCCCGGAAAGGACGGGGGCGTGAGCTATCCCCTGGCACTGGCGGCAGCAGACATTGCCGGTGTGGACCGGATCTACAAGATCGGCGGTGCACAGGCGGTGGCCGCACTGGCCTTCGGAACCCAGACCATACCCAGGGTGGACAAGATCACCGGCCCCGGCAACATCTACGTGGCCATGGCAAAGCGCGAGGTATTCGGCTACGTGGGCATTGACATGGTGGCTGGCCCCAGCGAAGTGCTGGTGGTGGCAGACGGTTTTGCAAAGCCCGAATGGGTGGCTGCCGACCTGCTCTCCCAGGCGGAACACGATCCCATGGCTGCCGCCATACTGGTGACGGATTCCATGGATACGGCAAAGGCCGTCCAGGCGGAACTGGAGCGGCAGACAGCTCTGCTCCCGCGCCGGGAAGTTGTGAAAAAGAGCCTGGATACATTCGGCACCATCATTGTGTGCTCTGACCTGAAAACCTGTGCAGACATGGTCAACGGCATTGCACCGGAACACTGTGAGCTGTACGTGCAGTCCCCCTATGATCTTCTGCCCCTCATTGACAATGCAGGCGCCATTTTCCTGGGAGCCTATTCTCCGGAACCTCTCGGGGATTACATGGCAGGACCCAACCATGTGCTGCCCACCAGCGGCACGGCCAGGTTCTTCTCGCCCCTTTCCGTGGATGACTTCGTGAAAAAGTCTTCCATTATCTGTTCCAGCCGTGAGGCTCTTGAGCAGGTATCCGACCAGGTTATGCTCCTGGCCCGCAGTGAGGGACTGGATGCCCATGCCAATTCCGTGGCCATACGCTTCGGGAAAGAAATCCGGGAGGACAGGTAAGCATCATGAGGACTGGACAGGTGACACGGGTCAGCAGGGAGACGGACATTCAGCTCTCCCTGAATCTTGACGGCAGCGGCATAACGGAACTTGATACAGGCGTGGGCTTTTTCAATCACATGCTGGATGCCATGTGCCGGTTTGGACAGATGGACCTGAAACTGAAGTGCACCGGGGACCTGGATGTGGATGCCCATCACACGGTGGAGGACTGCGGAATCTGTCTTGCCAGGGCTCTTAAGGAGGCCCTGGGGGACAGGAAAGGGATCCGCCGGGCAGGCAGTGCCTATATGCCCATGGACGAAGCTCTGGCTTTTGCTGCCCTGGATATTTCCGGCAGGCCCTATCTGGCCTTTGATGCCGAATTCAGGGGGGAAAAGTGCGGAACCATGGACACACAGCTGTGCGAGGAATTCTTCCGGGCTGTGACCGGGGCCGGCGTGACGCTGCATCTGAAGGTGCTGGCGGGGAAAAACGACCATCACAAAATGGAAGCGCTCTTTAAGGCGTTTGGGCTTGCACTCAGAGACGCTGTTTCCCTGGATGCGCGCATCAGCGGTGTGCTGTCCACCAAGGGCATGCTGGATGAATAAGGGGGTAGTTACCATGCATCTCTATCCCGCCATTGACCTCATGGGCGGCAGGGCGGTAAGGCTCAGGCAGGGCAGGCGCGGGGAAGCCGATGATTTCGGCGATCCCGTGGAGCTGGCCAGAAAATGGAACGATGCAGGGGCGACGTACCTGCATATCGTGGACCTGGATGCCGCCTTTGACGGAACATCCGACACACTGAAACTTCTTGAAAAGATGGCCAGAGCATTTGAAGGCACCGTGGAACTTGGAGGCGGCCTGAGAACCCTTGAGGCGATAGGCAGGCGCATGGAGATCGGGATTGACGAGTGCATCCTTGGAAGCATTGCCTGCGAAAAGCCCGAAATCGTGCAGGCTGCCTGCGAAAAATGGCCGGGCCGGATTGTGGTGGGCATTGATGCCAAAAATGGCATGGCCGCCGTTCACGGCTGGGTGGATGTAACGGAAAAGCCTGCTGTGGACCTGGCACTGCAGATGGAAAGCTTCGGTGTGAAGAGGATCATCTATACAGATATTGCAAAGGACGGGATGATGCAGGGCCCCAATTTTGAGGAAATCAGCCGCTTGGCAGCCACCGGAATGCAGATTACCGGCAGCGGCGGGGTCAGCAGCCTCCGGGATGTCCTGAAACTGAAGGAGATCGGGTGCGAAGGCGCCATTCTGGGCCGGGCCCTGTATGAAGGCGCCGTGGACCTGAAGGAAGCGCTTGAGGCTGTCAGATAACAGAAATCAGAAAAGAGAGGTTCTTTCGATGGATCTTAAGGAAATCCGTTTTGACGGACAGGGACTTGTTCCCGCCATTGCCCAGGACGCCCGGACAGGGGAGGTTCTGATGCTGGCTTATATGAATGAAGAATCCCTTCGCCTGACCATGGAAACAGGGTATGCCACATATTTCAGCCGCTCCAGGCAGAAGCTGTGGAAGAAGGGGGAAACATCCGGACACACCCAGCAGGTAGTGGACATGTACTACGACTGTGACGGGGATGCGATCCTGATGAAGGTCATTCAGACCGGGCCCGCCTGCCATACCGGGGCCAGAAGCTGTTTCTTTAACCCCATGGTGGAGGCAGACGAGGAAGACCGGCCGGCAGGCCCCGGCATCATCCAGTCCGTGTATGATGTGATTTCAGACCGCCGCGTCAATCCGCAGGAAGGAAGCTATACCAATTATCTCTTCGACAAGGGCGTTGAGAAGATGTGCAAGAAAGTCGGGGAGGAAGCCAGCGAGACCATCATCGCAGCCATGAAGGAAAACCGGGAAGAGGTTACCTATGAGGCCGCGGACCTGGTGTACCACCTTCTGGTGCTTATGAACCAGCAGGGTGTGACGCCCCAGGATGTGTACGAAGAGCTGGCAAGGCGCAGATAAAGACGGGGAAAGGCGTTTTTGCGCTGCTTTCCCGTGAGAAAAGACAGACCGGGACACGAAAAGGTGATTTTCACTTGCAGATTTGCCTGTTCCATGTTATCGTTTACGGCATGGAGGTGATTTGTGAGGATGATTCACTGGAAAATCCTGGCCTGTCTTTTTGTCTGTATGTTTCTGCTTCAGCCGTCTTCAGGCATGGCTACATTTTTTCAGCAGTACCTCACGGATGCGCCCCTTGTGATTCAGAGAGACGAACGCTACCAGACGGACCTGTATGACTACAACAAGGCAAGGTTTCAGGAAAGAGGCTGCGGACCCGCTTCCGTGGCCAATGCGCTGACCATAGCGTGCGGCATACAGGAACAGACGCTTTCAGATCATGTGATGCGGGATATCATGCGTCTTATAAGCACCAATCACATTCCAAGTGAGAGCATTATAGATTCCCAGTATATCTACCGCATGCAGGATTTTGATCCGCAGCTCTATACCGGTCTTGGATATATCCGCAGCCAGTACGGAGAATTCTGGCACGCAGACAGGGACGGCAGCGGCGAAACAGAGATTCTGTCATACTTTCAAAGCGCCAGGGAAGCAGGAGCCCGGGCATTTTTTGCCACTACATTTGCCACAAGGGGTGCATGGAATCAGCTGATTCAGCTGGCGGAGCACCTTGAAAAAGCAGGATTCGGGGATACCATTATCACCGTCTGTCTGCTCTCCAGCGGAACGGAGGGGACCATTGCCCCATTCCGGCTTGGAACGGGACATTATGAGACGATCTGCATGCATGCAGGCGAATTTGTACAGAGCAGCACCGTATACCTGATCGACTCCTGCCCCCGAGCACTGCCCTGGGAGGAAAAGGTGAAACGGGTATACTACGATACATATTTTCTGACCTATGACGGGGTATCCCTGACGGAAACCTTTGATATCCGCAGGGTGCTTCCCACCATTCTGCGCCTGCGCCTGAGGGAAGACACGGGACTTGAGAAAAGCGAAGCCATGGAGCGCCTGCTTTTTTACGGAACCGGCTGTCTGATTCTGACACTGCCGCAGGTCCAGAGAGGAGCATAAGGATGATTGTTCTTGGCATTGATCCGGGATATGCCCTTATGGGCTGGGGATGCGTGGAAACCAACGGAAGCAAAATACGGCTGCTGGGATACGGCTGCATTGAAACCCACGCGGGCACACCCATGCAGTACCGTCTGCGTTCCCTGCAGCTGGGCATACGGGATATCATAACCATGTACCATCCCGACGATGTGGCTTTTGAGGAACTCTTCTTTGGCCACAATGTGACCACGGGCCTCATGGTGGGAGCCGCCAGAGGTGTGGCCATCATAGCGGCGGTGGAACTGACGGAAAACCTGTATGAATATACCCCCATGCAGATCAAGCAGGCCATTACAGGGTCCGGAAGGGCAGACAAGCATCAGGTCCAGCAGATGGTCAAGATGCTTCTGAACATGGAACAGATTCCCAAGCCGGATGACGCAGCCGATGCCATCGCCTGTGCTATCACCCACTGCCAGGCGGGCAGGAGCAAGGAACAGTTTCGGATGAAATGAGGCGGTAACTTGTACGCATTTGTTGAAGGCACAGTCTGTGAGAAAAGCGCCGGGACCCTGGTCCTTAAGGCCGGAGGCATTGGATACGCTCTGAGCTGTTCTGCAACCACACTGCAGGCGGCACCGGCCATCGGGGAAACCATGATGTGCCAGGCCTGGCTGTCGGTGAAGGAAGACGCCATGGAGCTGTACGGCTTTGCCACCAGCGAAGAAAAACGCATGTTCCTCAAACTCATCGCCGTCAGCGGGGTGGGCCCCAAGATGGCCCTGGGTCTGCTGGGTGCCATGAGCGTCAAGGATCTGAACACAGCGGTCCTTATGGAGGATATCACGGCACTGAGCCGGGCACCCGGCATTGGCAAGAAGACAGCACAGCGCATCTGTATGGAACTGCGGGACAAGGTAACCCAGGCGGACCTGGGCGGCAATGTGCCTGTGGGACCTGCCGCTGCTGCTGCAGCCGGAGCAGGGGACGCCGTGGTGGAAGCACTGGAAGCGCTGGTGGCGCTTGGATACTCTTCCGCAGAAGCCAGGGATGCCCTGACCCGGGTAAGGGACAAGAGCGACCAGGCCGGGGAACTGGTCCGGCTGGCACTGAGGGCCATGGCAGGCATGGCCTGACAGTTCTGCGCGTGATATAAGACGTGATATATTGGGAAATATCAGATAACGGCAGGAAGAAAGCATGGAAGAAGAACGTTTTGTGGGCGGCAGCATGCAGAGTGAGGATGCCAGCATTGAAAACAGTCTGCGGCCGCATACACTGAAGGAATATGTGGGGCAGGAAAGTGTCAAGGACAGCCTGAGTCTGTCCATCCAGGCAGCACTGAAGCGGCACGAGCCCCTGGACCATATGCTGCTGTACGGCCCTCCGGGTCTTGGAAAAACCACCCTGTCCGCCATTGTGGCAGCTGAAATGGGCCAGCAGATCAAGGTTACGTCCGGCCCTGCCATCGAGCGCCCCGGTGACCTTGCAGCCATTGTTTCCAATCTGAACCAGGGCGACGTGCTGTTTATTGATGAAATACACAGACTGAGCCGTTCCGTGGAGGAAGTCCTGTACCCTGCCATGGAGGATTTTGCCATTGACATCATGATCGGCAAGGGCCCCACCGCCCGGAGCCTGCGTCTGGATGTGCCCCATTTCACCCTGGTGGGTGCGACAACCCGCTTTGGCCAGCTGTCAGCTCCCCTCAGGGACAGGTTCGGCATCATCTACAGACTGGAACTGTATTCTCCGGAGGAACTGGCAAAGATCGTGACCAGGGCTGCCGGCATTCTGAAGGTGAAATCCGTTACCCCGGAGGGCATGATGGAAATCGCCCGCAGGTCCAGAGGCACGCCCCGTATCGCCAACCGGATGCTGAAGCGGGCCAGGGACTACGCGGAAGTGCGGGGCGACGGCACCATCACAAAGGAAGCTGCCAATGCGGCCCTGGAGATGGAAGGCGTGGATGAACTGGGACTGGATAAGACAGACAGAAACATGCTGACCACCATGATGGATAAATTCGGCGGGGGACCTGTGGGTCTGGATACCCTTGCAGCCACCACGGGAGAAGATGCGGGTACCATCGAAGCAGTCTACGAACCCTATCTGATGCAGCTCGGGTTCCTGATGCGCACACCCAGGGGAAGGACCTGTACTGCCAGTGCGTACAAACATATGGGACGGGTGATGCCCGCTTCCATGGCAGAACCATCTGTACAGCAGGTCAATATGTTTGAGGGGCAGAATCATGCTGAAAACAAGTGATTTTGATTATGAACTCCCGGAGGACAGGATAGCCCAGTCACCCATGATCCCCAGGGACCATGCCAGGCTTATGGTCTGTCATGCGGACGGGACCAGGGAGGACAGGATCTTTTATGAGGTCGTCCGGGAACTCCGTCCCGGCGACTGTATGGTGATCAATGAAACAAAGGTGATTCCGGCACGCCTGCTGGGTGTCAAGGATGAAACCGGAGTGCCTGTGGAAGTGCTTCTTCTCAGAAGGCAGGAGAAGGACCTGTGGGAAGCTCTGGTCAGGCCCGGGAGAAGGCTGAAGCCCGGAACCACATGTACCTTCGGGGATGGCCGGCTGCACGCAAAGATCATGGGGAATGTCCCGGAAACAGGCGGCAGGATGGTCCAGTTTTCCTATGATGGCATATTCGAGGAGATTCTGGACAGCCTGGGTGAGATGCCCCTGCCTCCCTATATCCATGAAAAACTGGAGGATCCCGAGCAGTACCAGACGGTGTATGCCAAAGCAGAAGGGTCTGCTGCCGCACCTACGGCCGGTCTGCATTTTACCCCGGAGCTCCTGGATCAGATCCGTTCCATGGGGGTTACCATTGTTCCGGTTCTCCTGCATGTGGGCCTGGGTACCTTCCGGCCGGTGAAGGAAGAAAACATCGAAGATCATAAGATGCATTCCGAGTGGTATCAGGTGACAAAGGAAGCAGCGGATACCATAAACCAGGCCAAGGAAAGAGGCGGCCGCCTGATCTGCGTGGGCACCACATCCGTCAGAACCATAGAGACGGTGGCAGACGAAAAGGGAATAGTACATCCGGGAAGCGGGGAAACGCAGATATTCATCAAACCCGGTGTAAAGATAAAGGCTGTGGACGGCCTGATCACCAACTTTCATCTGCCCCAGTCCACACTGCTTATGCTGGTATCTGCCTTCATGGGCAGGGAAGCGGCTCTGGAAGCATACAGGGATGCGGTGGCCAAACAGTACCGGTTCTTCTCCTTTGGGGATGCCATGTACATTGAAACAAGGCATGATCTGAAGGAATGACGGATGGTCTTGTGGGAAAACAGGACATCACCGGGGAGAGGGAATAGCGGAAAAACCTCTCCCGACCTATAGCTTCACAGTATAATCACAGAAGAATCACGGCAAAATCCCGCTATATTCAGGCGAAAACGAAAAAGACACATAAAATACGGTCTTGACAGGACTGGAAAATACGTTTACAATACATTCTGTCGCAAGTCTGTTTAGGCTTGTTGATGCGGACATGCAGGTGTAGCTCAATGGTAGAGCGTCGGCTTCCCAAGCCGATAACGTGGGTTC
>CAMOVR010000068.1 GCA_946627565.1 uncultured Clostridia bacterium
GGGGCTGTGGATAACTGTACAATATGCTGTCGACAGGAAAACAACAGCCTGTATGCTCTTCTGAGACAACCACAGAATGAATACATAACATAGTATGCAGGGGCGCCGCCCCCGCACCCCTGTCCTCGCCGGAGGCAGGCGGTTGGGGCGCACCCCAACCGCTACCAAAAGGATGATCCTAAGGTATGTCAAGAGTGCGAATTATCCCTCCCGCCCTCCGGGGCCCAGCCCCGTCGGCGTGAGCATAAAACGCACCCTGCGGGCTTCGCTCTTGACATCCCTCCAGCCAGGCTGTGACTCATATCTGCTCAAAACATGAAATGATGGTTCACTACAATTACAACAGGCTGGTTTACAAGGTTGGTAATTGCTGGCTGAGCATATGCGAGGGGATGGCTATCTGGTTGTGCATGGAACTCCCCCACAACGCGCTTCCCCCTTTATCCACAGGCTGAAGTCGTCAACCCCCAAACTTTTGCAATGGGCCAAATGATGCTACTATCCTTCCGTAGGAAATTCCACCATTTGTTAATAACTGCTTTCCTACAAAATGATTATTCTATGCGAAGCTTGTTGAAATGGCCATATACAATATCAACTAACTATGACAAATATCGTTGTTATTCACAAAGTTTTTCATTCCCAGTTTGAACACCTCAGCCTGTTTCTGGCAAAGAACCCGTTTCTGCGAGTATACCTGCTGATCCGAAATGGTCAGAAGGGAGCCTGTGGAAGACTGCAGATCCGACCATACTGCCCGGAAAAGACGGAAAGTCCCTTGCCTCTGGAAGAAGAAACGTCGGAGGGGCTTGCTGTGGTCCAGGCACTGAAAAACCTGCGGGAGGAAGAAGGCTTTGTGCCTGATATCATCCTGGGCACCTGTGGCTGGGGCGCGATGTTGTTTGTGAAAGACCTGTATCCGCATGCCAGGGCCATAGGCTATTTCGAATGGTTTTTTCATGTCCACGAACCGGACGCAGCGTGCCGGGCAAAGACAATTGTTTCCGAGCAGGAAATTTATCGCCGTCGGCTGCGGAATGCCTCAGTTCTGCTCCAGTTGGACGCCTGTGATATTCGCTATACGCCCATGGAATGGCAGAAATCCCAGTTTCCTGGAGAATACAGGGATTCTATGCGCGTGATCCATGAAGGAATCAATACGGACTTTTTTGTCCCGGATACGGAAACCAAATGTAAGCTGCCAAACCTGGATCTGTCCGGTGCGCGGGAGATTGTGACCTATGGCACCCGCGGCATGGAGCCGTATCGTGGGTTCCCTGTTTTTATGGACGCGGTACGCATCATTCAAAAAAGGCGCCTGCACTGTGAAGTCGTTATTGCGGGAAATGATCGAACCTATTACGGAACCCCAGCGCCGGAGGGAAAGACGTGGAAACAGATCGAATTGGAAAAAGGCGGCTTGGATCTGTCGCGCCTTCATTTTGTCGGATGGCTGTCTCGGGAAGAAGAAAGGATGATGCTGCGGGCATCTTCTGTTCATGTATATCTTACACAACCTTTCGTCCTTTCCTGGTCTATGCTGGAAGCAATGTCCACCGGGTGCTGCCTGGTATCCTCTGCGACGCCACCGGTACAGGAAGTGGTCAGGGATCATGACAATGGTCTGCTGGCTGATTTGTGGAACGCAGAAGAAATCGCGGATCGCATTGAGGAGGCTCTTGATGATGCATCTCTTCGCAGAAGCCTCGGCCAGGCTGCCAGAAACACCATTTTGAAACGATACAATCTGTATTCCTGCCTGCAAAAGCAGATGGACATGATTTTTGGTTTGTAAAGCAGGAGCTGTGGCAGATAAAGAATTAAAGGTGGAGACATGAATTTTGCAGACAGAAAAAGCAATGGCCAATACAGATCGCTTTTGAAATGGCTCTATACAATACCCGGAAAAAAGAAGGGATACATGCTTGCTCTCACCATCATCCTGGCGGTGACCGGTGGCGCGGGTGTGCTGTACGCCCTGCTGCTGCGAAACATTGTGGACAGCGCGGTCGCCCGCGATCTTATTTCATTTCGGCAGAATGTGATCTGTCTTGCGGTACTTGTGCTGATCCTGATCGGGGTCGGCGCTGTCGTGCGCTGGCTGCATGAGCAGGCGCGGACGGATATCGAAAATCTGTTCAAGAAGCGGCTGGCGGATACGATTCTGCGAAAAGACTATGCCGCCATCAGTGCTGTTCACTCCGGGGAATGGATGACCCGGCTGACCAGCGATACCTCCCTGGTGGCGGGCGGTTATGTGGATCTGCTGCCCGGACTGGTGAGCACGGTGATACGGCTGATCTCCGCCCTCATCATGATCATTGCGCTGGACCGGTGGTTTGCGCTTATCCTGATTCCCGGCGGTATCCTGATGGTCATACTCACGTGGGTCTTTCGGGGTATCCTAAAGCGTCTGCATAAGAACATTCAGGAGAGCGACGGACGGCTGCGTACTTTTCTGCAGGAGCGAATCAGCAGTTTGATGATCGTCAAGGCGTTCTCAGCAGAGGCCCAGTCCAGCGCAGACGCATGGGAGAAAATGCAGGAACACAAGGCAGCGCGGATGAAGCGGAACGCCTTTTCCAACTTCTGCAGTGTGGGCTTCAGCGGAGCCATGCAGGGCATGTACCTGGTCGGCGTGGTGTACTGCGCCTACGGCATCCTTTCCGGCACGGTGACCTATGGCACTCTCACTGCCATCATGCAGCTGATCGGGCAGGTGCAGGGGCCGTTTGCCAGCCTTTCCGGTTTCGTTTCGCGATTCTATGCCATGACCGCCAGCGCGGAAAGGCTGATGGAGGCGGAGGCGTTCGAAGATGATTGCCCGGAGCAGGTGATTGACACAGAGAAGGTAAAGGTTTATTACCGGGAGCGGTTTCAGGCGCTTGCGTTGCGGGATGCGGATTTCACCTATCCGCCACAGGCAGAAAATACGGGCACAGGATATAAAGAAGATATGCCTGCTGTTCTGCGCGACTTGAATCTGGAAATCCGAAAAGGCGAGTATGTTGCCTTCACGGGGATCAGCGGATGTGGAAAATCTACCGTTTTGAAGCTGCTGATGTGCCTGTATCCTCTGAATGCCGGGGAGCGTCTTCTTCTGGGCACTGACGGCGCAGTTCCCCTGACGAGTGAGTGGCGCAGGCTGTTCGCCTACGTGCCGCAGGGGAACGCACTGATGAGCGGAAAGCTGCGTGATGTGGTGGCATTCGCCTGCCCGGAACAGTCCGGAGATGATGAAAAGCTGATGCGGGCATTGTCTACCGCCTGCGCAGACGAGTTCCTGCCGGAGCTGGAAAATGGACTGGACACAGAGCTGGGCGAGCGCGGTGCGGGCCTTTCCGAAGGCCAGATGCAGCGGCTTGCCATTGCCAGGGCGATTTTCGCGGATTCGCCCATACTGCTGCTGGACGAGGCCACCAGCGCACTCGACGAGGAGACGGAAAAACGCCTGCTGCATCATCTGCGCAGTCTGACAGACAAGACAGTTATTATCGTGACCCACAGGAAAGCCGTGCTCTCTATCTGCGACCGGGTGCTGACGTTTACCGAAAGCGGGGTGGAGGAGGCATGACAGAAAACAGGATTGTTCAGGATGTTATCTATCTCGTTTCCTGTGCCGTGAACGAAACGGTGCCTGAACCAGACCGCGTTTATAACATGAATCTTCCAGCTGTATATGCATTAGCGTGAAAGCATATGCTGACAGCAGCTGTGGCAATGGCGCTGGAATCTACAGGATTCAGGGATGCAATGTCCACAAAGGCGATTTCCGAGTCTGTACGCCGCACAGCCTGTTTTGATTCCGAGAGATCATCTATCCTGCGAAAATTGGAGGAAGCGGGCATCTGGTATCTGCCACTGAAAGGCTGTGTGTTAAAAGACTGCTATCCGAAAATCGGGATGAGGCAGATGACGGACAATGATATTCTTTATGATGTATCCCGGTCGGAGGATCTGAGAAACATCATGGAACGGCTCGGTTTTTCCACGGATAACAATTATGGGCGCGGCGTCCATGACCACTATTTCAAGCCCCCGGTCTGTAACTTTGAAATGCACCGGATGCTGTTCGGAGCTGGCCACGATCAACAGCTGGTTGACTATTACCATGACGTGAAAAAGCGCCTTTTGCCGGACGAAGGGCGTAACTATGGCTATCATTTCAGCGACGAGGATTTTTACATCTACATGATTGCCCATGAATACAAGCACTATTCCAGCGGCGGCACGGGGCTTCGCTCCCTCCTGGACATCTGGGTGTATCTGCGGAAGGTGCCGCTGGACATGGCGTTTGTGGCGGGCGAGATCGAAAAGCTGGGCATTGCGGATTTTGAAGCGGCCAACCGCTCGCTTGCCCTGCATCTGTTCGGCGGGGAGCCTCTGACGGAGGAAGAACAGGAGATGCTGGAGTATGTCCTCTCCTCCGGAACCTATGGCACGATGGCGAACAGGATCCGAAGGCAGCTTAGGGAGAAGGGCCGGTGGGGATACTTCCTGTCCCGGATGACACTGCCCTTTGACATGATGACGCAGCTTTACCCGGTGCTGGGCAGGATTCCCCTGCTGTATCCGTTCTGCTGGGCGCACAGGCTCATTCATGCGTTTTTCTTCAGGCACAAGGTTTTCATGTACCAGTTGAAGTCTGTGCTGACATGGAAGGAATAAGGAGAACTACAGCAAAGATGAGGTCATTTCAGTTTTCCAATTTCTGAAGCAACTTGCTTCAGTTTTGTACTTCCTGCAGAACGGATACCGGAAGACGGAACAGGCCCATCCTGTTTTTTACTGCAGATCCATGGATGCATTTCCTCCCCTGTCTGGTGCTATACTTCCCGGCGTTCCAATAGTTTGGGATGCAAGGAGGAGTACCATTGAATACGGAACTGCAATCCAATGTACTGTCCGCAAATACGGTCCGGCGGGTCATGCCATCCTGCATGGTGTATGCCCTGGTCCAGTCCGTAACGTTTATGGTGGACACGATTCTGGCCGGCCACTGCCTGGGCCAGGACGCGGTGGCGGCGGTTGCCCTGGGCATGCCCATCATAGGGCTTATGCTCTCCTTTGTGGGCATGATCCTGCAGGGCGGCTTCCTGAGACTGCTGGTGTCCATGGGCAGAAGCGATATGGAAGACTATCAGCGCATATTTTCCCTGACCATGATGTTTACCTTTCTGGTGGATTTCATTTTTCTTGCCCTGTGCATCTTTGGCACCGACGCCGTGCTGAACATGGCCGGGGCAGGGAAGGCATCCGCACAGGCGGTTCAGATGGGCAGGCTCTATGTACAGACAGGCTGCCTGATGATCCTGTTTTTCACCGTGGGGTCCCTGTTTCAGCTGGTTATGGCCACCTACGGCTTTCAGACGGACCGCATGATCTGCAGCGTTGTCTGTGTTGCGGTGAACTTTGTCATGTCCCTGGTTTTTATCCGGATCCTGCCGGAGAGTTACAGCATCGCGGGCCTTGGCATCGGGTCAGCCCTTGGAACCCTGGCGCAGATGATTACCGCTTTCCTCATGATGCGCCGCAGGAACATTCGTGTCAGGTTCCGCTTCTGTCCCCCGAACAAGAAGAACATCCTGGACTGCCTGGACATGCTCCGGCGGGGCCTGCCTTCCTCCGTTGACAACATGCTGGATTCCGCCAGCGGTTCGGTGGTCAACCATGTGATTCTCTCTTCCTTCCAGGACGGCACCGGCGTGCTGGCCCTGGTGGCTGTGGTCAAGACGCTGTGGAACGTCATCCGCACGGTGGGCCGGGGCGCCTTCTACGCCAGTGAGCCCCTGGTGGGCATTCTCCACGGCGGGCGGGACAACGAGGGCATCAAAAAGACCTTTACCACCACCCTTACCACAGGTCTTCTGTACGCGGCGGGCATGGCGGTCCTCCTGATTGCCCTTAAGAACCCGCTTCTGTCCTTCTATCATATCAGCGACAACCCGGATGCCCACACAGGCGTCATCCTGCTGGCATCTGCCGGCCTTGTGGCGGTGTTCTCCTTTGTGTTCAATGCCGTCTACGAGTCCACAGGCCACCTGATCCTTTCCCTGCTGGTGGCGGTTGTACCCGACAGCATCCTCTATCCGCTGCTGATTCCCGTCTTAAGCCGCATTTTCGGCGTAACCGGCGTCTGGATCGCCATGGGGTTCAACTTCATTCCTTTCTTCATTTGTATTACCTGGTCTTTGGGATCGTGTGCAGGAAGTTGCCGGTGCCCTTTGACAGGCTGCTGGCCCTGAAGACGGATGCGGAGCGCACGGTGGCAATGGACGTGAGCATCCCCACGGATGCCAGGGACGTGACCTTTGTGTCGGAGAAGCTGCAGACCTTCTTTACGGAAAACGGCGCAAAGCCCAGGGTGGCTTATGAGGTGGCCCTGTGCATGGAGGAAATCGCCGCGGACTATCTTTCCAACAGACAGGCCAGGGGACTGAGCGGGAAGAAGGCGTATATGGACATCAAGGCCTTCCGGGACGCGGGGAAGATCGAGATCATCTTAAGGAACTACGACGACCCGTATAACCCCCTGGTGTTTGAGCGGGATGACGAGACCTTTGCCAAGATCGGGGTGACCATGGTGCAGCGTTTCGCCAGGGACATCACCTACAGCTATTCGTATCACCTGAATGTGGTTTCCGTTGTCATAGATGCCTGAGAAAAGCACGGCAGGTGCAGGAAGGAGAAACGAAATCAATTGGAAAACGAAGTACTTGTTCTTAAACTTGAAGGCCGGATTGATTCCGCCAACGCCGGCGAAGTGGAAAAGGAAATCATGGAGAAGGCGGCGGCATGTCCCGGACAGGACATCGAGGTGGACGCGGAAAACCTGGAATACATTTCCAGCGCGGGCCTGCGGGTGCTGATGAAGCTCAGAAAACAGATGGGCCGGCCTCTTCCCATCCGGAATGTGTCCGGGGAAATCTATGAGATCCTGGAAGTGACAGGCTTTACGGAACTGTTTGACGTAAAAAAGCGTCTTCGTGAGATCTCCACGGAAGGGTGCGACCTGATCGGCTCCGGCGGCTACGGCAGGGTATACCGGATGGATGCGGATACCATTGTCAAGGTGTATTCCCAGGGCATCGACATGGAAATGGTGCAGCATGAGAGGGACACGGCCAGAAAAGCCTTCCTGGCGGGGGTGCCCACGGCCATTTCATATGACGTTATCAGAAGCGGGGACTGCTACGGTGTGGTCTTTGAACTGGTCAATGCCCGTACCGTGGCCCAGATCATGGATGCGGACAGGAGCCGGGTGGAGGAGATGGGTGAAAAGAGCGCCCGTCTTCTGAAAAGCCTGCACGGGATTACCCTGGAAAAGGACGCACTTCCGAATAAGAAACAGGAATTCCTCAACTGGCTGCCCCATATAGGCACCATCCTGGAGCCGGATGAAGTAAAGGAGATCCGCGATTTTATCCTGTCCGTCCCGGACCGGAATACCTTCCTGCACGGGGACTTCAATTCCAAGAACATCATGGTTCAGGAAAACGGTGAGTTTATCCTCATTGACATCGGGGACGCCGCCACGGGGCATCCGGTCTTTGACGTGGCCGGCCTTATCCTGCCCTATCTCTTTCTGCCAAAGTCCCCATCCCCGGAGGAGGAGCGCAGGCGCCTTCTGGGCTTCCGCCTGGAGGACGGCCCGAAAATGTGGAATGTCATGTGCCGCACCTACTTTGGTCTTAAGACGCCTGAAGAGATTCAGGAGATGACAGGGAAGCTCATGCCCTATGCCCAGCTCATGGCCAGCTACCAGGGAAGCCGCCGTATGGGGTATAACCGGGAACTTATGATACAGCGTACACTGCCCGGAATCCGTACGCGCCTGCTGCCCCTGATCCGCGCAGCCTCCCCCATTGACTGGTAAGATCTGTAAAAGGACCCGCCGGGAATATGCCTTCCTGACGGGTCCTTTGCTGTGCTTATTCTTTTTCCCCGGATACATACCGGCAGGCAGCCCATTCCCTGGCGGTTTTTTCATCAAGCTCTTCTACATCCTTTTCACTGGCATACATCCAGTGGACCGGCCAGCCGATGCCGTGAACCCGGCCCGCATGGTGCAGGATCACCCAGATTTCCACCTTGTCCCCCGGCCGGAAGCTGGGACATGGCACAATGCATTCGGGCCGGTAATGCCCAAACCAGGGGGAGTCCCCGGGGGAGCGGCCCGTATCCATCCTGTCCCCGCCGGTGATATAGATGCCGGCATCCCCGTCGATCCCCTCAAAGCGCAGGGCTGTGAAGCGACCCATGGGATCCCCCATGTCCGGGATTACGCTTTCCGTGAAGTACGCATAGCAGAGGCTTTCCCCTTCCTTTCTCTGGACAGGGGACCCGTGGGCATTTCTCCGGGGCGGCACCACCGGTGTGCCCTGGGTATCCACCGGCAGGAAGCGCTCCACCATGTGTTCCCGTATCAGCTTCAGGTCATCCGTGTCCTCTGCAAGAGCCCCTGAGATGCGCCAGGCGTTCACATAGGCACAGGCCGGGGCGGGCAGCAGGGGATAGGGAGGCGTTTTGCGGGGAATGGAGACGGTTTCCTCCGGCAGGCCCCGGGCCCGGACGGTGACCGTCAGATCCCCATCGCCAGGCAGGGAGCGGAAGATGGCCTGGCATTTTCCGTCAAAGAAACGGATCTGCGGGCCGCACTGCTTCTGATACAGGTCGCTGCGCAGGGAAAGGGTGGTGAGAAGCGCACCGTTTTCATTGCAGCTGAAGGCAGCCAGCCGTCCCGTCTCGTGGGTCAGCACCGTGCCCCGGGCGTCTGTCACATACGCTGACACAATGGCCGTGTCCGACCCGTCAGAAAGCAGCTCCCGGTTTTCGAACACAAGGCGGAGGCGGGCAGGTGGCCCCGGGGTATACGCGGTATCCTCCGCCCAGAATGTCCCGTCCTTCAGGGCTTTGACACGTATCTCCCCGGGTTCGTACGTCAGGGTACAGGGGGTGATGCTGTAGGGGTCATTCTCCGGGCGGCAGACGAGGCGTCCGTTGACATACACCTCATAGCAGTCCCCGTTGCCGGCCAGGTTCAGGGTGACCTGCTTCCCCTCCATCCCCGGGAAATCCCAGCCGGGGCAGATCTTGACCAGGGGCTCATCCGGCCGCAGATAGGCCCGGAACCCGTAATATCCTGTGCCCAGGGTCCCCTCCATCCCGATGATGTCCGGACGGCCGGGGCCATAGTTCCAGGCGGTGAAGTGGAAGCCGCCTGCCACATATTCCTTCTGAAGCTGTCTGGCATCCTCACCGGACCGCATGGGTTTGCCGTCCAGGGTGAGAGGACGGCCCAGGGGAAGGATCATCTCGGAGCAGAAGATGGGCAGGTCAGGGTTCAGGTGGTGCAGGGCGTCAAAGTGCATGGTCTGGTGGTTGAAGCCGAACAGGTCATAGTCCTCATGGGCGCCCTCCTTGAACATGCCGTAGGAGGTGGCTCCGGTGACGGGCCGGGTGGGATCCAGCTTCCGGATCTCCTCCTTCAGGGTGCGGAAAATGCGTTTGCCGGTTTCACAGGTGACGAAATCCTCCTCATTGTACACGGACCACATGCACACACTGGGATGGTTCCGGTCCCGGCGGATCAGGCGGCGGATCTCATCAATGCCCATATCCGAGCTGTGGAAGAGGCGGTTTTCATCCATCACCAGCTGCCCGTAGCGGTCGCACCAGTCCATGATGGCCGGCGGGTGGGGGCTGTGGGCCGTGCGGTAGCCGTTGCTGCCCATATCCCGGAGGGTACGGATCTGGTATTCGCACATGGACTCCGTCAGGGCTTCCCCAACCCCCAGGTAGAGCATATGGTTGGCAAAGCCGTAGATGGTGGTCTTCTCTCCGTTCAGGTACAGGCCGTGGTCCCTGTCATAGACAAGCTCCCGGAATCCGAAGACGGTGCGGTATTCATCCACCGTGCCCTTTTCCGTCTGAACCCGGGAAATGAGGGTATACAGGGAAGGGGAGGCGGGGCTCCAGGGGTGAACGCCGCTTAAGGTTATCTTCTGGCACACTTCAGTTGTTTCCCGGACGCCGGCTTTGAAGGGAACCGGGTCCGCACACAGCACCTGTCTGCCGTTTTCGTCCTCAAGAATGGAAACCACCCGGCCCTCGCAGGGGCAGGTGCAGAGATTGAGCACCTCCGTCCCGATTTCCGCCTCCCAGCAGTCGTCCCTGAGATGCTTTGTGCGCACATATGTACCCCAGAGGGGGACGGAAACGAGGTCGGTTTTCACCAGCCACACATTGCGGGTGATGCCGCCGCCCTCGTAGTACCAGGCCTCGTAATCATGGCAGTCGCAGTGCACGGCCACCACGTTCTGTTCAAAGCCGAAGCGGGCAGCGTCGGTGATGTCCACATCAAACCCTATGCCGTTTGTGCGGCTGGTTATGAGGAGCATGGAATTGACATACACTTCGCACCGGATGCCCATGCCCTCAAAATGCAGGACGATGCGCTTATCCCGGTCCTCTTCCTGAAGGCAGAAGTACCTTCTGTACCAGGCACTGCCCCGGTCCATGGGGAAATCGAAATGCTCCCCGCCGTGGGCATCCGTTTCGGAAATGCCATTGAGGGCCACAAAATCATGGGGAAGACTGACGGTTTCCCAGTCTCTGTCGTCATAGTCCCGCCGGGCAGGACCCCGGGCATTGGCAGCGCGGGAGCCCCGGTAGGTCTGGTCTGAGGATTCGGGCCGGGCACGGAAAGCCGGAGGTTCGCCGAAGAAGAACTTCCAGCCGGTATTCATAAGGAACGTTTCACGCATAGCTGACTCCTTGCATGGCAGAGTGTGGAATGAAGCGGTCATGTGGTTTTCAGGGATGGAGTGTAAGGCAGGGGATATGTCTTTATAACCGCTGCCCGTCATGGTTTGTTTTTATCATTATACCAGCTGTCCATGATGTATTTCCAGAGTGGAATGACCCTGGCCTGAAACGAGTTTCAGAGCGTGCTTTCCTTCTCCCGGGAAGCGGATACCGGTATGCCTGCATACAGGCGATGGTATCTGTCTGTTTCTTTCTGTTTCCACCGGTGCATGACATGTTTTCCTCCAAACGGGATGTAAGAAGGCTGCTTTTTCGCAGATGAGAAGAAGATGAAAGCCATGTGCGGCATCTCATGGAAGCTGCGAAACCGTGCAGAGCTTGTGTATATGGCAGTTTGGGCGTATCCTTTTCTCTGCTGCCGGAACAGATGGTCGCAGCGTGTAAAGGGGAAAAAGCGCATGAGCGATTCGATCAAGGAACTCACAGAGAAGATTGTGGCTTTCCGGGATGCCAGAAACTGGAAGCAGTTTCATAACCCCAAGGACATGGCGATATCGATCTCCCTGGAGGCGGCTGAATTGCTGGAGGTTTTCCAGTGGTCAGGGCCTGACACAGAGGTCGATACGGATAAAAAACTGGATAAAGTCAGGGAAGAACTGGCGGATGTGCTGATTTATGCCCTGCTTATGGGACATGATCTGGGACTGGACATAGAGGAGATCGTAAGCAGCAAGCTGGATGTGAACAACAGAAAGTACCCGGCAGAGAAGGCATACGGGAGAGCGGACAAGTACACTGCATACAAGGAGAAAAACACGAATGATTGTTTATGATGGCCTGAAAAGTGACTTCCTGCGCAGTGTTGAAAATGACACCATCGCGCTTGAGATCGAGCAGAATATACTGAAAAAAATGGGGCGGCATACAGTCGAAAATGAATTCGTCTCATGGGACAACTCCATGCAGTATATGTATAAAGTCATGAACGATCCGGAGATTCCGTCGGATGCCGGTGTGGCCATTGAGTACAACATTCCGCAGACGGCCAAGAGGGTGGACTTCATGGTCTCGGGATATGACGCGGTGGGAAATCCGGGGATGGTCATTGTTGAACTGAAACAGTGGAGCCGGCTGAATAAGGTGGAGAATACAGAGGCGCTGGTGGAGACGTTCACCGGAGGCGCCCTGAGAAAGGTTGTTCATCCCTCCTATCAGGCCTGGTCCTATGCCCAGCTGATCAGCGACTATAATGCGGCTGTACAGGACAGGCGCGTAAACCTTATGCCCTGTGCATTCCTTCACAACTACAGACGCCAGGATCATGATCCGCTGGATGATAAGCAGTATGAAATGTATACCTCCGAAGCACCGGCATTCACAAAGGGTCAGGTCAGTGATCTGAGGGAATTCATCAAAAAATGCGTGACCACCGGGGACGGGAAAGAGGTTCTTTACATGGTCGCCCATGGCGCGATCCGGCCGTCAAAGAGCCTTCAGAATGCGATTGCTTCCATGATCGAAGGCAATGAAGAATTCATCATGATCGATGAACAGCGGGTTGTCTATGAGGAGATCATCAAGCTTTCAGCGAAAACCCAGAGGGACCACAGGAAGCGCACGGTTATCTGCAGGGGCGGTCCCGGAACCGGCAAGAGTGTCATTGCGGTGCGGCTGCTGGCAGAGCTGACGCAGAGGGGACAGTTTGTGCAGTATGTGTCCAAGAACGGCGCCCCAAGGCAGGTGTATGCAGCGAAACTGAAGGGAAAGGTCAGGAAAAGCAGCGTTGACAATATGTTTAAAGGCTCCGGAAATTACTATGATGTCGGAAACAACATGTTCCATACCCTGCTGGTGGATGAGGCCCACAGGCTCAATGAGAAGTCAGGTATATATCGTAACAAAGGTGAAAACCAGATCAAGGAGATTATACATGCGGCCGGCTGTTCCGTCTTCTTTATAGATGAGAGCCAGCGGGTTACAGTGGATGATATCGGGTCAGTGGAGGAGATCAGAAAATGGGCCGGGGAAGAAGGCTCTGAAGTGACAGAAATGGAGCTGGTCTCACAGTTCAGATGCAATGGATCAAATGGTTATCTGGCATGGGTTGACGACCTCCTGGAGATCCGGAAAACAGCCAACTATACGCTGGAAGGCCTTGACTACGAGGTACAGCTCTGTGATTCCCCGCAGGAAGTTCAGAAAATCATCATGGAGAAAAACATACTGTCTCATAACAGGGCAAGAATCCTGGCGGGTTATTGCTGGGACTGGCCCAAGGAAAACAGAAGAAACACAGATTATCATGATATCCGCATCGGGGATTTTGGGATCAGCTGGAATCTTGACGACGGGCAGGCTTTTGCCATAGGGGAGAATTCAGTCAACGAAGCAGGATGCATCCATACAACGCAGGGACTGGAATTTGACTATGTGGGCGTTATCATGGGGGATGATATCCGCTACGAGAAGGGACACGTTGTCACCGACTTTACGAAAAGAGCATCGACAGATCAGTCTGTCAGAGGACTGAAGACGATGTATGGGAAAAAGCCGGAAGAAGCCCTGAAACGTGCGGATGAGATCATCAAGAATACATACCGCACCCTTATGACCAGGGGCATGAAAGGCTGCTATATCTACTGTACAGATCCGGGAATGAGGGAATATATCCGGGAGCGGCTTGCCGTGGTGCCAAAGGGAGAGTCCTTTGTGCATCCGATGTAAGCAAAAGTGAAACACTAAGTTATGGCGACTGATTACGTCGGCGAATGCCGGTCAAGGTATGCTGCGCAAAGAGATGTCTTCCCGCAGGGGAGACAGGCTGCGTGTTATCGTTGTCATGAAGATGCTTTTCGGTTTGGGTACAGTATCCCGCATACCAGGACAATACTGCAAATCGGGCTGTTGGCGAATCAGATGATCTTTCATGTTATCTCTGCGGTCATGTGATTCACAATTGATCTCTGAGGCGGTAGAATATACGTGGAATATCCAACTGTGACAACAGTGGATCAATAGACAGGCAACTGGAGGAAAACAAGATGCATACCATACCAAGACCAGAGCATCCGCGTCCCGACTTTGAAAGGGACACATTTCTGAACCTGAATGGGACATGGCAGTTTGCCTTTGACGATGAAGATGCAGGACTGGCCGGAAAGTGGTACCTTCCCGGATGCACCCTGGACAGAACCATCACGGTGCCCTTTGCCTATCAGACGAAGTTAAGCGGCATCGGGCCTACGGATGAGATCCATCCGGTTATCTGGTACAGAAGGACGTTTCAGGTTCCGGATGCATGGTGCGGTCAGAGGGTGCTGCTTCATTTCGGGGCCGTGGATTTTTCCTGCTGTGTCTATGTAAACGGCGAGGCAGCCGGCAGCCATGCAGGGGGGTATACACCCTTTGTGCTGGACATCACCCGCTTCCTCAAAGAAGGGGACAACGACCTGTGTCTCCGGGTGGTGGATGAACCGGACTGCACCCAGCCAAGAGGCAAGCAGTACTGGGAGCGGGGCCTCATGGGCTGCTGGTACACGCCCGTCAGCGGCATCTGGCAGACCGTATATCTGGAGGCGGCAGGGGCATACGCGCTGGAAAAAATCCGCATCACACCGGATATTGACCGCCACCAGTGTACCTTTGATCTTTCTCTGGACAGGGATCCGAAAGAGGAGCTGGACCTGGAAATCGCCATATCCTATAAAGGAAAGGGTGTACGGAGCATCTGTCTCAGGGCAGAAGCAAAGCGCACTTCCGTACCTGTGGACCTCATTGTCCGGGGCTCCCTGGATCCGGTCCACATCTGGTCGCCGGATAATCCTGCCATCTATGACGCCGATGTCTATGTGCGCCGGTGCGGGGAAGTGCTGGACCATGTGCGCACGTATTTCGGCATGCGCAAGGTGGAAGTCAGGGACGGGAAGGTCTATCTGAACAACTGCCCGCTGTATCAGCGGCTGATACTGGATCAGGGATACTGGCCGGATTCCCTTCTGACGCCTCCTTCGGATGAAGCCATTCAGAGTGACATCCGCTATACCCTGGATTTCGGGTACAACGGTGCCAGAAAACATCAGAAGATTGAGGATCCCAGGTATTACTACTGGGCGGACAGGATGGGTCTGCTTGTATGGGGCGAACTGCCCAGTCCCTATGAATTTACGGAAAAATCCATCCGGAACCTTTCTGAGATGCTGATGGATTTCATTGAGCGGGATTTCAACCACCCCTGCATCATTACCTGGGTTCCTTTAAACGAGAGCTGGGGCGTGCGGGAGATCTTTACCAATCCGCGCCAGCAGGCACTGGCAAGAATGCTCTACCAGACCGCCAAGGCCATGGACGGTACCCGCATGGTATCCGTCAACGATGGCTGGGAGCAGGTGGAGACGGACATCTGTGCCCTGCATGATTACGCCGACCGGGGCGAGGTAATCCGGGACCACTTTGCCACCCGTGAAGGGGTGGAGAGACACGCCTGCGACTGGCGTCCCTGCTATGCTCAGGGTGCCGTGCACACGGGAAAGGAAGCTTTCCTGATTACGGAATACGGCGGCATTGCCTTTACCAACCTGGGCCTTCAGGGGGATGCCGGCGGCATGGAGAGCTGGGGCTATCACGACAAGGTGACCAGCGAGGAAGCATTCTTCAGCCGCTTTGCGTCGGTGACCGATGCCATCCGCGGGGTGCCATACTGCCAGGGATACTGCTATACCCAGCTGACGGACGTCATGCAGGAAGTAAACGGTCTTCTTACCCCGGACCGCAAGCCCAAGGTGGATATGGCCCGTTTCAGGGCCCTTAACAGGAACCCGGAGGGAAACACCAATCAGCTCAGCTGATGCCCTGGGTTGCAAATATGCATCCGCCTGTTCCTGGGCTATATGACTGTCATATCTTAAACTCCATTGACATAACCGCCATGACCATTTCCTTTGAGGACGGTGTGAAGAACCGGTACATTGCAAGGAAGAATCTGAATATATGGTGTGAAGACAGCAAATCCGACGATCGGCCCTGGAACGCTTTTATTTGAGAACTCCATCCGGGATATGGCGTTAGTGACCACTGCAAAACTGTTAGCGGATTGCTCTCTATTGAAAGCTGCTTTTTAAGGAGTGGGGCTGTAAATGATCACGGTGTATAAGAAAAAGCTGTCGTCCAGAACCATGGAACTGGTTGTGATGAATGATATTTATTTCAATCAATATACTGTATCGCTTCTTGATGACAGGGCCAAAGAGATCATTCGGCAGATCGATCATTCCGATATGCTGAGCCCGTTTTCTATCAGTTCCCGGTTTGATGGCATGGCCTTGAATATTGATAAAATCTCCACCGGCTGCAAGACGGCGCTGAACGTGCTGTATAATCCGGACAAAGTTTTTGATGTCCGGGAGTGCGGCGATAACGTGCTGGACGTGATTTATGCTCTGCCTGAAGGAAACATCTACTGCGATTATCCACTGATTTCCTTTGAGATGGATGAAGTGATGGTATATGAGAATAAGGGAAAACGGAAAATCGATTCCTATGAAGCATTAAAGGATTGGTGGATCCATGAAGATTAAGCCGGTTGTGCTGGATCGTATACAAACGATGCACACATCTTATAAGGTTGATTTCATTCTTGAAGCCAATGTTACCCTCATTGTTGGCGACTCCGGTACGGGAAAATCGACTGTTTTCTCCTTCCTGCAGGAGCTGGCGGCGGAGAACAGGACGATCAAATGCTATAATTACCTGGACAAGAAGACGGGCTATAAATCCGCTATTAAAAGAGCAAACGGCAAGCTGTTTATTATCGACAACGCGGACATCCTGTTGGACGATGCTATGCGCTGGTATATAGCCACGGATGGAAAAAATCAGTATATCCTAATTGGCAGAAATCCTACGGGGTTAATGCTGAATCAGGAAGATATTATGGAATTAAGCAGTGAAAAGCACAATGGAATCACTAAGTTTACTTTGAAATACAGCATGAGCTCCTACAATATAATTGACTATGTGGAAGCTGGAAATGAAGCGCAATCCTGATGCGTAAAAACGGCTTTGCAAAGACCGGTATGTGCTCAGGAAGTTCATTGCTGAAGAAAAGGTGGCAAATATCATGTTCACAAAAGCCGATGAGGAAAGAGCAAAAAAATACTGGGAGGAAGACCTTCTGGCCGAAGGACGGGCTGAAGGACAAGCCGAAGGACTCATTATTGCCATCCGCAGTCTAATGAAAACGATGAAACTGAGTGCCAGCCAGGCAATGGATGCTCTCCAGATCCCTGGCACAGATCGCACTGCTTATGCCCGTATGCTGTAACCAGATTACCTGTCATGTCCAAAGTGAAACATCGTTTCTGTGTAGCTAAGAAAGTCTGCTGCATGAAAATGATATGGCTGCAGATGTGAAAGAAGGTACCGGGACAGGAAGATGCAAGGTCAGCATGTCCGGACCCGGTGCTTTCTGTTGCGAAAGGAAAAGATTTGCAAAGACCAGAATGTGCTCAGCAAGTTCCTTGCTGAAGAGGAGGTGGCAAATATCATGTTCACAATGGCCGATGAGGAAAAGGCCGGGAAATTCTGGGAGGAAGACCTTCTGGCTGAAGGACGGGCTGAAGGACAAGCCGAAGGACTCATTATTGCCATCCGCAGTCTAATGAAAACGATGAAACTGAGTGCCAGCCAGGCAATGGATGCTCTCCAGATCCCTGGCAAAGATCGCGCTGCTTATGCCCGTATGCTGTAACCGGATTACCTGTCATGTCCAAAGTGAAACATCATTTCTGTGTAGCTAAGTAAGTCTGCTGCATGAAAATGATATGGCTGCAGACATGAAAGAAGGTACCGGGACAGGAAAATACATGGTCAGCATGTCCGGACCCGGTGCTTTCTGTTGCGAAAGGAGGATACCAGCGTAGAAAATAAGGATTTGCAAAGACCAGAATGTGCCCAGCAAGTTCCTTGCCAAAGAGGAGGTGGCAAATATCATGTTCACAATGGCCGATGAGGAAAAGGCCAGAAAAATCTGGGACGAAGACCTTCTGGAAGAAGGACGGGCTGAAGGACGGGCTGAAGGATGGGCTGAAGGACGGGCTGAAGGATGGGCTGAAGGATGGGCTGAAGGATGGGCTGAAGGA
>CAMOVR010000069.1 GCA_946627565.1 uncultured Clostridia bacterium
GTTACGGAGCGGGGTGCCAGGGTATAGGTGGTGGTGCTGACCCTCTCCTGGGTCTTGATCAGATCAAACCGGTCGGAGGTCTCATAGGTGAGGATGGTGTTATATCGGCTGAAGTCACCGTCCAGCCGGATATCTGCCCGCTCTGCTCTCTCGTTTATGACCACCACAATCAGTTTCTGCCTGTCATACTCGGTTCCATGGAAAGCCACGGCTGAATAGGCATCGCCGCCGTTTACTGCCACCCGGGTGAAACCGGGGCGGATGTATCTGGCATAGTTTCCATACGCCCAGAGGCGTTTGAGGGGTACCAGGCTGATCTGCCCGTCTCCGTTTCTGAATGCATGGATCAGGCCGTCATGATATCCTCCCGGGGAAACGCCCACCCAGCTGCACCAGGACACCACGTTCAGAACCTTAAGATCCTCCGCCAGGGTTTTGGCCAGCACCAGGGCGGAGTCCATACCGACATCGGTGCCGTTTACCATTTCGCACCATTCACTCATACGGAGCTTCTTATCCGGTGCATGGACCTTTTTCCAGTTCATGAAGGAAATCTTGTTCTGGGTGTTTGTCCAGTAGGAGTGACAGTCTATGGCTGAGAAGTGTTCGTTCAGGATGCTGCTGTTCAGGATGGCGCTGACATAGGACGTGGTTTTACCGCCCCATTCACCGCTCTCGGGTCCGGACAGTTCAACACCTGCAAGGGCAGGCCGGGACTGAAGCTCGCTTAAGAAGGCTTTATAGACACCGGCAATCTTTTCAGGCGCAAAGTGGCACCCTTCCTGGTTGCCCCCATACCAGTCCCACTGGGGTTCATTGATGGGCGACAGGAAGCGCACAGGGATGCCCAGGGACACAAAGTGCTCCGCCACATCACAGCAGTACGCAGCCCAGGCACCGTAGTTTGCAGGGTCAATGTTGTCCCCGTTCTGGTCCTTGTCCATCTGGGCAAGGCCGTTTTTTGTAAGCCTTTCCAGAGGACTGTTGCAGAACAGCACCACTTCCTGAGCTCCAAGACGGGTGACTTCCTTAAGGAACCATACAGCACCTTCATCCTTGTCCCAGTCATACACCCCCGGGGCGGTTTCAAAGGACTGTGTTCTGCGGTATTCATCCTGGTAGACACCGTTTCTGCTGTCGGCACTGCCGGCCCCAAGGTTATACCGGTAGCCGGTGAGGCCTATGCCGAAGTTCCGGTCATAGAGAAGCATAGCCAGCTGCTCACGGAAGCTGCGGCCCGTGTCCCCATAGGGCTCATCCCAGAGCCCCATGTACTGGGACCACCAGCAGCCGCTGCATCCGAAGGATTCCAGGGTCTGAAAGGTTTCGGATTCATCAATTGTAAGTATCGAAGGCTCCGCCCCGGCCCCCATGGGCACCGAAGCACCCATGAGAGCCAGAAGGAGGGCCAGTCCTTTACGGAACATATTATCCCACCAGTCCGGAAGATTCCAGGTTTTCCACCAGCCAGCGCTGGGCAAAGAGATAGAGGATCAGCAGGGGAGCCAGGAAGATGAGGATGCCCGCCTGCTTAAGGGCATCAAAAGTCATGTCCGTGGTAACAGGGACAGAGTACCAGACCCGCACACGCTCCAGCAGCGTCACCTTGTTGGCGTCTATGAACGTGGTGGCCAGTTTGGAAGCCATATAGGGCCCGGAGGGGTCAAAGTACCGGGTATAGTAGGTATCGCCGTAGTTCCATACGAAGGCCAGGATGGCCACGGTGACAATGGCAGGAACGGCATTTGGAACCATGATACGGAAATAGGTCCTGTAAAAGCCGCAGCCGTCGATGAGGGCTGCTTCTTCCAGTTCTTTCGGAATGTTCTTGAAAAACTGGCTGAAGATCAGGACGAAGAGGCTCTGGTTTACCCCGAAGCCCAGCAGGGCCATGAGGTAGAGGGTGACGGGCTGGTTGATCAGGTTCCACTCCGTGCCAAAAAGTCTGAGGAAGCCCAGAGCATCAAAGTGGTTGAAGTAGATGTACTGGGCCAGCAGCAGGGACTGCCTGGGGACCAGGAAGCACAGGGCCACAATGACGAACAGCAGTCCGCTGAAGCGGTACTTCACCCTTGCCATGGTATAGCCCGTCATGGCGGAGATAAAGACCTGGATGGCCATGATAACCAGGGCGAACCCTATGGACTTTGCCATGGTCATGAAGCCCTCCGGCATGGTCATGCGTGCCGCCGCCTGGAAGGAGACGGTGGAGAACTTTTCAGGGATCCAGATGACATTGGGGTTTCCCAGGTCCTCTATGGCAGACAGCACGGACGGTACCAGACGGATGAAAGGATAGAGAATCACAAAGCACAGGCCGGAGATCAGCAGAAAGGTGACCAGGTTCATGAAGAAGGAAGATACCTGCCGCTTGGCAAGGTATACCTTCTGGTCAGGTGTCAGACGGGCCTGCAGCTCGCGCTTCTTGCGTGCACGTTCGGATGCGGACGGAGCTTTATTTGCCATACCTGGACACCGCCTTTCGCGTCAGGAGCAGAACCAGACCCAGCACCAGAAGCACATTGAAGATATACACCACCGACAGGGCCGACCCGATGCCGATCTTATTCTTTTCAAAGGCAAAGGAGTAGGCTTCCTGGGCGATCTGGGAGGTCAGGAACAAGTCCACAATGGTATAGATGACCACAAAGAGCAGGATGTGCAGGATGGAAGGAATGGTCACCTTCCAGAAGGTCTCATAGGCTGTGGCGCCTTCAATCTTTGCCACCTCATACATGGAAGGCGGAATGGACTGAAGGGCGGCCAGGAAGACCAGGGTCTGCACGCCGGACCTGGAGATGATGGAGAAGATGTTCTCCACAAATTCAATGATGGGATTCAAATACATCACCGGGATGGAGGTATAGCGGAACAGCATGCGTGCCACCAGGCTCTCGGAAAACAGGCCGCCGCCGGCTGCCACCCAGTCGCTGCCGGTGGTAACCGTCAGCATGTCCGTGACCACATCCAGACCCAGGATGATGGGCAGGAAGAAGATCATGCGGACAATGGACCTGCCCCGGAACTGCCGGTTGGCAAGCAGGGCCAGGAAGAGAGAAAACAGGGTGATCAATGGCATGTTCACCAGCATGTTGGTGTTTTCATCCACCAGAACCCTGAGGATCTGCTGGCTTTTTGTGGACACCTCCACGGTGAACAGGTCGATATAGTTCTGTACCCCCACCGGGTCCAGCTTCATGGCACCCATGTCATCTACGGTGATGAAGTGAAAGGAATAGATCACCGTGTTGATCAGCGGCAGGGCAAAGAACATGAGGAAGCCCAGGAGGAAGGGAATGAGGAAGGTGAAGCCCAGCAGCTTGCGCTGGGTGGAATAGCGTATTTTCACTGGGAATCGCCCCCAATCGTGCAGCCGTGGGCCGGGACGGTTCCCGCCTCGGTTTCATACGGTTCGTCGGTGTAATTGACGGTGACAAGAATGTCCCCGTCATAGAGGGTTTCAAAGACGCCGGGGATGAGCATCCGGTGGTTCTGTATGGCCCGTCCGCCCAGCAGCTCCCTGAGACGGGTGGTTTCCTCAATCACCTGCTGAATCTCTTCCTGCCAGTCTTCGTAATACACGGCATACAGGTATTCAAAGTGGCTGGACTTGAGGGCATAGGGGCTGCGGGCCGTCAGGATATATTTCACGGATGTGCCCAGTTCCGCGGCCTCCAGCAGGCAGTCCTTCAGGTTCATGGAAGACAGGTTGATGTTGTTGCCTGCAAGGTTTACAAGCCCGGAGAGGGCCAGCTGCTTAAAGGGCACCGTGGCATAGAAGGAAGTGTATTCAGAGCTTCTGCGGCTCACATCCGTGGCATAGTCCGCCAGGGGCGCCAGGTCCGCTGCGGGATCCTTCAGGCTCAGGGGTGCATCCGCCAGGGTCTGTATGGCTTCCTTTGCAAGCAGCCTTGCCTGCACCGGATGGATGATGGAACGATACCGGTAATCCAGGAAGAAGTCATGGGCCAGGTCGCCCAGGGCAAATGTGGTACCCGGGGAGGATGCGCGGATGGAGGAAGCCAGCGTGGGCAGATAGACCGGGGACACCCTGGTATAGGCACGTATGGGGTTCCAGCGGCCGTTGAAGATGGCGGTGGCGGGGGAGTAGGAATAGATTTCCGCCGCCTGATTGGAAAAGTCCCGCAGGGCGTGGAAGTAGGGCACATAGTTCCTGCCGTTTGTATAAACCCGTGATGGGTTGATCTGCCAGAACAGGGGCAGGTTCTTTTCCTCCGCCAGGCGCTTTACAGCATCCCGGCTTTCTTCGCTTCCGTTTTCCTTAACCGGCTCTGTACCGTTGTTGAGACCCGACAGGACGCCCCCGTTGAAGGCACCGTCATACTGAAGCACGCAGCTGCCTTCGGGCAGGTTTTCCAGGATCTTATACAGTTCCGTATAGTCCGTCATGGTCACGGTCCGCTCATAGGGGATACCCAGGAAGCGGTCCGCCAGGGTGACGCCGCCCAGGAATTCCAGATAGGCTTTCGGGCCTTCCGGCGCAGCAGGCGTTTTTCCGGTCTTCTGGGAAAGATAGGCCCGGTAATCCATGGCCAGGTCAAAGTAGGTGACGCCCTTTCCGTAGGGACGAAGGCGCAGGGCATAGTCCGCCGGGATATGGCCCGAGGAGGAAAGGTAGGTGGCGCTGTTGTCGGAATAGGCGCCGTAGATCTTTACCCGGGCATAGTCCATGACATCGAAGGACACATAGGCCCTGTTGGTGCCGCTGCCGGAGGCGCTGGCCAGGGAAGCGTGCAGGTTGGCGGTTTCCACGCCGCCCTCCACAATGCCCATGAGGCCTTTTTCCTGACCGCAGAGGATGCCGTAGACGGGCATGAGCAGTTCGGTGTCATATTCCGGCATGTAGTAATAGTCCGCATAGTAGTCATTGTCCAGGAAGGGACGGACATACTCGGGGACCGTGGCGGTATAGGTGTTCAGGCGCATCAGGGCGCCGGCACCGTCAGGCACGAAGAAGTATTTGTCCGTATCCTCGCTGTATCCTTCCGAGGCAAAGGAGGGAAGGACAGAAACCCGGTAGAGACTGTAAAAGTCGTTCCCGCTCTTCATTTCATCCCCGGGCAGGCGGACCAGCAGGTCGCCCCCGTCCAGGGTGGCTTCCAGCGCAATGTCAAACTGGGCCGGTTCATGAAAATCCGGTACGGTCCCGTAGGCGGCACAGTCTTCAATGAGCATGTCCCTGGTGTATCCCACGATTTTGGTCATGGCGATAAGCTGGGCGGAGGCGGAAATGGAGGGTGTGCCGGAGGTGGTCAGAACATAGCAGTTTTCCGCGTTGTTCTTCTTATAGACCATGCGCAGGGCACGCTCGTATTTCTTGTAATCGCTCTCCTGAAGGGTGCCGTTGTCCAGAAGGGACTGAAGGGTGGGCATGAGGAATTCCTCATAACGTTCCGTGGGAATGCGCTGAGGCAGGTACTCGAAGAATTCCGAGGACTCGCCTTCATTGATGTCCAGTTCGATGCGCACGCCGTTTTCAATGGCGTAGAGTTCATAGGTTTTAAAGGCGGTACAGTTGTCATAACTGTTCCACTCGGTCAGCACGTTGTCGTTTCCAAGAAAAGAGATCTGGAGCAAAGCCTTGTCCTTTCCCTCTCCGGAGCCGGGCAGGGCCGAAACCCAGGTTTTGCCGCTGCTGTCGTCCGTCAGGGTAAAGATCAGTTCCTCTGTATTAAGGGACAGGGTGCGTCCGCCTTCCTTGGCTGCAACAATGCTTCCGCCCACGGGGATGAGTTCACCCTTCGTGGCGTGGGGGATCTTAAGATCCGGCATCTCAGCGCCCTTTAGGGAGAAGGCGGGCCGGAAATAGAGAAACAGCACCAGGGCCAGCAGAAGCAGGATGGTTAACAGGGTCCTGCGGATGGGATGGGCACCGTAAAAATCTTTAAGTCTATGCATGTCCCGTCCCTCCTTACAGGCGCCGCATCAGTTCCTGGCCCACGCTGACGAAGAAACTGACCATTCTCTCCAGCATGGTAAACAGGAGGATGCCGATAAACAGAATAATGGCCGCTGCCACAATGCTCATGACAATGGAAGCCAGGTTGCCCCCAAGGCCGTACTCGTGAATGGTGCCAAGGCCCGCCACCAGCAGGAAGACAAACCAGGCAATGCACAGTGCACGGACGGTATTGAGGATCATGACTTCCTCTGTGGTCACAAAGTTGCTCACAAAGCAGACAATGGCTTCCCCGATGATGAGCACTGTCAGGGAATAGCAGACCACGATAAAGATGTCGCTGAGCTTGCCCTTGCCGTTGAAGAGGGTGGTGACCGTCCAGTTGGAAAGGGAGAAGAGCAGCAGCACGGAAATGTTGGAGATAAACATGGAAAGGGTATCCAGTTCGTCCTGGTTGTTCAGGTTCATGACAAACCCGGTGTACTGTGCTGACAGGCACTGCATGACGGCAAAGGCGATCATGAGCAGGAAAGCCAGCAGCACACTTCCCTGGTTGCGGAACCGGATTTCATAGAACCCGTCGAAGGGGTGCACCAGGGCATGGCCGAACCAGTAGAGTTTTTCCCTGGAAATCTTCATCTGCCAGCCCTCCTTTGCTTGCGGTTGTAGGCGATCTCAGAGCCGATGACCAGGCATATGAGCACCACGGCTATGGCCGCTATGATGCCGAAGTGGTCACGCATGACCTCGCTGCGGTAGCCCTTATAGGCCTTGGAGAAGAATTCCCGGTTGTTGCCAAGCTTGAAATACTCCATGGCTTCCCGGTAGTTTTCCTGCATCAGCAGGTTTTTCCCTATGCCGGTGTAGGCCGTTTCCATATTGGCGCACAGCTGAAGCACATGCTTAAAGCATGCGGTGGCTTCTTCCCATCTTCCGTAGTAATAGGCTTCATTGGCATCCAGCAGGGCCTGGCCGAAGTCGGAGGGGTCAAACACATAGGCGCACTTCAGCGCGCTGTCACCGATGATGAGCCGGTCACCCATCCAGGCTATGGTGCTGGGAATCCGGAATTCACCGGCAAGGTTGCCACGGCTGCCGAACACCGACAGGAGCTCGCCGTCAAAGTTGTACAGGAAGACACGGCCGTAGGCTTTGTCCAGCACCGCATAGGTGCCGTAGGGCTTGATGGCGATGTCCACAAAGGTGGTGGGGGTGTCGCCGGGGACGATCAGGTCGCCTTCCACGGGCAGGCTGCCCATTTCCCTGAGCACGTTCTTGCCCTGGAAATTCAGGCGGAATACCCGGTCATTGGCGCTCTGGTCGCTGGTGACGGCCATGATGAAGCCTTCCCCGTCCAGGGCCACGTTGTTGAAGGCAGGGGCGTAGGTCTTGCCCATCTTCTCCTTCTGGGCATCTGTGGCGATGGACTTCCAGAGGTAGTCCACAATATTGATCTGGGGCTCATTGACGCCGAAGTACCGGGAGAAGGAACCGTCCTCATTGAGCTCGATGATGCCTTCATAGCTGGACTGGACCACCAGATAGATGCGGTCCGCGTTGTCCACGGCCACCTTGGCAGGCTTGAATTCCGTAACCCCGGTCATGTCAGCGGGCTTTGTGATGAGCCTTTTGAAGGTGTATGTTTCGCCGTCCAGCACGATCACCCGCCGTGCCTCGGTATCGGCGATATACAGTTCCTTCTGCTTTTCATGGTAGAAGGCGCCGGAGCATCCGTTCATCATGAGCTGGGACCCGTCTTCCAGGATGACAATCTTGTTTTCGCTGTCCCGGATGGTCTTCAGGGTCTTGAGCATGGTGCCGTTTTCATCCAGCACATGGATGCGGCTCTGCCTGCTGTCCACCAGGAAGATGCGGCCGTCCTCGGAGGTACAGATGTCATCCACACTGTCAAGGGAAATGCCCTTCAGGTTTTCCGAGGTAATGGTCATGGCCAGGCGGAAGGGGGCAGGGGTGGACTTGACGTAGTGATAGAAATCGTAGGTGTATCCTTCATAGATGTTGCTGGTGCCGTCGGCCGCAAGAGCCGGAGCGGCAAGCAGGCAAAGGATAAGTACCAGGGGCAGCATGCGCAGCCGGAGTATTTTATTCATGCAGCACACTCCCTTCAGTCCTTCATGCCCGAGGTGGACATGGTTTCCAGAACATTGCTCTGGGAAATCACAAACACCGCCACGGGCACGGTCATCATGATCAGGGAGACGGCGGAGGAGACGCCGGTACGGGCGATGCCGCCGCTGACCAGCTGGCTGAGCACATAGGACAGAGGCTTGAGTTCCTCCGAATAGATGAACACGCCGCCGGTGGTGCCCCACATCTGCTGGAAGGAAAGGATGATCAGGGTAATCCAGGCCGGTTTGCAAAGCGGCATGATGATCTTCCAGTAGATGACGAACTCATTGGCTCCGTCAATGGTGGCCGCCTCAATCAGGGAATCCGGGATGCCCACGATGAAGTTCTTCATCAGGTACAGGCCCAGCGTCCCGCCCACCGCCGTCAGGATGACCGCCCAGTAGGTGTCAATCAGGCCCAGGTAGGTCATGATGAGGTAGTTGGGAATGGCGGTGACGGAGGCGGAGAACATGAGGGCATAGACAATGAGGCTGCTCATGAGCCGGCTGCCCGGGAACTGGTACTTGGCCAGGGCAAAGGCAGCCATGGAGCCCAGCATGACGGTGCCCAGGGTGCCAAGACCCGTGATGACGCCGGTGTTGAAGATATAGCGGCTCATGGGCACGTCGAAGGATTCCAGGATAAAGGATAGATCAAAGAAATTGTTGAGGGTGGGATTGTCCACCGTAAGCCTGGGCGGGAAGATGAAGATCTCGCTCATGGGCTTGAAGGCGTTGACCACGGTGAAAATCAGGGGAAAGAGGGAGAACAGGCCGAAGGCACCCAGAAAGATGAACAGGAGGATGTCAACGGCCAGGGAGCGGCGCCGCTTGAGCTTTCTGGCGCGCAGGGCCGCGATGGGGCCGCGGAATTTTCGTCTTGCCATGTTGTCCTTCACCCCCTTAACCCAGCTTGCGCAGCAGCTTCTGCACCAGGATGTTGCAGAAGATCATGATGAGGAACAGCACCACGGCGATGGTACAGGCATAGCCCATCTCATAGCGCAGGTTGCCGTAATCGTGCAGGTGGGTCATGATGGTATGGCCCGCATAGTTGACGGAGGGGAAGCCCACCAGGTCCAGGGAGATCTGGCTGACGGCGAAGGATGAGGTGATCTGCATCACGGCGCCGAACATGAGCTGGGGCTTCATGGCAGGCAGTGTGATGTACCACAGTTCCTGCCAGCGGTTCTTGATGCCCTCCACAGCGCCGGCTTCATACATGGCCTTGTCCACCGTCTGAAGACCCGCGATGAAACTTAAGAAGGACACGCCAAGGCTCATCCACAGCTGCACCACAATCAGGATGGGCATGATGTACTCTTCCGTGGTGAGCCACAAAATGGCTTCCCGGGTCAGGCCCAGCTTCATGAGCCAGGCGTTGGCCCAGCCGTAGGTATCGGAGGAGAAGATCAGCTTCCATACCAGGTATACGTTGCCGGAGATGGAAGGAGCGTAGAACACCAGGGTCATGAGGGCCCGGGGGATCCTGGGCAGTTCATTGATGAGCCATGCGAAGATAAAGCACATGATGTAGCTCAGGGGACCCGTCAGCAGGGCGAAAACCAGGGTGTTCTTAAGGGCGGTCAGGAACACATCGTCTTCAACAATCAGGGTGATATAGTTGGTCAGCCCCACGAAACTGGGAAGGCTGGTCATGTTGAAGGAAGTGAAGCTCAGGGCAATGGCTGCTGCCACCGGCAGCACGGTAAAGAGGAAAAAGATTATGGCAAAGGGTGCCACCAGCAGGTACTGGTTCCGGTACTTCCGCAGGGCAGCACCTGCAGAAAGCTTCCGTGAGGAAACCATCATGGTGTCATTCCCCCTTCCTGTGTTGTCAGACCGAATTCCGTGCGCTTTTTCGTCAGCTCCCGGTCAATCTCCCGGATGTTGAGGTACAGGGTTTCCCGGGGACTGCTCAGGTCCGCCACCACATCCTCAAAGGCATAGGAGATCATGCGGGTGTTCATGTAGTATCCGGGTACGGCAGGCATGCCCTGGAGATGTCCGTACTGGCTCAGCAGTTCCTTCAGCTCCCGGTTGGACCAGGGCAGCTGGCGGATGACTTCCGGATCCGCAGCCGGGTAGCGTGCCGCGGCACCCATGATGGATTCCAGGGTGTTGGCATAGCTGAGCTGGCTGGAGGTGGAGTTCCACCATCTGACAAAGTTCCATGCAGATTCCGGATCCCGGGCACCCTTCATGATGACCGTCTGCACCGTGTCGCACACATAGGTGTTGTCAACTGTGCCGTCTTCAAGAACGGTGCCGGGGAAGGGAGCAAAGCTCCACAGGCCCTTGATTTCAGGGGCAAAGATTTCCAGGGTGCAGTAGGCGGTATAGTCGGTGATGCCAATGGGCATCTCGCCGGTGCGGAAGCGGTTGTTGAAGTCCGCCTGCACCTCCAGCCCGTGTACCGTGAACAGGTCGGTGTACCACTTGAAGGCTTCCATGGCCTGGTCGCTGTAGAGGGCTGAGGCAATGCCGTAATCCTCTCCTTTACCCAGATAGATGTCGCCCCGGTTCTGGTAGACCATGGCCTGGAAAACGTTAAGGCCAGTGGCAACACGGGTGCTGGGCATGTAGAACTTGTAGTTCTCACGGCTGAGGACCGGGATCATCTCCATGACTTCCGTCCAAGTGGAAGGAACGGAAAGGTTCAGGTCGTCCAGCACGTCCTGGCGGTAGAAGAGCATCTGGAAGGTAACCTGCTCGGGTATGCCGTAGACGCCGTCCCCGTAACTGGCTGTGCGCATGACCCCGTCTGCGTATCTTGAAGTGGCTTCTTCAAAGCCCTCAAGTGCCTTCAGGTTCATCACCGCGCCGCGCATGGCAAAGTCCTGGGCAGTGGACTGGGCAAGCCCTATGACCACGTCAGGGCCGTTGCCGGCAAGGGCTGCCCTGAGCACCACATCGGTGGGGATCAGCTGCAGCTTTACGGAGATGCCGGTTTCCGGCACAAAGGTTTCATCGATCATGTTCTGAATGATCTGGGCCTGTTCCCGGCCGGAGGAGGCCATCCAGACCTTGACGCTGCCGCCTGTGCCGGTGCTGTCTGAGACCACGCTGTTTGAGGAATGGAAGAAGGTGGCAAAGAAGCGCTGGGTATCCGCCAGGAATCCTTCCCACTTTGTTTCCCTGGGAGCGGGGAGGGAAGATATGTCGGATGAGAGAATCAGAGCATCCATTTCCAAGGGCATGCTGGAGATGTTCACAATCCAGGTGCCCAGGGCGGAAATGTTGTTCTTGAACTGATTCAGTTCGTTGACGATCTCCTCCGGTTTTGCCGCCAGCTCCTCAGCCTCAATGGCCATCTTTTCAAGAAGGGCTGTGTTTTCACCCTTTTCCCCGGTGATCCTGACCATCTGGTCCACAAGGCCATTGAGCCGTACGCTCTCCTCCCGGAGGGTCTGAACAAAGCCGGGGACCTTTTTGGCGATCTCGTAATCAATGAACTGGCTGGGAGCCTGTCCGGTGATCTGGATCGTTTTCAGGTACAGTTCGTTTAAAATGCGCAGGCTCTGCTCCACCTCGCTGAGCACACCGCCAAGGCCGCCCAGCACCACCTCCAGGGATATGGTGTTGCTGCCTTTTTTCAGGTATACCCGGCAGGGCTCACCCTTATCGTCTGCAAGGGTGTAGTTCTGCATGACGCCGGAATAGTCAAACCCGATGACGGCGGCTTCGGCAAAGGGGATTTCCCCGTTGATCCGCAGCCTCCGGTAACTGGTGACGCCCCGGTTGGTCTGTCTGCCCTTGAAGGAAAGCAGATACAGGCCGTCCTCCGGTGCCTCCACTGTCCAGGTCAGGGCATCCCCGGGCTGGCTCCAGCTGCCTGCCCCGATGGTGGGATACAGGGTATGCCAGGCATGGTAGGGGACAAGCGCCGCGTCTGAATAGTTCTTCTGTACATTGATGGAAGGGCTGGATTTCAGAATCTCCGTGGTGCCGCCCTCACATCTCTCCGCCTGGCATATGACAGGCGGGCCGCTGTAGGCGGGTGCGTCCAGGGAACCGATGACCTCGCTGTAAGGCGCGGCAACCGGCGCGGCTTCAAAGCAGAGCTGTGTGATCTCAAGGGGCTCCTTCACAGCTTCCAGAGAAAGGGTATGGGGGCCTTCTGAGAGATAGAACAGCAGAGGTGCACCGCTGCGGCGGTCATAATCCTCCAGATAGATGACCTGCTCCCGGTACACTTCATCTGCGTTGGGACGGATCTCGTTTTCATTTTTAAGACGGATCTTCTCATCCTGCCACAGCCGCTTGAACACAATCTGATTCAGGGCCGTGTAGGGGGACTGGCCGTCCAGCATCACCCGTCTCTGGATGTCCGAGGTGGTGCCGGGAAGGGCGATATAGCCTACCCTGAGATGATAAAAACCGGCATCCTGTACCTGAAAATCCCAGGACACCACGCCGGCATCCCCGGTGAGCACACCGGACTGCCCGTTTTCCGCCTGGGCATTTTCATCCTTTGACCAGGCCGTGACATCGATTTCTGTCCGACCGGGACTTACGGTTCCGTCATAGTTATTTGCTGTCAGATAGGCCTGGTACGTGGCTTTCATGGCCTGACCTGATACGGCAGAGGATACGGCATTGAGGTCCTCCTCCTGCGTGGGAAGCAGAAAGAGGCATAACAGGACTGCAGCGGCCACAAGGACCACGGCAATGATGATGACAAGTTTTTTCTTCCTGTCCTGCACGGGCTTCACCCCTTATTTCTGACGCCTTAAGAAAAAACAAAGAGCGGCGGACACGGGGTCCGCCGCGTTAAAGAGTCTGTTTTACTCGGCAACCACATTCACGGTGATTTCCACGCTGGCTTCATTGCCCGCATAGTCCTTGACCGAGAGCACCACGGGATACTCGCCGGGGGTGGTGGTATCCAGCTGCGTCAGGTCAGCAGACACGTTGGCTTTGATATCCAGGCCGTCAGCGTCTGTGGCGGCTTCCACATAGGAACCTGCCCAGTCGATGGCGGAGGCATCCGCGTCCATGGCCACGGTGGGGAGTTCTGCCTTGACGGTCAGGACAGGCGCTTCCTTGTTTTCTGCGTTGTAGATGACAACCGGAAGCTTGGCACTGCCTTCATTGCCGGCCTTGTCCGTAAATCTGCCCTTCACGGAATAGCTGCCCACAGTGGATACATCCACGCCTTCTATTTCATAATATCCGGCAGTCGTAGGATCCAGCACGCCGTCAAAACCGTCCTCAGCGGTGAAGTACTGTGTCCAGTCAATCTCACCAAGGTCAGAGCCCAGAGGCAGGGCGAGACTGCCCACTGCCTTTACGGAGGGAGCCTGGTTGTCGTTGATTTCGTTGCTGCCCAGGATGGCTTCCATCTGCGCCATGGTATCGGTGAACTGGTTCATGTTGGCTTCGATGGCCACTTCATAACTCGGCATGCCGTCCACACCGTAGAAGCCCTTGCCCACGATGCGGTCCCAGGGATCCCGCATGCCCAGGAGGTTGGCAAAGTCATTGGGAACGCACTTTTCGGAGTTGAAGATGAAGGCATTGAGGATGCCGTCGCCCAGATTCTCGTTGAAGATGTCCAGGCCGTACTTCATGGCTTCGGTTTCAGCCATGGTGGACTTGTATTCGCTCATGTCCGTCACGTTGGCACGGAGCTCATAATAGGTCTCCCAGTAGGTGCGGAACACCTTCAGGGCCAGTTCGGTCTTTTCGGGAGAGATGCCCTTGAGCACGCCCCAGACGTCGCCGACGGAGATGACCTGACGGTACTCTTCGCTGTCCTTGGCAAGGGAATCGGGACGGGGCCAGGGCATGATGGCCACGGACTCGCCGCGGGCCGTGCAGTTGTCAACCTGTCCCTTGATGTGCCAGATGGGGCACTCGGCAAAGACGGTGGCGCCGCGGCCGAAATCATAGCCGGACTCGCACCACTGGGGGGTGTAACCGTCATCGTATACGCCGCAGTCCACCATGACGCCGGCATCCCTGAGGGACTTGATGTACTGGACAGCCTCGATGGATTCCTTGGAGTTGACCTGCAGGCCGTTGGCGCCGTAGATGGCACCGCCGTTTGCATACATGGCGGAAAGGGTTGCATAGCGGTGGTCGGTTTCATAGGCCTGCACCGTGCTTACCTTGGCGCCTTCGGGAGCGGGGGTATTGCTGTAGTAGGCCTGAATCTTGCTGAGATAGTCCTTGAAGGTGGACCAGGTCCATTCATCCCTCTCCAGAAGGTCGGTGGGATAGATGGTCTTGCCGTCAGCATCCTTCAGGGCATCCACCTTCTCCAGCATGGTGAGGTTCACCAGCAGGGAGAAGTACTGGGTGAAGCTCTGGTTGGCGTTGACAAAGTAGTTGTGTCCGTATACCTTGTCGGGCATCATCCAGGCAGCACCGTCGAAAATGCCGGCATAGTCATCCAGGGGCTGGAGGATGTTCTGTGCCAGAACGGTATTTTCGGATCCGTTCCACATCAGGGCAAGATCGCATACAGGATTGCCGGCCAGAACGCTCAGCACCAGCTCAGAGCGGGTGTCCTGGGCATACTGGATATAGTCGATTTCCACATTGTACAGTTCTCTGACCTTGTCTTCTGCGGCAATGCGGATCAGACGGTCTTCTTCGTCGCCGATGGTGTAGGCACCGGTGGTTTCATCAATCATGTGGGGGTCAAGTTCATTGACCCAGTGGGTTCCGAAGCGGATCACAGTGGGTGCCTCATCTGCCAGAACGGGCAGACAGGCGGAAACCATGATCAGGGAAAGAAAAAGAGCCAGAAATTTCTTCATGCAGGTCCCTCCTTTAATTGTCATGCGGTTGTCCGCATCTCTTAGACAGCGCAAGGCGCTGCGTCAGACGAAAACAGAAAAATACAGTGTAAAAGAGGCCGGATACCAGGGGATATACCTTGGAAAGAGACCGTAACGAACCATACACTGTAAATCTTGGACATTATAGCATAGAAGCATCTTCTTTGCGCGGTACATAATGAGAAAACGTGGCTTTTTCTTTAAATTTGTGAGGGCTGCACACATTTGGCTTGCCTGCTATGTGCAATATGACGATTAAGCAGAAGGGGAGAGGAAAAAGCCGGGGAAAACCTGGGCAGAAGCATCTCAAAATGAACCATATGTGTCAACGGAGAAGAATGCCGGAAGATGTGTTTTCCGGGAACAAATCGGAATAAATCCTGCAGGACTTAACCTGCGACTGAAAAGTACTTGAAAATAGTTTTCCGTTTGTATACTATATGCTGCGCGCTGTATGGCAGACACAGGGCTGTTTACATGGCGCAAGCGCATTCTGTATACGGAAAGGGAGGGGACGCCATGAGTCTCCTGGAGGACGCCAGAAACATACTCAGGAAGGACCCGGCAGCCCGTTCTCTGGTGGAAGTGGTCCTGCTCTATCCGGGTTTCCGGATCCTGGTCAACCACAGGATCTGCCACTGGCTGTATAAGCATAAGTGCTTCTTTCTGGCCAGGTTCATAAGCCAGAGAGGACGCCACAAGACAGGCATTGAAATCCACCCCGGGGCAACCATAGGAAAAAACCTGTTTATTGACCATGGCATGGGCATCGTCATAGGTGAAACCACGGAAATCGGGGACAACTGCACCATCTATCATCAGGTCACCCTGGGCGGTACCGGCAAGGAAACCGGAAAGCGCCATCCCACCATAGGGAATAACGTCCTGATCGGAACAGGCGCCAAGATCCTTGGACCTGTGGTCATAGGGGACAATGTGCGCGTGGCAGCCGGTTCTGTGGTACTCAAATCCATACCGGGACAGGTGACGGTGGCGGGTGTTCCCGCCCGGATCGTGTCCAGGAACGGGGAGCGTGTTCACCCCAGCGACGACCTCAACCAGAGGGATGTTCCCGACCTTGTGGCCAGAAAGCTGGCAGAGATCAATACCCGGATTTCCGCCCTGGAGGACGCCGAAAGGATTGTCCGGACAGAGGAAAGCACAGAGGATCCGGATTCCCGTATCAGCTGAAATACGAATACGGAAAGCGCCTGCTGCTAAGAATTCGATGCAGCAGGCGCCTTTATATTCTGAAAAGAGGCAGCAGGCAAAGTGTACCCGGTATGGGAACAGGTAAATGCCCTGAAATGGACAGCATATGCGTCAACTTCGATCAGGTCTTGCAAATCGGAATCCGGCATGCTATCTTTCAGCAGTTGGAATATCCGCACAGGAGGTACATCATGAGCAAAGTTTATTTCACCAGAAATATTACCCCGGAAAGCCTGGTTAAGATGTATGAGGTTCTTGGCGTGGAACTTCCCGGCCGTGTTGCCGTAAAGATGTCCACCGGTGAATCCGAGCACAGCAACCATCTGCGTCCTGCCCTGATCGCCGACCTCATCCACCGCGTCAACGGAACCATCGTGGAATGCTGCACAGCATACGGCGGAAGCCGGCAGGATGTGAAGGACCACTGGGCAGCCATTCATGAACGCGGATTTGAAAAAGTGGCCAAAGTGGACATCATGGACGAGGATGCCGAGTTTGATCTTCCCATTGAAAACGGCTTCCATCTGGACCGGGACATTGTGGGCGAACATCTGAAAAACTATGATTCCATGCTGGTGCTTTCCCATTTCAAGCGACACATCATGGGCGGCTTTGGCGGCGCACTGAAGAATGTTTCCATCGGTATCGCCTCCACCCATGGAAAGGCCAACATCCATTCCGCAGGCGTAACCACGGATGCAGAAAAATGCTGGAAATGCGGCACAAAGCAGGATGACTTTCTGGAGTCCATGGCGGATGCCTGCAAGGCCGTCATGAACTATATGAAAGCGGAAGGCAAGCCCATGGCCTACATTTCCGTCGCCAACCGGCTCTCTGTGGACTGCGACTGCGATGCCCATCCCCATGAGCCTGAGATGGCCGACCTGGGCATTTTTGCCTCACTGGATCCTGTGGCGCTGGATCAGGCATGCTACGATGCCGTCAAGCAGTCGGATGATCCCGGCAAGGCAGCCCTCATTGAGCGCATGGACAGCCGTCATGCCATCCGTACCGTGGAAGCTGCATGCGAGCATGGTCTGGGCGAGCGGGCATACGAGATCGTTTCTCTGGACTGACAAAAGGAAACAACAATAAAGAACTCCGCCGGAATCCGGCGGAGTTCTTTTTGGATGTCTGTGCTTGACTGAGATCAGACCAGCAGGGCCCTGTGGTGGACTTTCTTGCCCTTGCGGATATGGAGTCCGTCCCGCAGCTGCTCGCGGCTGTAACGGGCGTCGATGCCGGAGACAACCTCTCCGTTGACGCTGACACCGCCCTGCTCGATGAGACGGCGGGCATTGCCCTTGGAGGGAGCCAGCTTGCAGAGCACCATCAGGTCCACCAGGGGCAGACCGTCTTCCGGTACATCTGCTTCGGTCAGCTCGGTTTTGGGCATGTTCTCATCCGAGCCTTCCCCGGAGAAAAGGGCGGATGCGGTGGCCTTGGCCCTATCGGCTTCTTCCTGGCCGTGCACCAGGGTGGTCAGTTCATAGGCCAGGATTTCCTTCTTTTCATTAATGCGGCTGCCGTCCCACTTGTCCATCTCCTCGATGGTTTCCAGGGGGAGGAAGGTGAGCATGCGGATGCACTTCATGACGTCGGCATCATCCACATTGCGCCAGTACTGATAGAACTCGAAGGGAGAGGTCTTGTTGGGATCCAGCCAGACAGCACCCTTGGCGGTCTTGCCCATCTTCTTGCCCTCGCTGTTGAGCAGGAGGGTGATGGTCATGGC
>CAMOVR010000070.1 GCA_946627565.1 uncultured Clostridia bacterium
GCCGGCTCCGCCAGACAGTTTCACTTCCTGCGGCAATCCATGCATCCCGTGCCACCGGACGGTTACTTTGACAGCACAAACGCTGCGATATCCTCAATGACCTGCGCATCTACCTTTGCATCCCGGGCATAGGCAGCGGCTCCTTCATTCTTCTGTCCGGGTGTGAACAGATGCGTCAGTCCCGGGTAGGAAATCAGCTGCCAGCCAGCCTTATCTCCGAATTCTTTCTGCCAGATGGCATAATCCGTCATGGTCACCTGATAGTCTTCTTCTCCCTGCAGCATCAGGACCGGTTCCTTCATCTCCTCCGCTGCCTTAAGGATGTCGTACGCATCCAGCCACTTCCAGTAGGAAGCGTACGTACCGGCAACGGTATCGTCTTCCGTCAGGGAATCCAGATCCTTCAGCTTATCCAGTTCAGCAAACAGCGCATCCTTTTCCGCCTGCTGCTCCTCAGTAATTTCAGGAAGCAGGGAATACAGGAAATCATACTGTTCCCTCATCAGGTCATCCAGGGGACGGGGAGAGGCCGCCATCATGATGTAGCCATGGGCCTTCACCGGCGCCTGACGAAGCTCCCGTGCAATGGCGGGAACGGCGTTTCCGCCCAGGCTGTGTCCCAGGACATAGATCCGCTCCGGATCAATCCTGTCCTGCCCGGCCAGCAGCTGCACCGCGTTCACGGCATCCTCGATGGTCTCATCCTCAAGCGTGATGTCCTTCTTTGCAGATAGCTCCAGGCCGTAAACATAGGTCCGCTTGTCAAAGCGGAAAACGGCAACGCCCTGCCCGGCCAGTCCTTCCGCAAGATCCCGGAAAGGCTTCAGGCTTCCCACCGATTCATCCATGTCGCTGGGGCCGGAGCCCTGAAGGAGAATGACTGCCGGAAAAGGCCCTTCGCCTTTTGGCAGGGTGAGTATCCCCGGAAGTTCCCCGAGGGAAGGAACGGGCAGATTCAGTTCGGTACTGTCAAAGCTGTCAGATTCCGCAGGGCTTTCTTCCTTATCTCCGGTGTACGGGCCGGTCTGCAGTCCCGCGACTGCTCCGTTCTGTACAACCAGAAGCAGATCCACCGGCATCAGGGAAAAGACACAGGGCACATAAAAGACGGTGAATCCCTGTAATTCCCCCTGATAGGCAGGGAAAACTGTCTCAACCGTTCCAAGGGCTGCCATCTGTTTTGACAGGCCGGCAAGCCCGCCAACGGAAGATGCGGCAGCTTCCATCTGAGGAGTCATCTGCCACACGCCGTCCAGATTTTCCGGATGTTCTCCCAGAAAAACGGCCATCCATTCGTCCGCGTCCGCAGGGCTTTCCATTTTCCGCTTTCCCTGTTCAGCATATGCCCCTGTGCAGGCTGTCAGCATCAGGATCAGGGCCAGAATCAGTGATGTGTATTTCAACAAACTGCTGCGCATTCGTATCCCTCCGTCTTACCCGTTCTTCCGTGTCAGCATTTTCAGACACTTATGGGTTCAATCCGGCTTTCTTTTTCTGAACAGATATTCATCCAGTTCCTTTTTCACGTCTTCCGGAATCTCACGGCTGACCGGACAGCAGGCGGCGCAGGCCATCCGGCGGGTAAACTCCGCAATAAATGCGATGTCCTTCTGCAGCTGATCCATGGAGAGAACGTCCCTGGTATCGTACCGGCAGTGGATCGGGGCGACGTTGTTGCCGGCGCTCCGGGCCATGGAAACCGCGGGGACGCCGCTGTCGGCAAAGGGCGTGGAATCGCTGGAATAGACGCCGGTTTTCGAGTCCACCGGGAAGCCCAGTTCCGCACCCATATAGGACAGATAGTGGGCCAGCTTATCCTCTGCGGAAGCCCGGGCGATGAATTTACCCATGATGCTGCCGATCATATCCAGGTTGATATTCAGTACGGTTTTCTCCAGCTCTTCCTTATGGTCCCGTACATAGGCTTTGGAGCCCAGCAGTCCCCGCTCTTCACTGCCGCAGAAGACGAAGCGAAGGCCGTAATTGCAAATGGTATTGCGCATCGCATCCATCACACCCAGAAGTCCTGCACACCCTGTCATGTTGTCATATGCGCCGTTGGAGAGGGAAGTGGAATCATAATGCGCCGACAGGGTGATCCATTCATCTCTCTTCCCGGGAAGCTCGGCGATGACATTATGGGATTCTCCGTCATATTCTCGCTGGCGCACAGAAATGCGGACGCTGCGGATTCCGTTCCGGACAAGCTTTACCGCGGAGGAGGAATGGATCATGGCACAGAGAAGCTTCTCCGCATCTCCCCGGACATGTTCCCGCAGATCCCGCTGATCGATATCCTGCTGCGGATAATACATGTTGCCATACTGGAAGAGGATGCCTTTTGCGCCGGCGCTGACGAGATCCTGATATCCGTAAAATCCGATCCCCTGGGTGTCCAGCAGCACGATCCGGTCCCGGGCACCGGCCAGGGAGACGGGATCCAGGGAAGGCATGTAGTACAGTTCACCTTCCGCCTCTCCGCTGCCGCATCCATAAAAGGCCTTGCAGGGTATTTCCTCGCCGTCTGCCGTGACAGAACAGGCTTCCATATCCGCCATGGCAACCCGGAAGGATTCCAGGTGCGCCTTTACCCCAAGTTCTTCACAGAGTTTTTTCAGATACTCCGCGGTTTTCAGTTCCTCCGCCGTTCCGCTGGTATGCGGGAATGCGGTCCGGTCAAAGATTTCCTGCAGCTTTATACGGTCCATATTCTTTCCTCCATATTTTCAGATGCCAAACAGTTTCTGTGCTTCAGTCATCCGCTGTGCAATCGTAACGCCAAAGGGACAGCGTGCCTCACAGCTCTGACAGCCGATGCAGGCGGAAGCGGTGGTGCCAAGGCCTGCATAATGAGACCGAATGCTTTCGGGAACGGTTTCCTGCTGCAGCGCCAGGTCATAAAACTTATTGACCATGGCAATGTCAATGCCCATCGGGCAGGGCTGACAGTGGCCGCAGTAGGTGCACTGTCCGCTGTAGGAATGAAGCGGCGCGGAAGCGATTACGGAAGCATAATCCCTTTCCTCCGGCGTTGCGGTTTCGTAAGCCACAGCCTGATCCACCTGCTCCGTCGTATCGTACCCGCAGAGAATGGAACAGACGGCCGGACGGGTCAGGGCGTAGTGAATCAGCTGAGACGGCGTGAAGGCCGTGCCAAAGGGGGAACGCTTTTCATCCAGCAGAGCGCCGCCGAAGAAGCCCTTCATGACGGTGATGCCCACATCCCTGGTTTCGCACAGGCGGTAGAGAGCTTCCCGTTCCGGATCGATTCCCTTCAGCTGTTCATCATAGTCTGAGAACATGGACATCAGGTCTTCACTGGCCGGTTTCATGTCAAATGCAGGATTGATGCTGAAAAGGATCATTTCGATAAAATCTGTTTCCGCTGCCTTTTTTGCGATGCGGGGATTGTGGGTGCTCAGCCCGATATGCCGGATGATGCCCCTGTCATGCAGCTCCCGTACATATTCTATATAGGATGTGTTCATGCAGGTATCCCAGTCTTCCTGGGAGTCGACGTAATGGATCATGCCAAGATCGATATACCCGCCGCCAATGCGGTGCAGCAGATCCTCAAAGGCAGGGATAACTTCCTTCATGTCCCGGGTACGGACATACTGACCGTTCTGCCACGTGGAACCGATGTGTCCCTGAACGATCCAGCCCTCTCTGCATTCTGCGATTGCTTTGCCGATGATGTCTCTGGATTTGGGATCCGGCATCCAGCAGTCGATGATATTGATTCCCTTTTCATGTGCGTGGCGGATCAGCTGAGTGGAATGTTCCTCCGGATGCCTTTCCAGCCATTCTCCGCCAAAGCCCACTTCGCTGACATAAAGGCCTGTTTTCCCCAGTCTCCGCAGTTTCAAATCCTTTATCCTCCTGCATTCGTAATTCGTTATTGAGAAGATCATTTCCGGCTGTTTCAACCATCCTCTGAGCTGCTCTTCTATACTGGATACATTCCATCTTTTCATGGATATATGCAGTATATCCAAGGGACCTGCTGTCGTCAAACGGCAGTCAGAAGACGATTTCGAACCGTGTGCAGGGAAAAGGTTTCCTGGCTGGTCAATCAGGTATGATCTTTTGTCAGACAGACGTTCCTCCTTCCGTGCAATACAAAAAGAGCAGCATGGAACCGAACCTCCGCTGCTCCGGGTGCCTTCCGACAGTAAGGTGGATCGTATGACCCGACAATGACACTGTACTGTGTACCGTGACGAAAAATAACCCATAACGGGAACGATGCCGATGAACACATGTATGGCATTGGGCGTAAACCAAGGCCCTGCAGTTTTCTGGATCATCAGGCACCAGGTTTTCAAACCGGGCAGCGCAGAACCGCTTTTGCAAAAGCGAAAATCATTACGCTGAACGCTTCAGATAACGGACAACGAAAGCAGAATAACGGATAACCTTAACTCTGAACATCAGCGTGTCAAGTGCTGTTTCACCATTTGCTGCCCGGTTTCGGAAAACGGTTATACTTCAAATTCGACTGTGCTGTTCACAAGATCCAGCGCATTCTGAGCCCTGGACAGTTCGCCGGCCACGCGGTCATAATCCCGGGCGGCAGCCCTGACATCGTAGTTTACATACGTGTACTCAATGATGCTGGAATTGCTGAAAGCTCCGCCCCGGACTCTCTCCCGGGGAAGCCTGTCCTTCATGTGCTCCAGTTTGCGTTTCAGAGCAGAAAGCTGGGGAATATAGACCAGCATCTGATCAATGGTCATATCGAAACCGGGAACCGTCTGGTTCAGATTGAACGTATTGATCGCGTGCTTCAGCGTGCGGATTTTCTGCTCCAGATCCGTCAGCTCCTTCTGCACGGAAGCATAGTCATACGCAGGACGTACGGTTTCAATGTCCTCCTGAATGGCGGCAATGAATTCGGAAGACTTCTTTTCCATCGCGATCAGCGCATCGTGCTGTTCATTGAGTCTTTTCAGTTCCTTCGCCGCTGCGGCAGATGTCATTTTCATTGGCTTTTTCTCCTTCGATGTTTTTTTTGGTAAAACTCAGTGCTGAACAGCTGATCCGGACTTTTTTTCCGGGTCTTCTTCAGCAGGAATCCAGCCTGCCGCATGCCGGGCAAATCCGAGCTTCTGCAGCAGTCCGATACATGCGGTATTCTTCGGGGATGTGACGGCGGTGATCTCACGCAGACCAGGCTTTCTGGCAAGATCCGTGAGCTGCAAAACGATTTCGGTTCCGCAGCCTTTTCTCCAGTGGTCAGGAAACAGCATCAGGCCGATTTCACCGCTGTCTCCGTGAACTGTCAGGCTGCATTCTCCGATCACCCGGCCATCAAGCAGAACCATCAGCTCATGATCATCTGCTGTCAAACCTTCAATCCAGGCGGCAGCGTACCGGCGGTCCTGGATCATCCCCGGAAGGTACCTGACCACTTCCGGGTTTCCTGTCAGAGCCATCAGGATATCTGTATCCTGAACGGTCAGGGCCCGAAGTGTAATGCGTTCTTTCATCGTATCCATCATGCCTTCTCTGTCAGTCCCCGTTCCGGAGCAGGTACTTGTTGCTGACGACTTTCATGGAAAGGGGAGCGCTGATCAACGGGCAGAATACTGGCTCGGTGGGGCGGACCACGATGCCTTCCTTTTTCCCGCCGTTTGGGTAGTCTCCGTCTGCCCGCTTGAGCAACGCTTCAACGGTCGGATATCTGGACGGCAGATCGGTCCCGATTTCTTCAATCGGCACCGTTGTCATGCCGAGTGCTTCAGCGATCTCCTGCATACGCTTCAGGCCAACCCGATTTCCGTTCTCACGGATCGTGAAGACGTACCATTCCGGTTTTATCAGCCGCAGGCGGTTCTTCTGGATCCCCGGTGCGCACAGTTCGCCCTGAACCGTCAGCGTCCTGAGCCCCGATTCCTTTACGAACGCTTCCATCTTCTCCTGATATCTGCGCTCATTGACCAGATTGTAGAAAGAGCTGGATCCATCATTTCTGTACTCATAATTGTGGCCGGTGACATGGAATCCGTCCTCGTCGATTCCGACAGAATGAGATGAACCATCCATCTTTGTGCTGATGTAGTATTCCAGACCGGCGAAGGCCTGAATCAGTTCAGGCGTTTCCTGTACACGCGTTTCATCCGTGTGGGGAATATCATACGGCAGCGTGCCAATGACATTTCCGCCGGTGGTGGCCCTCTCTTCAATTTCCCATTTTTTGACACCCAGATATTCTGTAACGTCTTCCCCAATCTGGGCATCGGATGGAATTTCCGGGAACAGGCTCACGGGCAGCAGCAGTCCCTGCGAGATCTGCCCCCTGAAGGTCATGGTACGCAGCCTGAAGCCTTCTCCCATGATGGCTGTTTTCTTATAGCAGGATTGCCGCAGGAATTCGAATTCGGGCCGGACCGGCAGAAAACTGTCAATCTGGAAATACACCGCCGGATCCATGGGACGAAACTGGCCCCTGTTTACAACGCACTGCCAGCCAAGGACGTGTGCAAGTTCAATTCTGTCTGCCCCTTCAATGGGTTCAATGCTCCAGACACGCTGGATGCTTGCAAGTTTTCGACTCATTCTTGATTCCTCTTTCCTTTGATACATATGCTGCCTGACCGGGATGAGCGCCCGGACAATATGGGGGTTAAATCTATGGTCATCCATAGAAAAAAACTGTATGGGTTGGGAGAACGGATTTGAACCGTCAACCGCCGGAGCCACAATCCGGTGCTCTTCCAATTGCGCTACTCCCAACATCGTGCGCTTCATGGGATATCTGTCCATCCTTTGGATGGCCGGATATTCACACGGGGCGCATGTGCACAGGGCGGGACCTGAAGGCCCGGGTTCTTAACCTGGTATGTTTGCCGTTTAATCACCTGTGCGTATGGCGGAGTGAGAGCGATTCGAACGCTCAGGCACATTGCTGCGCCGCCTCCTTAGCGGGGAGGTGCCTTACCGTTAGACAATCACTCCATGTGGAGGTTCCGGCCCGATTTAAACAGGCGTGTGCAGGTTTTCCCTCTGCTGCCTGACCGCCTGGGCACGGAAAGGGCTGTGTCGTGGGAAGAATTCGAAAAATCGGCGATGCTGCCACGATACAAACCCAATCTGCAATCCCTGCGGGACTCGAACCCGTATTGCCGCCTTGAAAGGGCGATGTCCTGACCGGTTAGACGAAGGGATTGTATGCAGCCCCGAAGGGCTGTTTCAGATGTTCTTATGTGCTGCTAAGAAGTGCCTGTACGGATGATGATCGCATCCAGAGTCGTATCGAACACCGAAGCCAGCACGATGAGATTGTCCAGGGTGGGCAGGGCAGTACCGCGCTGCCATTTGTAGATGGCCTGGGGCGTGGAGAAGCCGAAGATGTTCTGCAGGTCCTGAACGGACAATCCGTTTGCCTTTCGCATACGGATGGTGTTATTCCCGGTCGCAATCATATCGATTGCGGGCAGAGCATTCATGTGAAATCAGTCCTTTCTTTAAACATAATGAAAACCGCCTGCCCGGACTGAGCAAGCGGTCGAAAAAATCATCTCACGGGGGTCATTTCCCGCGATACGTTCCTTTTCTTCCATGCATCATTTCAGGGCATTGCAAAGCAAAGCGCAGTTCTTTTGTATAACTGCACGGCTGGAATTCGATATGTTCGTAATGTGAAAACAGATGGTTCCTGTGCGACATTTCGAAATCCTCCTTTACTTTGGGCAGTGCCCTTGATTCGATGCAATCATATCGTATCTGAAGCAGGCTGTAAATAAACCTCTGGTATAAAATGACTGATTTTTTTGACGAATATGATCTGCCCCGGGAGATTTCTCTCCCGGGGCAGAATCATTCTGTTTTGTCAGTTCCCGTTCACCCGGGCTTCATGGTGAAATGCACCGCGCACGCCGTCGGGATGGTTACATACGGGATTGGCGCTGCTGCGGGTGCCGGCCCGGGAGACAGAAACCATGGGCATTCCGAGGGCACTCCGCAATCCGGACATACGCTCCCCATTCGGGCGGCACGCTTTCAGCCGAAGACAAAGGCAGTCTGCGCCGTCGGAACTCTTTCCATGGCGCAGACTGCCTTTCATGATTTATCGATGCCGGTTATTTGAAAACCACATCAAATGCGTTGTAGAAGTAGAAGCGTGACACCAGAGTCTGGTGCAGTTCGGAGGAGGAGCAGAAGTAGAGGTTGTTGACACTCTTGTCCCTGCCATAGCTGAAGTCCTCGCTGTCTGCGATCATGGCCTTGATCAGCGCTACGTTCACGTCATACATCATGTCACGCTTGCCGCCGCAGGCTGCGTAGATGAAGAAGCTGTCCTTGTACTCGCTCTGGCTGGCCAGGGCATCCTTGAGCATCTGGATCTGCTCTTCCACGGGCATTTCCAGACTCATTTCCTCAGCACCGGAGATGTTCGCGGAGAAGGGCATGAACCAGTAAGCCCGGTCCAGGTTGTTGAAGAACTGATGCCAGCAGGCGTAGCAGCCGCGGGAGAAGCCGGCGAAGGCACGGTGCTCCCGGGAAGCGATAAAGCCGGCGTCGTCCACGGTCTCGGCGTAGGTACGATAGGTGCTTTCCACGGCGGGCATTAGGTCGTTGCGCATCTCCTTGGTGGAGAAGGCCGTCATGTCGATGGCCCGGTTTTCATAATCGTAGTAGTAGCAGGGGAAGACCATGATGAAGGGATCGGTGATGCCAACCTCAATCATGTTGTCCAGGGCATTCTTGGCCTTCTCGTCGGTGATAAAGCTTTCCTGGGTCTCGTTGGTGCCGGGGAGGAAGTAGATGACATTGTAGCGCTCGGTGCCGTTCTCGTCGTAGCCATAGGGCAGGTAGACATTGGCCCAGGTGGCCAGCTCATCGCCATAGGCGGTGGTGGTATAGTCCAGGCGCACCACCGTGCCGGGCTGCTCGGAGGGGGCTTCATAGAACTTGTTGTCATACTTCTTGTAGGTGGTTTCCACACCGACGACATCGGTGGTTGTGGTGACCTTCTTGTCCTCGGGGGCTGTGCGGCCGTCGGCCAGGGCGGCTGCGCCGCAGAGCAGCGTTACAGCCAGAAGCAGTGCCATCAGTTTTTTCATGTTCGTTCTCCTTTCAGATGCCGGAGGTTACTTTGCGGCCGCCTTTTTCTTTGCATTCTGGCCGCTGATGATGGCCAGAGCCAGGAAGAGAACAGCCAGCACGCCGGTGCCGATCTGGCCGTACTTGATGGCGTCCTGCCACCAGCGATAGGGCTCCTCAACGATGGTGGAATATCCCATGCCGTTCATGGCGTTGGAATTGGCCACGGTGTAGAGGATGTGCTTGGTGGCTTCCCGCATGGCGGTGACCACCTGGGGATCGTTATCGTACTTCTTCAACTTGTCGGACCACTTGGAGGCGTCGTTGCAGTCCCAGCCGTCGCCGCCTGCCAGCAGGCCCTGGACCACGTCCATGAAGGCGTTGTTGTTGGAGAAGTCAGTCAGGACAAAACCGGGCATGCCAAACTCTCCGCGGAGAATGTTGGTGATCAGGTTATAGTCGCCGCCGGTCCAGACGGTGCCCAGACGGTTGAAGGAAGTCATCACGCAGTAGGCGTTGGCATCCTCGATGGGATACTCGAAGGCCTGGAGGTAGATCTCGCGGGCGGCCTGCTCGTTGGTCCATACGCAGATGCCGTCACGGCCGGTCTCCTGGTCATTGAAGGCGAAGTGCTTGTTGTACACATACACGCCCTTGGACTGAATGCCTGCGGTTTCGGCTGCGCAGGTCTTGCCGGAGACGAAGGGATCCTCGGAGTAGTACTCAAAGTTGCGGCCAGAGTAGGGTGTGCGGTGGATGTTGGCGCCGGGGCCGTAGATGCCGGAGTAAGCCTTGCGGTTGGCCATCAGGCAGTCATTGCCCATGGAGCGGCCCACTGCCTCGGCGACAGCCGGGTCAAAGGTGGCGGCCATGACGTCTTCGGAGGTGTAGCTGGTGGAGGAGGAGCCGCCGGTGAGGGTGGCGGTGATGCCCTGCGGGCCGTTCTCGTCCTTGGTGGCAGGCTTGCCAACACTCTTGACGGAGGCGGTGGCGTGATAGGTCTGGCCGATAAGCTTGACCATCTCGTTGAACTTTACCTGGTCCATCAGGTCTTCCCATGTGTAGGTCTGACCGTCGGAGAGGGTTACGGAGCCGTCCAGCGGTACGCCGATGAAGTGGGCCAGGGTCAGGGTGCCTTCCTTGGCCAGGGTGGGCATGGTGCCCTTGCCCTCGGAATCGATGATGGTGTTCAGGCTCTTTACCAGCTCGTCGTTGGCGGGGATCTGCACGGCTGCCTTGTAGACGCCGCCGGAGAGATCCGCCTTGGGCATGGTGCCTGCCCAGTCGGAGCGGGTCAGGTATTTCACGTCGTTGGTGGTGTCGCTGTCAGCCTTGCTCAGATCGCCGTGATCCAGCTGGTTGGTGATGGCAAAGCCGGTGCGGCTCTTTGCGTAGGTCGTGGTGTCCTGTTTGGCCTGTTTGTAGACAACTGCCAGATCCGCCTTGCCCTCGCCGATCATCCTGGCGGTGTCCACGGTGCCGTTTGAGGTGTCATTCTGGGCGGCTTTCTGCATCAGAATGTTGTTGAGGGCGTCGTGGGCGCCGTTGCCGGTGGCAAAGTAGTAGTTGCCTTCATCCACAATGTAGGTCCTGGCGCCGTTGGCGTCATAGGCGCGCATTTCGGACTTCGCCATGGTCACCGCAGCAGTCACGGTCTGGCCGGCGGGCACGTCCACCTTGGTATATCCGACCAGTTCCACGGCGGCCTTTTCGATGCCGTTCTGCCGGTCATACTCGGTATACGGGCTCTGCATGTAGATCAGCACGGCTTCCCGGGCGTCACGGCTGGAGGGGTTGGTCACGTCGACGGTAAAGTCAAAGTGGTCATCGCTCTCCTTCATGGCCAGTTTGCCGTAGGTCAGATTGCTGTAGTTCAGGCCATAGCCGAAGGGGAAGGCCACGGTCCCGGCATAGTCATAGTCGCCCACATTGGCATTGCCCAGCACCATGTCCTCATACCTGGTCTCATAGTAGCGGTAGCCGATGTAGATGCCTTCCTGGTAGACCACATAGTACTCGTTGTTGGTCTTGGCGAAGGCAAGGCCCTTTTCCGCTGCGTTGGTGTAGGAGGTCACATAGGCGTTCTGCACCGCGGGGGAGGTGGTGTTGTCATAGCAGTAGGTGTCCACCAGACGGCCGGAGGGGTCGTTTTTGCCGCTGAGCAGATCGCCGATGGCGCGGATGCCGCTCTGTCCCACGTTGCCCACCCACAGGCAGGCGTCGATGCCGTAGTCCACGCCGCAGACAGCGGGCTCCAGCACGTCCACTTCCACGGCATTGGCCGTGTTGAGCAGCACCACGATCTTCCGGATGGTGCCCTCTGCCTTCAGGTCAGCCAGCTTCTGGAGCAGATCGCGCTCCTCCTGGCTGATGGCCAGCATATTGCCGCCCGCATCGCTGGCGCCAACGACGGGCAGATCCTTGCCCTCGCCGCAGACGCGGCCGATGACCACCACAGCCGCGTCGCCGTATTCCTTCACGGAATCCCATTCGGCGCTGGTATACACGCTCTGGGGAACCTCGTTGACGGCGAACTCTTCATTTTTAAAGATATAGTTGTTCAGGGAGCCGCCGGCATCCTTGAGGCCGTACTTGCTGCCCGCGCCTTCCCGATAGAAGGTCCACAGGGTGGGGTTCACGGAAAAACCGTCCTGCTCCAGGGCATCCTTCAGGGTGGTGGCGTCGGCATTGTTCATACCGCCGGATCCGGTGCCGCCGTAGACAAAGCGGGCAGAGGAGGTGCCGAAAAGACTCACCTTTTCATTGCCCGCCATGGGCAGGGCCTCGCCGCGGTTCAGCAGCAGCACGGCACCGTTGGCTACCACGGATTCGCAGATCAGATCAGCGGCAGCCGCCTGGTCTGCGCTGTTTTCATAGTCGGCCACAAAGCGGGGAGGCAGGGCTTCCGCCGTGTCATCCACCTTGGGCGGTGGCGCATCGATGCCCAGCACCATGTCGATAATGGCAGTGTAGTTGTTGGCGATGGGACCGGCGATCATCAGGAAGACGAACAGGAAGGCAAATATTCCGCAGAGAATCTTCCATACAAGCTTGCCGTGCGGCTTGCTGATTTTTTCTTTTGCCATGGAAATGCTCCTTTGCTGATCCGCGTTCATGGCGGACGGAATGTGGTTTATTAAGAATACGGAGAAAGGGCCGCCGCACTCACTGTACGGCGGCCCTCGTGTTCAGAAAGAAGGCTGGATTACTCGGTGATGTCAGCGTTGAAGCCTTCAGGCAGCGCGACGATCTTGTTCTCCAGGGTCACGTCATCCAGATCCTCGCGGAGGTCTTCCACGGTGATCACGGTGCCGGCGATGTTGTGGTTGGCGATGAAGTCGGCAGCGCCGTCATCAGAGCCGTCCGGGAAAGCGATCTCGGTCATCTCGTCGGTCCAGGCGAAGGTGTCCAGAACCATTGCATAGCCCAGGACATTGCGGCCGAAGCCCTTGCCGTGCTGCTCGAAGTAGATGCCGTCCAGGGTGTCCAGGGTGATGTCGAAGTGGCAGGCTTCACCGTCGGCGGATTCAGCCTTGCTGTAGGTGCCGGAGTACACGATCACCTTGTTGGCCTTCAGACCGGGGTCGGTGGTGCCGAAGGTGTACACGCGGTAGAACAGTTCATAGTTGGTATCGTCGCGGAGCACCAGGCTCACATCGGTGGTCCAGTACCAGCCCACAGCGTCGATGAAATTCACATCGCTCAGGTTGTAGGTGCTCAGGATCGGAGCCGCGCTGGCGGCGGAGACAAGGGACAGGGCCATCATGAGGGCCAGAACCAGGGTGATCAGTTTCTTCATGGGATTTCCTCCTTCATTGGCTCCGCGTTACCGCGGGCTCATGTTGTGGCTGCAGTATATTGGATGGCTGAAGGCTGTTCAAGCGGAACAGCGCATCTCGCCTTTTTCACATCGTAACTGTCCCAAACGCGTCAGAATGTCTTATTCAGAAAGTCTGTCATTCCACTGTGACGGTGCGGGTCAGCGTGGCCTCGCCTGCTTCGCTGTCATTTTCCAGCACGGTGACACGCTCCACGCGGGTCACGGTCTTTCCGTGATCACCTGTCTCCACGGTTTCCGTGCCCTCGCCGGTCAGGCATGTCTCGTTGATCAGGCTGATGATGACCTCGGTCTCTGTCTCGCCCTCCTGGCTGGAGAACACGTCCCACAGGCCGTAGATCTCACCGCTGCCCTTCATCAGTGTGTAGCCGAATTCGCCGTCATACCCGTCCGGCCAGCTGCCGCTCAGGTCGATGGAGATGGTGATGTGCTCATAGTTAAGGCCGTTCAGGCGCAGGCTCAGGCTGAATCCGTCATCTTCAGCCTTAAGGCTGGCACTGGGCGGCATCTGCTGCCAGGTCCAGGCCTGGGGGCCGTCGGCGATCATGGCGCATTCGTAGGAGAAGCCCTCAGCGGTCATGCGGGCGGTGAGCACCGTGCTGCCGTTTAAGGTGCCCTCGCAGAGAATTGCGCTGTCCGCATCCTGCCACAGGCGCAGGGAAGCGGTCTCAAAGGGAATGACGCCCTCCTCCACCTCCGCGTCGGTCACAGCGGCGGTCATGGTCCAGCTGTGGCCGTCCAGCATCCGGAGAAGCACGTCATAGGGGGATGCATCCTCCGCCAGAGCGGCAGGCAGAGTCAGCAGCAGAGAAAGGGTGAGCAGCAGGGTCCATATTTTCTTCATGGCGATTTACCTCATTCGTGTTGTCTGTTTTCTCATTCCTGAGCGTCTGAGACGGGCCAAAGCACGCCGTCCACAAAGGCGTTGAAGAGATAGTAGCGGCTGGTGAGATCCTGGTGAATGTTGTCAGACTGGACGTAGAAGAAATGGTTCTTTTCCACATCCGTGCCATAGCTGAAGTGCTCCTCGTCCTTTATGAGCTCCTGAGCCAGGGCGCTGCAGCCGGCGTAGGCCAGATCCTCCTCGCCGCCGCATGCCATGTAGATGAAATACGGCAGGTCATGAGCGTCGATGGCGGCGCGGATGCTGTCTATGGTTGTCTCGCCTTCCATCAGACCGATGGCGCCGGAGAAGGGGAGGAATGTACGGCTCACATCCAGCATCTTGTCAAACAGATACCAGGTGGTAAAGCTTCCGCGGGAGAAGCCGCAGATGGCCCGGGCGTCCCGGGATGCCCGGAAGCCTGCCTCGTCAGGGGTCTCCGCATACGTGCGGTAGGTGCCTTCAATCATGGGCATCAGTTCTTCCCGCAGTTCCCGGACGAAGATCTCCAGATCGACAGATTTGTGACGCTGATCGTAGTAGTAGCTCGGTGCCACCAGGATGAATGGCTTCGCAATCCCGGAGGAGATCATGTGGTCCAGGGTATTGACGGTTTCCGGATTGCCAAGCAGTGTGGTGGAATCGCCGCCGTTGCCGTGGAGAAAGTAGACCACCGGATAGCGCTCTGTGCCGTTTTCGTCATAGCCGTAGGGCAGGTATACGCTGATATAGTTGGTATAGGGCTTGTCATAGAGGTCATTCTTGTACTTGATTTTGACCACCTGGCCGGGATGCTCGTCCGGCTGCTCGAAGACAGCACGGTCAAAGAGATGATAGTGGGTGGGAACGCCTGCCAGCTCAGACAGGTCAAGGCTGGTGACGGCCGTCTCCTCCGCCATGGCTGCAAGGGCCGGGAACAGCAGGAAGGCGGCGATAAGGACTGAAAGAACTTTTTTCATGCTTCATGCTTCCTTTCTTTCAGAAATTATGCAGAAATCATACAGAAATCTTACAGAAAAGCGCGGCAGAGGTTTTGTACGCCTGCCGCACTCCGAAGACTTCTTATTTGAACAGGATATCGCGCATGATGCTGTACAGGTTGTTGCGGCCCTTCAGAGTCTGGTGCAGGTCCTTGGAGATGGCAACATAGAAGTTGTTCTCCTGGGAATCAGTGCCATAGCTGAAAGCCTCGTCCGCCAGCATGGCGTTGGCCAGAGCAACGGTGCCCTCGTAGGCAAGATCGCGCTTGCCGCCGGAGCAGAGGATAAAGAACGTGTCGTCCTCGTAGCCGGGCTTGGCAGCAAAGGCGTCCTTCATGGCCTGCAGGTTTTTCTCGCTGCTGCCGGACATGGGCACGATCCACTTGGCCACGTCGAAGTTCACGTAGGCGTTGTGCCAGCAGGCGCTGGCGCCCTGGCTGTAGCCGGAGATGGCGCGGTGCTCACGGGAAGCGATCAGGCCGGCCTCATCCACAGACTCGGCGTAGGTGGAATACTTGCTTTCCACAGCGGGCATCAGGTCGTTGCGGACTTCCAGGGGGAAGACGTCGTGCTGTACGGTGCGGTTCTCATAGACATAGTAATAGGTGGGGCAGACCATGATGAAGGGATCGCAGACGCCGTAGAAGATCATGTTATCCACCACGTTCTTCACGATGGGCTCAGAGATGAAGCTGTCCTGGGTCTCGTTGGTGCCGTGGAAGAAATAGATGATGTTGTACTGCTTGCTCTCGTCGTAGCCGTAGGGCAGATAGACATTGGCCCACTGCTCATAGGTGACGCCGTCGCCGTATACATCCGTGGTGTAGTCAAGGCGCTCGATGGTGCCGGGCTGCTCGCACTCGGCTTCATAGATCTTGGCGTTGAAGGTGTGCAGGCTTGCGATCACGCCGCCGTCAAGCTCGGTTTCGACAGGTTTTTTCTCTTCGGGAATCTCGGCCATGGCGCCGACAGCGCTCAGGCACATCAGCAGGGCAAGGAACAGAGTGACGAATCTTTTCATTGGGATGCCTCCTTCATTGTATTGCGTGTTTCTGGGAATTTCCGGTGACTGATGATACCATACAGAAACACGTTCATCCGGTAAAGACAAACCGCGTATCAGGACTGTTTCCCATCGTAAATGGGATCGTCAGCTTTCAGCGGAAGATGACTTCAAATGCGTTGTAGAGCATAAAGCGGCCGAAGGTGGAGCTGTGGGAGAATTCCGTCAGGCAGAAATACAGGTTGTTTTCCTTTGGGTCGCGGCCATAGGAGAAACGCTCCGTGTCAGCAATCAGCAGGGCGATCATCTCCGTCATGGAGTAGGCGGAATCACTTTCGCCCCCGCAGGCAGAATAAATAAAGATATCCCTGTTCTTCAGGCTGTCCATCTCTGCTGCCACCGCAGCGTACTGTGCCCGGGCATCTGTGCCGAAGCCTGTTCCGCCGGACCAGGGCATAAACCAGCGGGCTACGTCAGAAAGCTCGCTGATCATTCCCCAGGTGATCATGCTGCCCCGGCTGTAGCCGTTGAAGGCGCGGTGATCCCGGGATGCAATGAAGCCCGCCTCGTCCGGTGTCTCTGCAAAGGTGCTGTAGGTACTCTCGATCAGGGGCATGATGTCTTTCCTCAGCTCCTGCGGCCAGAGTTCCACCACTTCGCCGGTTTTTCTGCGCTGGTCGTTAAAGTAGGAGGGATACACGAAGATCAGCGGCTCGCATACACCCTGGGCGATCATGTTGTCCAGAGCGTTTTTGTAGTAGGCGGACTGAATCAGATCCGCAGCCCCGGCTTCCGCGCCGTGGGTGTAATAGATGATGTTGTACTGCCGGGAAGCATCGTAGCCATAGGGAAGATACACATACATCACCTTGCTGATGGGGGTGTCGCCGTAAACCGTAGCCTTGTATTTTATTTTGACTACCGTGCCGGGCTGATCGCAGGGCTGGTCATAGAAGGTCTCGTCATAGTGACGGAATACGGTCTCTGCGCCCACAATGTCTGTGGTAACATACAGCGTGTCTTCGCCGGGAGTGCTGCTCTCCGCCCCGGCAGGAAGCAGAGCGCAGAGTGTCATCAGGATCAGCAGCAGGGCAGTAAACTTCTTCATGGCTATTCCTCCTCTTTGTGCGGGGCGACTGCCGCCAGGCGTCCGCACAGTCAAAGCTGTTATTTTGTCATCGTGCAAAGGCGGCTTAACGGAACAGGCCGTCCAGGATGGCGTTGTACAGGAAGTGGCGTGCCGTCAGGGTCTGGTGAAGACCGTTGGATTTGTAAAGGAAGATGTTGTTTCCTTCCTCCCGGTTCAGACCGTAGGAGAAGCAGTCAGGCCGCCGGATCAGTTCGTTCACCAGGTTGACTGTGGCGGTGGAGAGGTCGTCCCGTGCTCCGCCGCAGCAGGGAAACACGAAATACTGTCCTTTGTATTCACTCCAGGCTTCCGCACCCCTGATGATGGCGGAAACCCCGATGCTGTTGCTCATGGGCAGGAACCAGTAGCCTGTGTCCAGCAGACGGATAAAGGAATACCAGCATACCCTGCAGCCGTTGGAATACCCCGCAAAGCCCCGGTGTTCCCGGCTGGCAGCAAACCCGGCGTCGTCCGGCGTTTTCGCAAAGGTGCGGAAGGCACTCTCCACCGCCGGCATAATGTCCCGGCGCATCTCCTCCTGAAAAAGCTCCAGGTCGAAGGCGCGTTTGTCATAGTCATAGTAATAGGTGGGGAATACCATGATGAAAGGGTAGCAACAGCTGCAGTAAATAGGACATTATGATATTAAAATGAACAAATATATCCAA
>CAMOVR010000071.1 GCA_946627565.1 uncultured Clostridia bacterium
GGTCTGCATCATGTCAATAACAACAGTAAGTCGCCGCTGCCTTCAGCAGATCACCAGAGGAGAGAATCCGTCACCGTATCCGGATTTCAGGCTTATACTCGTTATCGAAATGATCCGTAAAAACCGTATGTGGCGTCACGGTATATACGGAAATCGATCAAAAATCCGTTCCGGATTTTTGTGATTTCCAGTATAACCACTGGCCGGCAAAACGAAAAAGGTGCAGCTGTCCATGGAAAAGAAATACAAAATGGCGTCATGACAGTGCAAAGCTGTCATGACGCCATATAAGACCTGGGCCGATATGTATCTGCAAACAGTAGCGCTTTGATAGAAAGGGAATCATGCCATTGGCTGCAATCGCCTTTCCGGTGCCGGGCTGTTTGCTTTATGACAGGCACAGTTCCACCGGACAGTGGTCCGAACCGAAGATTTCACTGTGGATGGAAGCGCTTTCAATCCTGTCCCGCAGGCTTTCTGAAACCAGGAAGTAGTCAATCCGCCATCCGGCGTTGTGTTCCCTGGCTTTAAAGCGGTATGACCACCAGGAATAGGCCCCGGTGACATCCGGATGCAGGTAACGGAAGGTGTCGATAAAGCCGCTGCCAAGGAGCGTGGTCATGCATGCCCGCTCCTCTTTGGTGAAGCCCGCGTTCATGGTATTGGTCTTCGGGTTTTTGATATCAATCTCCTGATGTGCCACATTCATATCCCCGCAGACAATCACCGGATGGGTCTCCTCCAGTTTTTTCAGGTATGCAAGGAAATCCTTTTCCCACTCCATCCGGTAGGGCAGGCGGGCGAGACCGTCCTGGGAATTGGGGGTATACACGGTCACCAGCCAGAAATCCGGGTATTCCAGGGCGATCAGGCGCCCTTCATGGTCATGCTCCGGCACGCCCATGCCCAGTTTTACAGACAGGGGTGCCTGTCTGGCAAACACGGCCGTACCCGAATAGCCTTTTTTCTCCGCGCTGTTCCAGACCTGGGTATACCCGGGAAGGTCCAGTTCCACCTGTCCTTCCTGGCACTTGGTCTCCTGCAGGCAGAAAAAATCACTGTCAAGCCCGGCAAAGGCATCCATGAACCCCTTGCCCAGGCAGGCCCGTATCCCATTGACATTCCAGGAAACAAACTTCATCGCACTTCCTCCTTACATGACGCCCAGTGCCCGGAGCACCGCTATGGTCAGGAACATGGTCAGCATGGACAGCAGGGTTGTGAGAATGAGGATCTGTCTGGCCAGCGTTCCGTCCTTTGTGATATTCTGGGCCAGCACATAGCTGCCCACCGCCGTCGGGGTGCAGAAGAAACAGATCAGCACAGCCAGCTGTTCATTGCGCATGCCCATCAGGACTCCAATAGCCAGCATGATCAGCGGAAAAACCACCAGGCGCAGGGCAGATGCCACGAAAGCCTGTTTTCCAGCATCCTTAAAGTCTGCAAGCTCCGTGACGCCGCCCAGGGCAATCAGGGCAAGGCATGAGCCGGTGGCGCCAATGGACGTGATGGTTTTGTCCAGGAACACCGGCACCGGAATCCTGAGAAGAGAAAACAGCACGCCCAGAGCTGCAGAAATCAGGAAGGGATTTGTCACAACCTTTTTCAGCGTTGCTTTCGGGTCCGGTTTCTCTGCTCCTGAATACACTGCCAGGATGATGGGCGCCGAAACATTGTAGAAGATCATCATCAGGGAGAAGGGCATGGCCAGCAGAGCCGTGGCGGAATCCCCATAGAGATTGGCAATCAGGGGAATGCCAAGAATGGCCGTATTTCCCCGGTACACACCCTGGATGAACTCACCGCACCGGCCGCCGTTTCGGATAAACCTAGGTACGGTCAGGCAGAGAACCAGCACAATGGCCGCCGTTCCCAGCATGGAAAGCAGCACCAGGGGCATGTCCACCGTGCTGCGAAGGTCCGCCTTGTACAGGGTGGAGAAAAGATTGCAGGGGATCAGAACATAGAAGGCCAGGGAATTCAGCCTGCCCGCCGATGTTTTGTCCAGCACACCCCATCTGCAGAGCATAAAGCCCAGCAGGATCATGCAGCAGATGGGAAAGACAGCGTTGAAACTGAAACTCAGTACGTCCATACGGTTTACCCTCTTTTTACTTATCCGGATACAGTTGCTGGCATGTTCCCCGCACCAGCAGTTCCAGCACCTGCTGATACCTTTCCCCGATCTGGGAGCGGTGGGCAATGAGCAGCAGCAGGGCGTGTATGGCTGCCGCCTCAAACTCATCCGGAATGCTGCTTTCCGGCGCGATGCGGTGCAGAAGTTCCAGAATGTGGATTTCATCGCTGTGATAGTGCGCCCTGAGTTCCTCCTCTGACAGGTTCTGCAGAAGAATGGGCAGATCGTTTTCCATGAAGGGAACCATGCCGCTCTCATCCAGGAGCCTGAAGACATGCAGAATGGTCTCCGTCGCCCGCTCTGCCTGGGTCACTGCCCTGCTCTGCTGCATCAGGAGGCCGGCCATTCCGTATACCTGGGTATGGGTTTCCTCCAGGATTTCCAGAAAAAGCAGTTCCTTGGAGGGATAAAACTTATAGAACGCTCCCTTGGATATGCCCGCCTTCACGGCCATTTCCTCCACCGTGACATTGCGCATGCCTTTGCCGGCTGCCACTTCCCGGGCTGTCTCCCGAAGGGATACAATGATTCTTGTCCTGTCCTTCTCTGTAAATGCTGCGCCCATCTTATCCTCCTGTCAGCTTTTTCTGTCCGTCTCCCGCCGGGCTCCTCCCGGGGCCGAGAGCAGGACACGCAGTTCAAACCAGCCCTCCCGCACCTGTGTCGTGCAGGATCCTCCGTATTTTTCCGCTATTTTCTGGATGCTCTTGAGACCGAAACCATGGTACCGCCTGTCCTGCTTGGTTGTCTGCAGCACCCCGCCCACAACCCTGAGGTTGCCGTCATAGCAGTTTTCCACCCGGATGCTGACAAAGCCCTTCTGCCGCACAACCGAAAGATGGATCAGACGCCTGTCCGGGCTTGACAGCTTTCTGACGGACTCCATGGCATTGTCCAGTGCGTTACCAAACAGTGCTGAGATATCCATGGAATCCATAAAGGCCAGTTCCTTGCCGTCCGCCACTGCCGTCAGGGTGATCCCCTGCTTCTGGCACTGAATGGACTTGGCCGTCAGAATGGTATCCAGCACCTGGTTGCCTGTCTTGTTCTGCGCCTCAAAGCTGCGGATCTCTTCCTCCATTCTCCCCAGGAAATCCAGCTTGTCCTGACTGCTGATCTCCGATCTCAGCAGCAGAATCTGGTGCTTCAGATCGTGGTACTTCTGTTCCACCAGTTCCACGCTTTCCCGGCTCAGCTCATACTGCTCATACTGCATGTGCAGCATCTGCTCAATGGACTGCATCTCCGCCCGGACCCGGACTTCAATAATCTGGGCATGGTACGCATACAGCAGACCGCAGCCGCAAAGATCCGTCAGGGTGCGGATGATGAAGGTTTCCGATACATAGTGGCTGGAGAAGGGGGAAGACGCGGACATGTAACTAAGATTGGAAAGAACATAAACGGAAAGGGAAATGATACCCGCAATGAGCAGGTCCTTCCTGCTGATCTCCAGCTGCGCGTCCGCCTCCCGGAAATGCCTGTGTATCCAGTAGACGGCAAGGGTCACAAGGAAACTGATGACGGCGCCGCCCACCACCTGAATCCACAAAAGGCTGGGCAGTATGCCCCGGGTGAAGGCATAATAGAGAAGCTGCCAGGACAGGGATGCGGAGAACTCCCCATGGATAAAGGCCTGAAGGGTAAAATAGGCAGCCTTCTCCCAGCTCACCTCCAGAAGGGCAAAAAAATAACAGAACTGGAGAAAAAAGATCAGCATCATGCACGGGACAAACAGGATGGTTTCGATCCCGTCGGTGAGGATCATGAAGCTGCAGATACACACAAAAATCAGGCAGGAGATGAAGATCCGGCGCATTCTTTCCGTGCCCGGTCCCCTGCTTCTGACCGGCAGGAAAAGGGAAAACATGACGCATGTCATGCAGTAGGCGATGGCATAGGTGAAACCCGGCGTCGAGTTCGCCTGAAGCACTTCGATGGGGGTCATTTGCTCACCTCGTTGATGTAATTGTTCAGCGCATCCAGCAGGGCCTTTTTCTTGGACCGGCTGACCTGAATCACATCTCCGCCCACCTCGATATCGCTGCCGGTGACAGAAGACACATGCTCAAGGTTCACCAGGTAACATTTGTTGCACCTGAAAAAAGGCGCATCCCCCAGGGCGGCTTCCGCATCCGTCAGGGTGCCCTTGGTCATGAGGGTGCCGCTCAGAAGATGGTAGACCAGGTCATGGTTCTGTACTTCCACATAGGTGATTTTTGAAACATCCAGCTTGTGCACCCCGTTTTTCACCGGGACGGCCAGATACTTCTTCTTTCTCTTTTCCATGCGGGCAAGCGCCCTTTCGATGCGCTGGGAGAAGGCAAAATAGCTGATGGGTTTCAGGACATAGTCCAGAGCGTCCACCGTATATCCCCGCATGACAAACTGGGGCATGCTGGTTATGAAGATGATGACCACTTCGCTGTCCTTCCCCCGGATGCATTCCGCCGCCGTCATGCCGTCCATGAAGGGCATCTGGATGTCCATAAGGATAATGTCAAAGTTGGAACCGTAGTTCTCCGTAATCTCGTCCCCGTCGGTGAACAGGGTGATCAGAAAGCGTTCCCCGCTCTCCTGTTCATACTGGTGAAGGTAACCTGTGAGCTGTTCCTGATACACCTTGTCATCCTCCACAATGGCAATGCGGATCACCCTTTTTCCCCCCTCCGGATTCATGGACAGATCGTTTATCCTTCTTCCTTTTCACATCTTAGTTCCGCAGACAGTTTCTGTCAATGCGTTTATACCTTTACAAATTCCGGCATAAAAGCCGGCAAAAGAGGAGCAGAAGCACCGAAGTGCCCCTGCTCCTCTTTGCCTGTTTTTCTTTATTTTTTTCTGTCAGATAGCGGGTCTGCCCTTGGCCTTGCGCATGTTATTGAGTTCACTGCGCGCCTGGGCTTCCTTATCCTCCAGCACCTTTCTGGCTTCGGCTGTCATGGCTGCCAGTTTCTTTTCTTCGGCTGCCTTGGCATCCGCCTGCTTCTTCAGCTCAGCCTGATAGGCTTCTTCGCCTTCATCCCTGCGGATCTTTTCTTCCGCGGAGATATAGGCACGGCCTTCTGCCAGGGCAGCGGTCTTCTGGTCCGCCACAATGGCCTCATGGTCGAACTTGCCAAACTTCTCAACACCCATGAAGATGAAGATCAGGAAGATCACCACATAGCACAGGGTCTCGCCGCCGATGAAGATCCAGGGCATGGCTGCACGGATTTCAGGGGAGGAAATGTTGGAGGAGCTGTAGCCGACATTGGACAGGACAATGTTCAGAATGCCGGTGGCAACGCCGGTCATGCCGGCCATGATGGCACCGTAGATGGTCATGGTAAGGCCGTCCGTGCGGTCCCCGTTGATGGCTTCCTGGTGATCCAGTACGTCAGCGAGAAGGGCCATGGACAGATACATGGCAGGGGTGGAACCCAGTGCCTTGATGACGAAGGAAGTGATGACAACGATCTGGTTGTCGGGAGCGATCATACCAATGAGACCGCCCACCACGGCCAGAACCGCGCCGCAGAAAATGGCTTTGCCCTTGCCGATCTTGCTGGCAAGAATGGGGGCAGCGATCATGCCCACAGCGGTGGGGATGGCGCCGATGATGGAGAGAATGCCCTGGACCTGTCCGCCCATGGCCACGGTGTAGTGGCCGCTGGCATCCTGGAACATGGCCTGGCAGAAATAGTTCTGGGAAACGTTCTTGATCATGCCGCCCAGCTGGTAGCAGAAGAAGAAGATCATCATGATGATCCAGTACTTGTCAGCAAAGCAGATCTTCAGCTGCTTTCCGACGGGGAGAGCCTTCTTGGCGGCTGCTGCATCCGTACCCTGGTCCATGCTCTCTTCCGTGACGCGCTCACGGGTGAAGAAGAATTCCACCAGAGCACCGATAACGGTGATCACCACCAGAGCGATGACGAAGATCTTCCAGTGATCATAGGATGCCTGGGCATCATACAGGGCAACGCCTTCCGCGTTGGTGTAGTACTCCACCACGCCGCTGGCATTGGTGACAGGGATTGCATCCGCCGGCAGGTTCGTGGTCTGATAGACAAACAGGAGAGGAAGGAAGAAGGGAAGGATCATGGAGCTCAGACCCATGGCTGCCAGTGCTGTGGCATTGGACAGCGTGGCCAGCAGTGTCCTGTCCTTGGAATTACGGGTGGACAGGTTCACCAGGGCCGCATGGGGCGTGTAGTACATGGGATAGGCAATGGCGAACCAGAGGTTGTAGCCAATGGCTATGCACACCAGGGCGAATGTCTGTGCCCCCGTGTTGATGGTATCCGTAACAAAGGGAGAAATGACAAAAAGGATCAGCAGAGCCAGGAAGCTGATGGGGACGGAGATCAGCAGAAGGGGACGGGCCTTGCCGGCGCGGGTCTGCTTGGAGTCCATCAGACGGCCCACAATGATGTTGCCCAGTACCACGAAGATTACGGAGATAACAGGCAGCCACTTGAAGAACTCACTGGCCCAGCTGTTGATGTTCAGCACGTCCGTCATGTACTTGTTGAAGTAGTTGGCCAGGACGGAGTTTGCCAGAAGAGCCAGGGTCGGTCCCACCAGATATCCCAGAGCACCTTCCGGGAAGATGCTGACGTTGGATTTCTTGATCAGGGTTGGGAGCCTGTCAAAAATGTTTGTTTTTGTGTTGCTCACAGATTTCTTCCTCTCTTCATTATCTTATCGGACTTGCGCACAGGTCTCCATGCATATCCGGAGCCGCCGGCATCCGGACCGGTTGGTACCGGATACAGGCCGTGCAGTAATACATGTGAAACCTGGTTGAAATATAGCAGGTTTTTGCATGTTATTCAACCTGCGTTTTTCCAGGTGCACAGAAAGCGCAGAATACCGCTTATGCCATGGCGCAGGATGCGGTATGGGCGCCGCTTGAAAGCTCTTTCCTGGTTCCGTCCGGCAGCGTCAGCTCACAGACAGATCCCACCGGCACCTTAACCTGAATGCTGAATGTACCGTTTTCCACCTTCCAGTCAGAGACAATCTGACCATAGGGAGTTTCCGTCTCGCCCCTGGCGGAGGTGAGTCCGCCGCCCACAAGGGGCCTGACGGCAAAACGCCTGTAGCCGGGCTCCATGGGATCAATACCCGCAATCCTGCGGTAGAGGAAATCGCCCACGGCACCGGAGGCATAGTGGTTGTAGGAGATCATCTTGTCTGTCCCGTCATCGCCGATGGGGCAGTTGCCGCTCTCATCCAGACCGTCCCACCGCTCCCAGATGGTGGTGGCGCCAACCCGCACTTCATACAGCCAGGAGGGGCACCGGGTGTTCATGAGCATATTGAAGGCTTCCTCAGTCTGGCCGTTGTCCGCCAGGGCAAAGAGGATGTAAGGTGTGCCCGGGAAGCCGGTGGCAATGCAGTGATGATTCTTTCTTGCCAGCTCCGCCAGGTTCTCCGCCGCCTTCTTCTGGGTTCCGGCATCTTTGAACATATGGAAATACAGAGGGAGCACATAGCCGGTCTGGAACTCATTTTTCAGTTTTCCGTTGCCGTCGGTGAACACGGACACATAGGCATCCGCCACCTTCTCGGAGAGTTTCTGATACTTTTCCGCATCCTTCTCTTCTCCGAGGATCCTGGCGATCCGGCTGAGCATGCCTGAGGTATTGCACAGGCTTGCCGTGGCCGTCCAGCGGCTTCTTCCCTGCCACTGACTCATCTTGGGCACATCCGGTGCGATCCAGTCGCCAAAATGCAGCGTGGCGGGTGTGTGCCAGATATAGCGGTATTTGCCCACGCCAATGCCGGCCCAGAAGCGGCAGGCACGGACATAGCGCTTCATCATCTCATAATTGTCCCGCAGCACCCTTACGTCCCCGGATGCCTGATACATGGCCCAGGGCACCAGGATGCAGGCATCGCCCCAGAAGTCAATGGCCATGACGGGCATGGTGGCCGGGAATCCGTAGCCGTGAACCGGAACCGTGTTGGGCAGGCCGCCGCCCCTGTGCTGCTCGGCCCGGCAGTCCCGGAGCCATTTGTCCAGGAAACGGTCCATTTCAAAATTGAAGCAGGCCGTATTGGAGAAAACCGCAATGTCGCCGGTCCAGCCCATGCGTTCGTCACGCTGGGGGCAGTCGGTGGGAATATCCACAAAGTTGGAGACAGCGCCCCAGCGGATATTCTCCTGCAGACGGTTGATCATGGGGTTGGAGCAGGTGAAGCTGCCCTTGTCGGCGATATCCGAGGAGAGCACCAGGGCTTTGACTTCCAGGTTCTCCGGTTCGATGCCGCTGACGGCAATGTACCTGAAGCCCATATAGGTAAAGCTGGGACTGTAGGATTGTTTGCCGTCCCGGCAGGTATAGACGGCTGTCGCCTTGGCGGTCCTGAGGAAGGATACGTTCAGGGTGCCGTCGGGATTGAGGATTTCGGCATGCCGGACCGTGATCACCTGACCGGCTTTGCCCTGGATATTCAGGGAAACCACACCGGCAAAATTCTGGCCGAAATCATAGATGGTCTTATTGCCGCATTTGGTCTGTGAAACCGGCTTCAGCTCACAGCGCACCCGGACAGGATTGCCCAGCTGCAGGGTGATTTTCGGATGGACCCGGAGGGTTTCCACACTGGCTGCATGCCAGTCTGCCTTGTCCATATCGACGGTGGCATCGTAGGTCTCACCGTCGTACAGGTCCGCCATGCGAACGGGTCCGTTCATGGTAACCTGCCATGTGCTGTCCGTGCCCACAACCTCTGTGGATCCGTCCGCATAGGTGATCCTGACTTCCAGCAGCAGCGCCTGTCTGTCTGCGGAGACCCGGTTCTTCCGGGTGAATACGAAGGAACCCACGGCCCATCCGCCTGCCACAGTGGCCGTCAGCACGCGGCTTTTTTTCAGCTGCTCGGTCACATCATACATCTGGTACTGGAGATTGGTCTGATAGGAGGTGAAACCCGGGGCAAAGTACAGGTCTCCCACCTTTTCCCCGCCCAGTTCCAGCTGATACATGCCCATGGCCGTTGCACAGACCACAGCGGAGGCAATTTCCTTTCCCCCGGGCAGTTCCTTTCGGAAATTCATAGGCACCGGGGAAACCTTCTCTTCCGTGAAAGAGTAGTTTGCGTCTGTGATCCATTCAGCCTTCCAGGGGGTGTCCATGCGGCCCGTGGAAAAGCACAGGGAAGCACTGGCCGTCTCACCGGCATCATCTGTCACAGTGAGAAGTGCCTCATAGTCAGTGAACGGCTTAAGCGCCTGACCGGCATAGGGAATGGCAATCTGATCCTTCCCTTCCCATGTCCAGCCATTGCAGGTCAGGACGGCATTTTTGACAGCCGCCCCCTGCCGGTCTGAATCGACAGAAAAGGAAAAAGCGGGGAAGGGATTGTCGGTAATGCAGTTTACCTCCATCCGTTCACATGTAAAACGGCGAACTTTCAGCATTCGTTTTCCACCTTTCCAGTAGATCCACTTGGGGGGTGCATATCCAGTTTGCAGGATAACATATTTAGGTTAACGGTTAACGGTTCCGGGATGTTCACATCTTCCGGACCGTATTATACCCTTCCATTATATGAAAGGAAACATACGGACCGGCTCACGGAACGCAATCCGTATGATTTCCGGCGCAAAAAGTTTTGATTGACTTCTTTTTATGTCTGTGCTAATATCATCGCACGCGCTTGTAGCTCAGCTGGATAGAGTGTCAGACTCCGACTCTGAAGGCCGTGGGTTCGAATCCCGCCAGGCGCACATATAAAAACCCCTGTAATCTTAAGGGTTATCGTTCATAAGGAACTAATCCTTGGGGATACCGCGTAGTCGATGTGGCTACGCGGTTTTCCTTTGTTTTTGGGGTGCTTCCAGGGTGATCGGTTCGGTCAGGATGGGAAGCTCCAGTTGACCGACAAAGTTGAAGACGATTTCCACCGTCTGCCTGCGGTGCCCGGAGGACTTGTCCGCTTCGTGGACAATGATCTTCTTGATGAACTCGTTCACGATGGCGGTGGTCAGTTCGGGAATGTCCACGTACTTTTCCACCAAGGCGGCGAAGTGGTCGTAGTTATCGCTGTCCTCGCGCTGCTGGTCGATCAGTTCCTCCATGACGGTGATCTCGGTTTTGAGTTGCTCCTGTTCTTCTTCATAGCCTGCCATCATTTTCTGATAGCGATCATCGGAGAGCGTGCCAAGAACGTGATCTTCGTACAGGCGGGAGATCAGTTTGTCGATGTCCTCCAAGCGTTTCTTTGCCTGCGTCAGCTGCTTCTGATTCTGCTGGATGCTGCTGTCCTGTGCTTTGCGGGTGCATTGCATCCACTCCTGCTGAAAACCCTCCGCATCTTCTCGGACGTAGGCTGTCACGGCGCGAATGCGTTCCAGCACGATGTCCCGCAATACTTCCTCTCGGATGTAGTGGCATGTGCATTCGCCACGATTATCTTTATAGCTGGAACACCTGTAATGATCCTGCTTTCCTTCAAAACTCTTGCAGGTTGCAAAGTGCATGCGTCTTCCACAGTCTGCGCAGAAGGTGATGCCGGCAAACATGCCTTCTCTTTCAGCGCGCTGGATACTGCGATGTCGCTGTTGACGTAGCTCCTGCACCCTGTCCCACAGTTCTTTCGGGACGATGGCCTCCTGCGTGTTCTCCGTGATTACCATGTCCTCCGGCTGATTGGGGATACGCTTTTTCAGCTTATAGGATTTGGAATACGTCTTGAAGTTGCAGGTGCAGCCGGTGTACTCGATCCGTTCGAGTATCGCACCAACCGTAGCATCAGACCAGTGATACGGATGAGCAAGCATCGGCTTTTCATGCCGTTGATTATACATGGCGGTGGGCATCAGGATTCTTTCTTTTTCCAGTATCGCGGCGATGCTCTCCGGCCCCTTACCCTGCATGGCAAGATCGAAGATGCGTCTCACTACTGGCGCGGTTTCCGGATCGATGATCCAGAGTCCCTTCCGCAACGGGTCTTCCAGGTATCCGTAAGGCGGGCGGTTGAGATGCTCGCCGCGCATGCCTTTTGCTCGGATAACTGCGCGCACTTTCCGGCTGGTGTCTTTGGCATAGAAGTCGTTGAAAAGGTTGCGGACCGGGGTGAAATCGCTGTCTCCGTGCTCGGAATCCACGCCATCGTTCACGGCGATGAAGCGCACATTCATGCTGGGAAATACGATCTCCGTGTAGTGGCCCACTTGCAGATAGTCCCTGCCGAAGCGGCTCATGTCCTTCACAATGATCGTGCCGACCTGCCCCGCTTCCACCAGGGAGAGCAATTCCTGCATCGCCGGACGGTTGAAGTTGGTGCCGGTATAGCCGTCGTCCACGAAGAATCTCGTGTGGGTGAAGCCGTGATCGTCAGCATACTTTTGAAGAAATGCTCTCTGGTTTTGGATGGAGTTGGACTCTCCATCCAGGTCGTCTTCGTTGCTGAGTCTGCAATATAACGCGGTGATCTGCTGCTGATTCAAATCATTTTCCTCCTTTCGGGAATCAGCCGGCAGTACCGTAGTGCTCATAGGCATCATAGCATAGTTCAGGGAATTCGTCATCTGGAAATGGCCTCCATACGGGGTAAAGGTTCAGAGAAGATCAGGCGTTTCACCTTGCCGACCAGGCTTTCTTTGCCGTCGCAATCAGTCAGGATCGTGTACCAGGTGTTGCCGATCTTTCGTTCGATGATGTCGTGGAATGTATCGTATGCCGACCAGAGTTTCTCCCAGGATTCCACCAATTCGGGTGGAGGAATGTCGGGCGGATAATCATAGACGGCTGCCCAATCGAAGGGCTCATAGCCAGAAGCGATCAGGTCATTGAGATACTCGTAGTCAATTTCTTGGGGGATGGTGTAGCGCATGCGTTCGGTAAAAACCTCCTTAAAACAAGTTTCGCATATATGCTAAATACATATTATCATATCAAAAGAAGTCTGTCAACAAGCATTTCGCAGGTATGATAAATTTTTCTTGACGAGAATTTGGTTCACCTGTATAATGCAGATGGAGCTACAAACGATTTCATCGTAAGCCGCGCAAGTCATCTTTACATCAGGATCGGAGGAGTACATGAAGACCGGAGAGAAGCTAAAACGCATCCGCAAATATCGCGGATACAACCAGCCGGAATTTGCCGTCATGGTCGGTTTAGGCGAAAACGCAGCACCGAGAATTGCGCAATATGAGTCCGGCTATCGTGTGCCATCTCCCAAACTTCTCAAGACAATGGCGGAGGTTTTGGACTGCAATTCGCTGGCACTGATGGACGTAACTGGGCAGAATGTCGAAGAATTGATGATGATGTTTTTCTGGTTGGAGGAAGAGCATCCGGGTATGTTTCATACATTTCAGATGCAACGAACAGAACTCAACGATTACGATTATGAAGCCACGGATGATGCAAGCATCTATTATCACGATGGTGATTCCTGGCCAGCTCATTCTCCGTGCGGTTTGTGGATTGACAATAATCTGATGAACGGATTCTTCCGGGAATGGCTTTATCATCAGCAGGAGCTGAAGGCAGGAACCATTACAAAGGAAGAATACTTTGAATGGAAAATCGGCTGGCCTTACACCTGCGATGAATGCGGGAAGCGGGAACCGGCGAAAAAGTGGCGCAAGGAAAACGCTGTTGTCGATTCAGATGAATCAACAACAGCAGAATAATGCTGCGATTGGACGGATCACAAATTTGTGATCCGTCCAAAATGAAACGCGGTCCAGGCAGAGAAATGGTAGCGGCAAGCAATGCAGAGTTATTAACTTCTGCAAAAGCTTGTTGGTAGGCTCCGCCCCCAAACCCCTGCCAGCCAGCGTAAGCGCTGTGGTTATGATCGAAAAAAGCGAAAGGCGGATGCTCACCAGAAATAATACCAGGCGCTCCGATCTGACAGCGCTTCCATCGCTCAAACGATGCTGACTATCGTCCGAAAACTCCGCATTATGTACAGCCTAAACGCACAAGAATGAAAAGAACACCGTGCCATCAACCGAATTTCTCACATGAATGCGCATAAGCGCAAGGTTCATTCTCTTTTAAGAGGTGAGTTTTTAATTTGATATTTTTTTAACTGTAGCTAAAAAGGACATCGTTTGCATGGCTACTTTCTTTAATTCGGGAATATCCAGGGATCTATAATATTTGATAAGTGATATTTCTTCCGGAGTGAGTACTGATTCATCAAGTATACTTATATCAGGATTTAGTAAATCGTTTTTTGATACATCTAAAAATTCTGCGATTTTATCAATATATTTAAGATATGTGTCCGTTTGGTGTTTCTTCCATTGCGTTATTACAGTTCGTGATACTCCCAAATAATCTGCAAGATCCTTTTGTTGAAGTCCATTTTGATCTAGTAAATACAGTATATTATTGAGTATTTCGTTCTTGTTTTGAAATGCTATTTGATCAGGCATGGGATGCCTCCTCGTAGATAATTTTATGTTGACAGATAAATTCAGTTGATATATAATTGCCAATAGCAGTGATTCACTGTGGCCCGTAGAGCCTCAATTTGTTCTATAGCGTCTTAGAACGTTCTTGAATAGTCTGAGGCCGGCGGCTTGTCGTTGTCAATCATGAGTAGCTTCGTGATATTCCTAAAAAGAGAATTTGTCAGTATGCCGCCATGTTTATTGTACCACGAACAATGAACAATAAGTCACGGCATAATATGGCAGCGTGCTTTATGCACCCATAAACAGTTTGATTACGCTTGGTCGTATTCATGAGCAACGACAAAATGAATCTTAACAACTGAATAAGGAGGAGGGTTTTATGCCTAAGAAAGCCAAAAAAGACAATGGCATACTTGAGGATATGATCATTTGGCATGTGGATGAGGAAACTGGCGAAATCACAATGTCAGATCTTGCTGGAATTGAAATTGTTATAGATAAGTACGAGGGCAAAGAAGTGATGCCCGCTTATCCTTATGCAATTGGAGCAGATGTTCACCGTGATTTTATACAATTCAGTGTTATGGTGCGTATAGAAAAGCAGGTGAAAGAATACCATTTCCAGTGTAATACTGATTATGATAGTTTAAAACATGCGAAAGATTTTGCAATAAATCTGATTGAACGTTATTCGGATCCGCATATTGATGTGAATCGTGATACGATTAGGTACGCCTGTGAATCCACGGGCAACTTTCATCACCCGCTGTTAAAAGCGTGGGGAGGTATCCCAATTGTTGTCAATCCATCAATTGCAAAAGCTGGCCGCCGCAAGTCAGATTATGCGAGGAGATTTCATATGCGACAAGAAAACCTTACAACCTGCATGGCTGTAAGGTTTTTTTAATTGTCTTCTCGGATAATTATTTCAGGAAGTCGGGGATTCCTGAGTCGTTTTCGTCTTTCTCATATGACTCAGGAACCGGCTCATCCATGTAACTGTTCCAATACTCTTTATCCCAATTAACAATTCTCTTAGCCATTGCTTCCGGCGTTAACTTGGCATAGATTTCGGTGGTTTCCAAATTCGCATGACCCAGGAACTGCTTAATTACAATTAGTGGAACTCCTGCCTCAAGCATGTGAACAGCTGTTGTATGACGCATCGAATGAGGAGGATACGACTTTGCTTGAAACAAGGATGGATTGTTCTCTTTGGCAATCCTGACATACTTTTCAAAAATTTCTTCTATACATTTAACACTCATTTTCTCGTTCCGCTGAGAAGGGAAGATAAATGCAGACGGATTATTTGCAATTCCACGCCGATGAATGTACTTCTTCAATGTTGAAGTTGGTTTCTCTGAAATTTTAATTCGGCGGACTTTACCACCTTTACCGTGTACAAGAATAGATGCTTTATTATCGGATAAAAAACGAATATCTGCAACAGTTGTTTGGCACACTTCATCAGCACGTTCACCAGATGCATACATGAATTGCAGCAGTGTATGATCACGTGCGCCCATACATGACCGAGGTGTTGGTAAATCTAAGAGTATTTTGACCTCCTCTTGTGTAAAGAAGGCCCTTTCCACTGAGTCAATTCCCTTCTTGAACGGTATCTTTAGAATAGCTTTTGCAAAAACATATGCTGAATTGAAATCGCAGTTTTGTGAGTACTTTGCAAATTTAGAAAGAGCAGAGAGACGATTATTCCGAGTGGAGACTTTGCAACCACGCTCATTTTCTAACCATTTCAGAAAGTCCATAATCCTATCATAATCCAGCATTTCATAAGTAATATCTGCAAACTCTATCCCTTGTTCGAGCATATACCTGGTCAAAAGGCGCCAAGTATCTTTATACGATTTAATGGTATTCGGTTTCTTGCCTTCTGCTGTTGGCAGATATTCATCTAGCCAATACTGCAATGAATCCATAAATGTGTTGTCAGCCATTCTATTCTCCCTTCTACATCCAGTCATCCCAAATTTTTTCATCGGGAAACAAAGACTGAGAAGCTGCTTCGAATTTATCCAGTTCTTCAGGAAAAAAGTCCGCTGCAAACTTAAGATACTTTTCGGTTTCGGAAAGACTGTCATGTCCGAGATATATGGATAAGTATGGAATCGCATCTTCAAGGTATATTCCATGGGAAAGAAGTTGCTTTATACTGCGGTACACAAAACGATGCCTTAGGCAATGAATACAAGGCCCACGCTTATGATTACTTGAACCAGGTTGACGAATCCCAGCAAGGATCAGAATTCTACAGAAGCGAGAATCAACATCGTGTCTTGTTAAGCATTCATGTGGATTTCTTTTCGGAAACAGATACATATCCGTTCGTTCTGAAAGTCCCATAACTCTACAGTATTTTTTCAACATATCTGTCATGTCAGATGTTAGAAATACCAATCGTTGACGATCGTTTTTGGTGTTGATCATCCTTAAATAGCCTTCATCCAAATTAACATCTTTCATTTGAGTGGTAATCAATTCCGTAAGCCGGAAACCATTTGCATCCAGCATCCTCACAATCATTGGAAGTTCAATGTGAATATATGGTATCGTGTTATGTAATCCATTCTCGAATTGATCGAGCAAAGCATACAGTTTATCCATATCTTCATCCGTAAAAAAATATGGAATGTAATCATCATCATATTTGTACGATGGTGGAATGTATACTTTCTTATTCTCCGACTGTGAATAAAACATCAGAAGCTTCCTCAATGAGTTGACATATGTCATAATTGTTCTGCCTGCCAAATCACAGTGCCGATTGATCCATGTATTGACCAGGAATTCATCTATTGGATCATTTCCCTGGAAATTCTGCTCAACAAGATAGTTATCCCAGTCTTTGAGCTGACTGATTCTTCTTTTATACGATTCCGTGTCCAGATATTCTTTGCATTGCTTTAAATGAAACACAATGGTTTCATGCATAGCACTTTTGAAGTGCAACTCCTCTACCATACTACTTTCTCCTCCTGTGAAAGATAGTGCTGGAATTTGAAACCTGCAGGAGACGGACTCAATGCACACAACCGCAATTTACTCATATCAAGTGACGCATAATACTTGATCATATCCGGGTCTTGATGTCCCAGAATGAATCTGGCTTCATCATATGTCATACCATTGTTTACGTATGAAGATGCAGCCGAAGCTCTAAATGCATGTCCACCATGTTTTCGTCCTGCCGCATCAATCCCTGCCGTTTTTAAATGTCTTGTGAATATACCATGAACGGCTATTGCACTAATAGGTTCATATGGCGCATAAGACATAAGGAAAATGTGGTCAGAAGCAGATGATGGACGGCCATTTTGAACATAGTCATCAATTGCTGTTTCGATTTCATCCAACAATGGCAAAATCAAAGGTTCTTCTGTCTTAAACTGCTTTATACAGATTAGCTTCTTATCCCGATCCATATTTGAGAACTTCAAATTAACGACATCACTGCTTCGAAATGCCAAACGATCAATAAGCAGAATAATCGCATAATCACGTTTCCCAATTGGCGTGTTCTTATCTGGAGCTTGTTCAAGCGCAATACGTTCCTCCTTGGTATAATTTGGTGGAATAATGATTTTTCGCTTGTGTATAGGCACGGCGAACGAATAGTCCTTATCCACAATTTCGTGCTTGACGCAACTTTTTAAGATCCCCCGGATAACAGACCAACAGTGCTTGTTTATACTATTACAGACATCCACAATCTGCTGATATGTGACATCTTGTATTCTGGCACATCCTAATGATTCTAACGACTTAAATACTCGAAAACAGATTAGTTTATTTTGTAAAATAGTGACATCCTTATTATTGTTTTCTTTACAATCGCTAACAAAGGCGTTGTATGCGTCTATAAATGCTTCGGGAATTACTATTTCTTTCGTAAGTACCTAAACAACTACCGTATCTGCAAACCAGACGAGTCGTTGCAAACCA
>CAMOVR010000072.1 GCA_946627565.1 uncultured Clostridia bacterium
AGTGAATGCACCGGCAGCGCACAGAAAAACCGCTGTCAGTCATTTTGACAGCGGTTTTGTACGTTATGTATATTACAGGACCAGGTCAATCAGCCGGTCCGGTTTCATGCCTTCTGCATCCACCGCACATCTGAGGCACCAGATGTCCGTGCCTCCGCTCTTCAGCATGGCAACCAGCTGTGCAAAATACGGATCTGCATCCCCGTCAACCCTGAAAAATGAGACATCATTTCTGCAGATGACAAAAAGCAGCCGGAAATCATATCCCCTGTCCTTCCGATCAAGAAGAAACTCAAGGCGTCTGTTCAGGACAGAAGATTTCCTTTCCGGGAGATAGGCTCCCCCGTCTTTATACAGGGAGCTTCCCATGATCTGGACCACAGCACCACTTTTCGTATCCACAGATGTATACACCAGGGACTGCTTCGGATCGTCAACCATAGTTATCCTGCTCCCCGGATTTTCCTTCTGAAGTCTGTCTTTCAGCCATAACATTCCTGCATGCAGAGGTTCCCTGGTATCGATGCACACCAGGGTATCCCTGTCGTATACAGAAACCAGATCAAAGGCAGTGGAGCGTGTGGTGCTCTCCACTTCCCTGAGATAGCATACAGCCCCCTCCTGAAGGAACTCCATGTCAGCCCCATTGGAAATGTAAGCTTCCACCATCTCCCCATCAAGTTCCACCAGGGCAAGACGCTTGCTCCTGCGATACCGGAATACTGCCTGAACCATATGTACGCACCTTCCTTACATTTGTTTGTGTCCTGTATGCGGTTATTTTTCCCCGGTTCCGCCAAGAGGATACCAGGCAAAGTCTGTACAGTCATCCAGGGGGAAAACAAGGAGTTCCTGATTCCATACTGTATACGCCCCGTACACGTTCCCCCAGGCGGAAGGCAGAACATGTGTCCCGCTCCGGCTGTCCGGCATGATGACGGAGACCGTGACGCCTCCGTCGCAGGGCGTGGTTTTCCGGTCCCCTGTTTCAAGGAGGTATGCGGCATAGCGGTCATAGTACAGAGGATTTGTGCCGCAGTGGATCACCAGGGGCATGTCCAGGATTTCCGGTGCATCCGTGTCTTCTTCCGTGCATCCCAGTGTCCGCAGTGTTCCGATACAGATCATGACGTGGCACAGTCCGTGGCGGACAATAAGCAGATCCCCCGGGCGCATGTATCCCTGCCATGCACCAGGATCCTGCAGGGGCAGACAGAAGTCCCCGCTTCTCTCCCGGAGGATGTCATGCAGCTCCCCGTGCGCCGTATAACCGCCTGCCTCCCTCGCCCAGCAGGTGAAGCCTGAGCAGTCCAGCCCGTACAGATAGGTCCTGTCCGTCCTGAAATACCGGGAAGATGCCATGGGGCTTGCATGGATGAATGCCTTTTCCATATTCTTGCCCCCGTAATAATAGGGCAGCCCCAGAGGGAAAACAGCCTCCACCAGGGATTCTGCCGCTTCCTGGTAATGCCTGAGAAAAGCATTGCCTTCCTCCAGCATGGAAAAGGCGCTGTCCAGCATCTCTGTCTCCCGGATCCGGTCAAGGGTGCATTCCGGGATTTCCATGTCCGTCTCAAAGGTTACCGTCACGGTAAAATCTGATCGTACCCTGGCGCCCTGGCCTTTTCTGGCATTGACGGCAGAGAGCACAAACCCATGCACACCTTCCCCCTTCGTCAGCCAGCTTTCCAGCAGCATTTCCGCCGGGAAGAGACTTTCGCCCGCCTGCAGCCCGTTTTCCCCGCAGGAGCGCAGGGCAAAGCTTTTCTGTTCCCCGTCCAGCGCCCTCCAGATCATAAACCGGAGGGAATCCCCGTCCTCCACCGTCTCAAAGCGCATGGATGCCCCCACCAGACGGAAGCCCGGGCTTCCGGCAACTGCAGAAAGGTCCCAGACTTTGCCGTCATGTGACGTAAAATGCAGGTCTATATCCGCCCCCGCGTCCTTCCGCCAGCCCACATAGGCTGTATCGGTACCGGAACGGAAACGGCCCCTGAGGATGACCGTGTGCCTCTCCGCCCGGGCCTGACCGGTATAAAGAAGAAGAAAAAGGAGCGGCAGAAAAAAGAATACGGGATACAGTTTTTTCCGTTCCCCCATCTCTTCCATCCCTCCTTTTTCCGTATCACACCGTCTCTGTCCGGGTGCCGGGCACCAGGACACTTTCCAGTGCCCTGCCCATCCGTTTTTCCAGGTCTTCCTTAAGCTTCAGGTTTGCCTCCCATTTGGTGCGGGGATATCTTCCGTGCCTGCGTCTGACATCCTCCATGCGTTCCTCTATGCCCATGACATATCCGGGCCCGCTGACAGCATCGCACAGCTGGATCAGGCGGTCATAGTCGTCCATCTGCATGTCCTTAAGTTTCTTCAGGATCCAGGCCGCCTCTTCCTCCGCCACATCCCACCTGCCCACATAGTCATCCATTTCGCCGCGCTCGAAGGAATGGGTCAGGCAGACCCTGGCTGCTTCATCATAGCCAAGGTCTGACAGAAAGACATACCCGTCCATTGCATGCCGCAGGTACGTCACGCCAAAGCGCCGTCCTATATCATGGAGAAGCCCCAGGATCCAGGCTTTTTCCGGATCCAGATCCCCGCAGGCCTGCGCAAGGCGCCGGGCACAGTAAGCTGCTGTCCTGCTGTGGGCACCCCAGGGACCGGGATTCATGGCTTCCCCTTCCCTGAGGAGTCTTTCCGCTTCCGTGACAGATGGCAGCATCGTTTTTCCCTCCCCCGGTTCTCTCTTCAGGTGAAATGCCAGAGCTGGACCCGGGGCTGGCCGTCCCGGACTTCCAGGAACCCGATGCGCCCGTCCTGGACGCTGCCCGGGTTGAGCATAAGGACCCGGCCCATGTCCATGGCCGGCTCATGGGTATGGCCGTACAGCGCAATGGTGCAGCCTTCCGCCTCCGCCTCTTCCCCAAGAAGGTCCAGTGTAACCTTCACCCGGAAATCGTGTCCGTGGGTCACATAGATCAGGGTATCCCCGAAGGGAACGGTCAGGAAGCGCGGAATACCAGGCGGGTAATAATCGCAGTTGCCCTTCACGCCATAGAAGGCGGCATCCCTGTCATGGGTCATGAGAAAAGGCTTGACCAGTTCAAAGTCCGCAGCGCCGTCTCCCATATGGAAATAGGCATCCACCGGCCCGGTTCTCTGCCATGCCTGCTGGCACAGGTAGCGTATCCCTGCCGCATCCCCATGGCTGTCACTTAACAGGATCGCTTTCATCCGATCTTTTCTTCCCTTTCCCTGAGCATTTCCAGCATCTTTCTGCAGGCCCTGGCCCTGTGGCTTACCTCATTTTTCTCCTCCGCCGTAACCTCTGCAAAGGTCTTGTTCAGGGGCTCGTACAGGAAAAGCGGGTCATAGCCGAATCCGCCGGTGCCCTGGCGCTTCGTAAGCAGTTTTCCGGGGCAGATGCCCTCGGCAATCAGGGGATCCTTTCCGGGCTCCTGGATCACCAGGGCGCAGTGGAAAGCCGCATCCCGGTTTTCAACCCCCTGCATCTTCTTCAGAAGCAGGTCATTGTTGGCCTCGTCATCCCCGTGATGTCCGCAGTAGCGGGCTGAATAGACACCGGGTTCGTCCCCCAGATAGTCAACCGTCAGGCCGCTGTCATCCGCAATGGTGGGGAAACCTGTGGCCTGGCACACAGCCGTCGCCTTCAGCAGGGCGTTGCCCACAAAGGTATCCGCGTTTTCCTCGATATCCTCTGTGAAGCCCACATCCTGCATGCCCACCACCGTGAAATAGTCCTGGAACATTTCACGCAGTTCCCGGATCTTGTGGTCATTTCCGGAGGCAGCCACCAGCCAGGGCCTGGCACACAGGTGTGCAGTCTTCTCTCCAAGAGCTGCCCTCTGGGCTTCCATGAGCTCCCGGATTCCCTTCTGGGCATACCCGATGAGCGTCTGAAGTTCCGCAGGCGTAAAGGCCCTTCCCTCTCCGGTGCCCTGCAGTTCAATGAACTCGCCCTTCTCGTTCATGACAAAGTTCATGTCCACCTCTGCCCGGCTGTCCTCCTTGTAGCACAGGTCCAGACAGGGTACATCCCCCACGATGCCGCAGCTTATGGCCGCTACCTGGTGACGGATGGGGGAAGCAGGGAGGGTGCCGCTGCGGATCAGGCGGTCAACGGCCAGGGTAAGGGCCACCATGGCTCCGGTGATGCTGGCGGTCCGGGTACCGCCGTCCGCTTCCAGGACATCGCAGTCCAGGGTAATGACCCTGGGGCCCAGGGCCTTCATATCCACCGCCTGGCGCAGCGCCCGCCCGATCAGCCGCTGGATTTCCACACTGCGGCCGTCCTTCTGTGCCCCGTCCCGGCGTTTCCTTGTGCCGGTGGAGGCAGGAAGCATGGCATATTCCGCCGTCACCCAGCCCAGACCGGATTCCCGTCTCCAGGCCGGTACGCTTTCCTCCACGGAGGCGGTACAGATCACCCGGGTGCCCCCGGTTTCAATCAGGCAGCTGCCCGCAGCTGTCGAAACAAAATCCGGAATAATGTTTACAGACCTTTTCTCGTCTGGCTGTCTTCCGTCCTGGCGCATGGTTTTTTCCTCTTTTCCTGTACAGCTCTTCCGGGCTGTTCCAGTCCGGGCTGTTCCAATAATGATGTTTTTCTGTATGGCTGTACATCCCCGAAAAACGGTTTCAGGCCCGGGCAGTGATCTTTTTGCCCGGATACAGCTGTCTTTTCAGATTCGCTGTCCCTCTCCTTTATTCCTGCAAGCCGCCCGCTGCATCCCTGATCTCCATAAACGGCAGGTGCATACAAAAAAAGGGGCCAGGCCCCTTTTTTGCAGTGTCATCCGATCCGGTTGTCGCAGTACAGGCACCGGACAGCGTCACGGCTGGATTTTTTCAGGATATACGGCACCACGGAACTTTCATGTACGGTGATGCACCGGCTGTTGCGGCACAGATTTCTCGCCGCTTTGGCCGCATTTTCCGGGATCAGCTGGAAATGGCCTTCCTTCTCGGAAAGGAGTTTCAGGATCAGGGCCATGCGGATCAGTTTTCCGTTCTTTGTCTGGCGGAAATAGGCAGCCCTGGGGTCCGCATCCACCTCGGTGGCAATCTCGTTGACCCGCGGCAGGGGATGCAGGATCGCCATGTCCTCCCTGGCCGGACGGATACGGTCCTTTGTCAGGATATAGCTGTCCTTGAGGGCCTGATACTCATCCTCCGAGGGAAAGCGCTCCCTCTGGATCCGGGTCATATAGAGCACGTCCAGTTCCGGTATCGCCTCGTCCAGGTTGTCCGTCTCCCTGTATTCAATGCCGCTGCGGTCCATAAGCTCCAGTGCATATTCCGGCATCCGCAGGGCGGGAGGCGCAATGAGAATGAAGCGCATGCCGGGATAGCGGGAAAGGGCCTCCACCAGGGAATGTACAGTCCGGCCGTAGCGCAGGTCACCGCACAGCCCGATGGTCAGGTCCCGGATCCTTCCCTTTTCCCTGTGGATCGTCAGAAGGTCCGTCAGGGTCTGGGTGGGATGGTTGTGGCTCCCGTCCCCGGCGTTGATCACCGGCACCTCTGCCGTCATGGCCGCTGCCAGGGCCGCTCCGTCATGGGGATGCCGCATGGCGATGATGTCACAGTATCCGCTGACCACCCGGATGGTATCCTGCAGGGATTCACCCTTGGACGCAGATGAGGTTTCCGCGTCCGCAAACCCGATCACGCTGCCCCCCAGGGAGCACATGGCGGATTCAAAGCTCAGGCGGGTACGGGTGGATGACTCATAGAAGAGGCTGCCCAGGATCTTCCCCCTGCAGGCCGCTTCATACGCTTCAGGGTGCGCCACAATGTCCTCAGCGGTATGAATCAGGTCGTCAATCTCACTGAGGCTCAGGTCCAGAATATCGATCAGGTGTCTCATGCCCGCATCCAGCTTTCATCACTCGGGTTGTCACGGAAGGCAAACAGTCTGTCGGCCTCGTTTGCCGCAATATAGCCTTCCTCCACGGCAGCCTCCACCAGGACATCAAAGTTTGTCAGGGAATGGTTCACCACGTTCGCAGCCTGCAGGCGCTCCACGCTCTTTTTCATATTGTAGGTGAAAATCGAAGCAATGCCCAGCACGTCCGCGCCGCAGGCCCGGAGCACGTCCACAACCTCCAGAACGCTGCCGCCGGTGGAAATCAGGTCTTCCACCACCACAACCTTCTGGCCTTCCTCCAGCCTGCCCTCGATCTGGTTCTTTCTTCCGTGGTCCTTTGCCGCGCCGCGCACATAACCCATGGGCAGGCCCATCAGGTGTGCCGTGATGGCTGCATGGGGAATGCCTGCCGTACTGGTGCCCATGAGGACTTCACATGCCCCGTATTCCCTGCGGATCATCTCCGCCAGACCCTGTTCCACATCCAGCCGGACAGCGGGATCTGAAAGAGTGAGACGGTTGTCGCAGTAGATGGGGCTTTTGATGCCACTGGCCCAGGTGAAGGGATCCGAAGGGCGTACAATCACAGCCTTAATCGACAGAAGGTCCTTAGCAATTCTGCGTGCATCCATGTTGCATTCTCCTTTATTCTTGTCCTGTCTTCAGATCTGGTTGAATTCCTGCATGGCCCGGTGATAGGCAGCCAGGGGATCCGGGTCCGCCGTGATCGGGCGTCCCATCACCAGGAAATCCGCGCCCAGCTCCCCGGCCTTTCCGGGGGTGGTGACCCGGACCTGGTCCCCCTTCTCCCCGCCCGCAAAGCGGACGCCGGGGGTGATGGTCAGGAAATCCGCGCCGCAGACTTCATGAACCTTCCCCGCCTCAAGGGGAGAGCAGACCACGCCGTCCAGCCCTGCCTTCCGGGCGTTCTTTGCATAGTGCATGACCACTTCATCCAGGGGGTGCTCAATGAGCAGTTCCGATTCCATGACCTGCTGGCTGGTGCTGGTCAGCTGGGTGACCGCAATCAGCTTGGGCCGGGTGCCGTCAGGCCTTGTCAGCCCTTCCAGGGCTGCCTTCATCATCTCCGTGCCGCCGGAGGCATGCAGGTTCACAATGTCCACATCAAGGTTCCTGAGGGACGCCATGGCCTTGCGCACCGTATTGGGAATGTCGTGCAGTTTCAGGTCCAGGAAAATCCGGTAGCCCTGCTTTTTCAGTTCCCGCACCATGTCCGGGCCTTCTGCGTAGAACAGTTCCATACCGATTTTCAGGTACGGCTTGACCTCTTCATGTTCAAAGCGCTTCAAAAACGCCCATACGGCCTCCGCGTCCGCAAAATCGCAGGCAATGATAACGTCTTTCATTTCTGGTGCCCTCCTCCAATGATGTCTTTCAGACTGGAAATCCCGTATTTCTCCATGGCGGCCGGAAGCGCCTGAATGATATCCCGGCATGCGCAGGGATTCACCAGGTTCGCCGAGCCCACCTCCACAGCCGTAGCGCCGCAGAGCATCATCTCCAGGACGTCCTCTGCGCAGGATATGCCGCCCATGCCGATGATGGGCACCTTCACTGCCTCATAGACCTGCCAGACCATGCGCAGGGCCACCGGCAGCACCGCCGGGCCGGAAAACCCGCCCATGACATTGGCCGATACCGGCTTTTTCCGTTTCAGGTCCAGCCGCATGCCCAGCAGGGTATTGATCAGGCTCAGCCCGTCCGCACCGCCCGCCTCGCAGGCTCTGGCGATGGCGGTGATATCGGTGACGTTGGGGGAAAGCTTGACGATCACGGGCTTGTCCGTGACATCCTTTACCGCCCTGACCACCTTTTCCGCCGCCTTCGGATCCGTGCCGAAAGCCATGCCGCCCCCGTGCACATTGGGGCAGGATACATTGACTTCAAACCAGCCGATCTGGCTGCTGCCCGACAGCTTCCGGGCGACTTCCTGATATTCCTCAATGGAAAAGCCGCTGATGTTGGCCATAACCGGCTTGCGGAAGCATTTGCCGAGCCTGGGCAGTTCCTCCGCCAGCACCGCGTCCACGCCGGGATTCTGCAGGCCCACGGAATTGATCATGCCCGCCGTGCACTCCGCAATCCTGGGGGTGGGGTTCCCAAAGCGGGCCGTACCCGTGGTGCCCTTGAAGGAAAATGTTCCCAGGATATTGATATCATACCACTGTGCAAACTCCCAGCCGTACCCGAAGGTACCGCTGGCGGGGATCACCGGGTTGTCCAGTGAAATGCCGCACAGTTCAACCCTCATATCTGCCATGGCAGTTCCTCCTTCCGGAAGACAGGGCCTTCTTTGCAGATGCGCCTGGGTCCTGCATTCGTCTCCATGGAGCAGCCCATGCAGGCCCCGAAACCGCAGCCCATGCGCTCCTCCAGGCTGAAGGCACCCTCCGTCACGCTCTTGCGGTATACCGCCTTCAGCATGGGCAGGGGCCCGCAGGCGTAAAAGTAGGAATATGCTGTGTCCATGGCGTCCGTCACAAACCCTTTTGTGCCATAGCTTCCGTCCACGGTGGTGACCACAGTCCTGCAGCCCAGGTCCCGGAACCGGTCCTCATAGAAAACTTCATCTGCCGTATTGAAGCCCAGGATCACCTGAACCTCCCTGCCCGTTTTCCGAAGGGCCCTGGCCAGGCCGTACAGGGGCGGAACCCCGACGCCGCCGCCCACCAGCAGGGGGGCATCTCCGGCATCCTCCAGGCTGTAGCCGTTGCCAAGCCCCGTAAGCAGGTTAAGGTCTCCGCCCTGCATGGCCGCCATCTGTTCCGTGCCCTTGCCCACAACCTTGTACACCAGTGTCAGGAGGCCGTCCTCCACATCACACACGGAGATGGGGCGCCTGAGGTACAGGCCGGGCAGGGCGATATTCACAAACTGCCCTGGCCTGTCCATGCCCTCCGTACATCCGCGCAGCTGCATTTCATACACGCTGCCCGTCAGAGGGCGGTTTGACACGATGGTAAATTTTTCTTCCCGCATGCTGCCTCCTCAGGCGTCAATGGTGGAGACGGTCAGGGTTGTCTCCTCCAGTACATCCAGCACCACCCGCACGGTATCCAGGGCCGTGAACATGGTCACGTTGTTCTCGGTGGCGCACAGACGGATCTGGTGTCCGTCGGACAGGGTGCTGTCCTCCCCGATGTCCCTGGTGTTGATCACGTAGGCAATGTGGCCCTGACGGATGGAATTGAGAATCTCGTCGCTGCCGTCGGAGATCTTCTTCAGCACATGGGTGCGGATGCCGTTGTCCTTGAGGAACCTGGCGGTTCCCTCTGTGGCCTCAATATTGAAGCCCAGCTCATAGAAGCGGCGGATCAGGGGCAGGGCTTCTGCCTTGTCGCAGTCGGCGATGGTGGCAAACACCGTGCCGTAGTTCTGCAGGTGCATGCCGCCGGCCTGAAGGGCTTTGTACAGCGCCCGGTTCAGCTTGTCGTCATACCCGATGGCTTCGCCGGTGGACTTCATCTCCGGGGAGAGATAGGCATCCAGGCCCTGGATCTTGTTGAAGGAGAACACCGGAGCCTTGGCATACCAGCGCTTCTTTTCATCCGGATAGATGTCAAAGATGCCCAGTTCCTTCAGGGACTTGCCCAGGATCACCTCCGTGGCGATATCCGCCAGGCTGTACCCGGTGCTCTTGGAAAGGAAGGGCACGGTACGGCTGGACCTGGGATTGACCTCAATGATGTAGACCTTTTCGTCCGGGGCCACGATGAACTGAATGTTGTACAGGCCCACAATGCCGATTCCAAGGCCCAGGGCCCTGGCATACTGGAGAATCATGCCCTTGACGTGGTCCGAGATGGAGAAGGCGGGATAGACGGAAATGGAGTCGCCGGAATGGATGCCGGTGCGTTCCACCAGTTCCATGATGCCGGGCACGAACACGTTGCGTCCGTCGCAGATGGCGTCCACTTCCACTTCCTTGCCCTTAATGTACTTGTCCACCAGAACCGGCTTGTCCTGGTCGATCTCCACGGCGCTGCGCAGATAACGGCGCAGCTGTTCCTCATTGGCCACAATCTGCATGGCCCGGCCGCCCAGAACAAAGGAGGGACGCACCAGAACCGGATAGCCGATCTCCGCGGCAGCCCTGACACCCTCTTCAATGCTGGTCACGGCACGGCCCCTGGGCTGGGGAATCTTCAGCTCTTCAAGAACCTTTTCAAAGCTGTCCCGGTTCTCTGCCCGGTCAATGGCATCGCAGTCCGTTCCGATGAGGCGCACGCCCCGGTCCCTCAGGGGCGCTGCCAGGTTAATGGCCGTCTGTCCGCCCAGGCTGGCAATGACGCCCTCGGGCTTTTCAAAGTCAATGATATCCATCACGGCTTCCGGCGTCAGGGGCTCAAAGTAGAGCTTGTCGGCGGTGGTGTAGTCCGTGGATACCGTCTCCGGGTTGTTGTTGATGATAATGGCCTCGTAGCCGGCTTTGCGGATGGTCAGGACAGCGTGCACCGTGGAATAGTCAAATTCCACGCCCTGGCCGATGCGGATGGGGCCAGCGCCCAGCACCACCACCTTGCGGCGGTCTGAGAGCTTCGAAGCGGTCTGGCCGGTATAGGAGGAATAGAAGTAGGGAATGTAGGCGCCGGTGTGGCAGGTGTCCACCATCTTAAAGGCGGGGCGCAGCCCAAGGGACCGCCTCATCTGCCACACTTCCATCTCAGGCCTGTTCCAGAGCCTGCCGATGCAGGCGTCCGTGAAGCCCATGGTCTTGGCCTGGCGCAGCACCTCTTCGCTGCCGGGAGCGGCCTTGAGTTTCTCCTCCATGTCCGTGATCTTCTTCAGGGACTCAAGGAAGAGCATGGTGATTTTGGTACGCTCATAGATTTCATCCAGGGAAACGCCCCGCCGCACCAGTTCGGTGACGGCAAAGATCCCGTCTGCCCTGAAGTCCTCCACATATTCCAGAAGATCCGCTGTGGAGTAGCTGTCAAACTTGGGCAGGTACAGGTGATTGACCCCGATTTCCAGGGAAGCCACAGACTTGAGCATGCACTCTTCCAGGTTCATGCCGATGCCCATGACTTCGCCCGTGGCCTTCATCTGGGTGCCCAGCAGGTTCGGGGCCTGGGCAAACTTGTCAAAGGGGAAGCGGGGGAACTTGGCCACCACATAGTCAAGAGAGGGCTCAAAGGCGGCGTTGGTATTGGCGATGCCGATTTCATCCAGCAGCATGCCCACAGCCACCTTGGCGGTCACCCGGGCAATGGGATAGCCGCTGGCCTTGGATGCCAGGGCGGAGGAGCGGGAAACCCGGGGATTGACCTCGATGAGGAAGTATTCCCCGCTGGTGGGATGCAGGGCAAACTGGACGTTGCAGCCGCCTTCGATCTTCAGCTCCCGGATGATGCGGATGGCACTGTCATTGAGCATCTTAAGCTCGCTGTCGCTCAGGCTCATGATGGGCGCCACCACGATGGAGTCGCCGGTATGCACGCCCACGGGGTCCACGTTTTCCATGCCGCAGATGGTGATGGCACGGTCGCTGGCATCCCGCATGACTTCAAACTCGATTTCCTTGTAGCCCCGCACGGACTTTTCGATGAGCACCTGATGAACCGGGGAGAGACGGAAGGCATTGATGCCGATAGCTTCCAGCTCTTCGGGATTTTCCGCAAAGCCGCCGCCGGTGCCGCCCAGGGTGAAGGCAGGACGCAGAACCACGGGATAGCCGATCCGCTCCGCCGCAGCCCTGGCTTCCTCCAGGGAGTAGGTGATCTCCGAGGGGATGGTGGGTTCCCCGATGGACTGGCACATTTCCTTGAAAAGTTCACGGTCCTCGGCACGCTCAATGGAGGAAGACGGGGTGCCCAGCAGTTCCACATGGCACTCCCGGAGCACACCCTTGCGCTCCAGCTGCATGGCCAGGTTCAGACCCGTCTGGCCGCCGATGCCGGGCACGATGGCGTCAGGCCGTTCCTTGCGCAGGATCCGGGCCACGTACTCCAGGGTCAGGGGCTCCATGTATACCTTGTCTGCAATGGTGGTGTCCGTCATGATGGTGGCCGGGTTGGAATTCACCAGCACCACCTCATAGCCTTCTTCCTTCAGGGCCAGGCAGGCCTGTGTGCCTGCGTAGTCAAACTCCGCCGCCTGCCCGATGACAATGGGGCCTGAGCCGATGATGAGAATCTTGTGAATGTCCGTACGCTTTGCCATACTGCTCTTCCTCCGTTTTTCCGTGTCTGTCAGAACTGTCCGAACCGGTATATCTGAATTGTGTTCTTATATCTGTCTGTGTGCGCCTGTCAGGCCTGTTCCCGCACGTATACGGGCTCTCCCCTGTACACCGTGGCAAGGCAGACTCCCTGCACCTCCATGCCTTCAAAGGGGGTTGCCCGGCCCATGCTGGCGAAGGCGGCGGGGTCGATCACCCCGCGCTTTTTCAGGTTCCAGATGCTGAAGCTGTCAGGATCCTCCGGGATCCCAAAGCGCTTCCTGGGGCTTACGGTAAGGGCTTCCACCAGTCTGTCAAGACTCAGGATGCCCGGCAGCACCAGGCGGGTATAGAGGACGGGGAAAGCCGTCTCAAGACCCACAATCCCAAAGGCGCTGCCCGCAAGCCCCTTATCCTTTTCATGCGCCGCGTGGGGCGCGTGGTCCGTGGCGATCATGTCAATGGTGCCGTCCAGAAGGCCTTCGATGAGGGCTTCCCTGTCGCGCGCGCTGCGCAGGGGCGGATTCATTTTGAATCTTCCCTCATCCTTTAAATCCCCTTCATCCATAACCAGGTAATGGGGCGCCGTCTCGCAGGTGATGTCCACGCCTTCCTGTTTGGCTCTGCGGATGATGTCCACACTTTCCGCGCAGGAGACATGGCATACATGGTAGCTGCACTGCGAGCGCTTTACCAGCTCCACATCCCGGCGGATGGGGCCGTATTCGCTTTCACTGACAATGCCTTTAAGGCCGTGGGCCCTGGCATATTCCCCGTCATGGATGCAGCCGCCCCGCACCAGACGGTTGTCCTCGCAGTGGGCAGCGATCACCTTTTTCAGGCGTCTGGCTTCCTCCATGGCTGCAAGCATCATGTCCTCGCTCTGCACGCCCCGTCCGTCGTCCGAGAAGGCCACGGCGTGTTCCGCCATGCCCTTAAGGTCCGCCAGGCACTCCCCTTTTTCACCCATGGTGATGGCCCCGTAGGGCAGGACCTGGATCACCGCCTGCTCCCGGATCATCCGGAGCTCCTCCTCAAGGTGTTCCGGGGTGTCCGGCACAGGGTTCAGGTTCGGCATGGCGCATACCGTGGTGTATCCGCCCCTGGCTGCCGCAAGGCTCCCGGTGCGGATGGTTTCCTTATATGAAAACCCCGGCTCTCTGAAATGCACATGAACATCACAGAAGCCGGGGAAAACAAAAATATCATCTGAATTTTCAGCAGAATTCATAATAACATGGCTGACAGAATCATGATTCTGTAAGAAACGGGAAAGATTCCCTTTCAGAAGTTCCAAGTTCTGCAGGGCCGCATACCGCATCCGTCTTTCACCTCCATAAAAAACCGGAAATCAGGCAGAATGAACAGACGGCACGCCGGTGCCCGACCATCTTGCTGACCTCTCTGGATCATCTTAAAGACTGATCGGGGGGCATTATATGGGGACGCCCGGGTTGTGTCAAGAGGCAGAAAAAGTCAGGCGGAATCTGCACAGAGACAGCAAAAATGCCGGAAATACAGAAAAGACAGCGGTATGCCCAGCCCGGTTTTCTGTATTTTTTTATGCGGCATGCCTGTATCTTTTCTGTATCCCTCACGGGAGGGACGTAAAGGGAAACCACATGGGACCGTCCACACTGTACGGGCTGTCCGCCTGGATCTGGCTTAAGATCCGCTCCATGTCCTCCCCTTCTGCTGCCCTGGGTCTGCAGTCGTTGATTCCCTCTTCTGAAGCACTGCTGGTCAGAACCGGGATCAGCCGGATCTCGCAGCCGGCATACGTCAGGTCCTCAAAGACCAGCTTCACCCGGGCGATGAGTCCGTCAAAGGTCATAAGCTCAATGGTGCCCCCGAACATGAGGTTCCCCAGGCTGTAGAGCACGGGTCTTCCCAGAACCGTCCCCACCCCCTGCACCACATGGGGATGGCCCCCTATGATCAGGTCGGCCCCGGACTCCATGATGTATTCCGCCATTTCCTCCTGCATTTCATTGTGTCCGGTTTCGTATTCTGTGCCCCAGTGGCAGGTGCAGATCACCACATCGCAGCCCCTGTCACGCAGCTCCCGGATTTCCCGGCGGATCTGTGTCCTGTCCTGGTGGAATATGGTCTCCCGGATGCCGCAGAAGCCGACCCGGTACCCGTCCTTTTCAAGAATATACGTGTAGCCGTACCCGGAAAAGGGAATCCCTGCCTCATCCAGTGCCTCTCTCGTGGCCTTTTTCCCCGCCTCGCCGTAATCCACATAGTGGTTGTTGGCCAGGTTCACCTGCTCAACGGAAGCTTCCCTGAGCACCCGGGTGTAGGCCGGCAGACCCCGGAAGCGGAAGGGGCGGTCCTTCTTTTCTCCCTCGGAATCGGCCTTTAAAACGCATTCCAGATTCACCATGGTCATGTCATCCCCGGCAAAAAGGTCCTGCAGGGCGCCAAAAGGCCAGTCAAAGCCTTTTTCCTTCAGTATGGCAGGCAGCGCGTCCTCCCTCGCCATCCAGCTCTCCCGGGTTCCCAGCACCACGTCCCCGCCGAAGGTCAGGACAATCTCCGCCCGCTCGGTGGGCAGGTCCGGCAGAAAATCCTCCCAGATGTCTTCGGATGTGCTTTCGGTCATATCTTCAGCTGCGTCCCCGGAAGCGTCTTCTTCCGAAGCATCCGTCTGTTCCTTCTGCCGGGCCAGGGTGCTCTGCACAATGGCTTCACCCCTCCGGGCTGCCTGGGCCTGCACCGTGCGGATCTCCGGATCGTCCAGAATCAGGACCCGGGTATGATAAGGCAGATGGGTCCACAGGTACCAGACCGAGATGCCGCCCTCCTCCACGGGATAGGGAGGAATGCGCACGCAGCCATGGGATGCCTTTTCCCCCAGGGCTGCCGCCTGCTCCGTGTAATCGTACATTCCGCTGCGGGCCCTGTACCCGGCGCTGTGCAGCAGGTTTCCCCCGTCATAGCGGATGGGCAGGGCATAGTGGAAACCGCCGTCGGAAAAGTCATCCAGGTGCCGTCCTGTCAGAAAGGCGCCGGCAGCCGTCTCCCGGATCAGCCTGTTCTTCGCCGGAAGGCCGGTGGATACCGGCAGCTCCGCCATGACGTGCCCGTCCCGGTATACCTGCATGGTCTGCGTCCTTTTGTCAATCAGAAGGCCGTAGGAACCGTTGGGCCTGACGGTCTTCAGGCGCCCTGCCGGCACATAGCCCTTTACCTGTCCGCCGTCCTCGTGCTGCCAGGCGGAGATATACGCCCAGTCCCCCTGTATTTCCAGCACTTCCAGAGCCTGGCTCTGCCCGTGCAGGGTGCCCAGGGACGGGCTGTCCAGGGACGGCGCCTCATACACTTTCTGGTGGCTCTTTTCCCCGATATCCACCACCACCGAGGGCTGCTGCATGATCTGCCATATTTCTTCCTCCGTGCTGTCCTTATCCGGGAGGATCCTTCCCGTCACCGTGACCGGTTCCGCCTTTTCCGCCTCATCTGACACCGTCAGGAAAAACTTTGAGGCATAGCCGGGGTTTTCCGGGCAGTAGAAAACCAGCTCATACACGCCTGCCGGCACCTTTTCCGGTGTCTCCCCTGACCAGCGGTACAGAAAGGGGGTGTCCCTGAGGATGCTGATCCATTTTTCAAATATCTTCTCCCCGCTGCCGTCTTTCCTGACCTCCATGCAGATGCGGTCCCCGTTTTCGCAGCGGGAAGTCTGCAGCTCCACAAACCAGTCCCCGCCTCCCCGGTACAGGACCGGTCCTGAGGGCAGGGCAAAATAGAGCACCTGCCGGTCCTTTCCGTTTCTGACCGTGCCCTCAAAGCGCATTTTCTCATCCTGGCCCTCTTTAAGGACAGCGGCAAAGCGCAGCATCTGCCCCGGGGCACCCATGCGCCGCCCCTCCGGCGTCAGGCCGTCATATTTCAGACGGTTCTCCCCCGCCCTGACTTCAAATTCAGCAGGTTCGTAGACGGCATAGGGGTCTGAGAAGGTGATCTCCAGCGTCCCGTCCTCCGGGGACTGAACCAGGATCTCGTTGTCCCCGTAGGGAACCAGCTTCTCCGGCATGGTGACCGTCAGCCCCCCGCCCCTTGCCCTGCGGGGCAGGAAAAACGGGAGGATCAGAATCACGGACAGGATCAGAAAACCTCCTGCCAGTCTTTTCAAGGTCATATGCCGCATCTCCCTTCTCTTCTTTCCCGTGTTTCCGGTGCGCGCCACCCTCCCCGCGGGAAAACAGCTTAAAGCAGTATAGCACACACCTTCCCTCTGCGGAATGCAGCAAAACTCCAATATATAATCCACTTGCGCCAGGCAGATTTTTCAACGGGAATGAACCCGCAAATCTGGGCAGGAACACGCCCATTCTCTGCATTGACGCTGTTTTCCCGCCGTGCTATACTTTCGCCCGTGGAGCCGTCTGAAATGGCTCCATGGAAAGAGGTTAGATTCATATGGCTAAGCTTGATCTGTCTGCTCTTGGCATCAACGATGTCAAGGAAATCATCTATAACCCTTCCTATGAAGAACTCTTCAGGGATGAGATGGACCCCTCCCTGGAAGGCTTTGACAAGGGTCAGCTGACTGAACTGGGAGCCGTCAACGTCATGACCGGCATCTACACCGGCCGCTCCCCCAAAGACAAGTACATTGTCGTGGACGACAACTCCAGGGATACCGTGTGGTGGACAACCGATGGCTATAAGAATGACAACCATCCCATGACCATAGAAGCCTGGAACTCTGTTCTGTCTGCTGCAAAGAAGCAGCTCTCCGGCAAAAAGCTCTATGTTGTGGATGCCTTCTGCGGCGCCAACCCCGACACCCGCATGGCTGTCCGTTTCGTCATGGAAGTCGCCTGGCAGGCCCACTTCATCCGCAACATGTTCATCAAGCCCACCGATGAAGAACTGGCCAATTTCAAGCCCGACTTCGTCGTCTATAACGCTTCCAAGGCCAAGTGTCTGAACTATAAGGAACTGGGTCTGAATTCCGAGACCGTGGTGGCCTTCAACATCACCAGCCATGAGCAGGTCATTCTCAACACCTGGTACGGCGGCGAGATGAAGAAGGGTATGTTCTCCATGATGAAC
>CAMOVR010000073.1 GCA_946627565.1 uncultured Clostridia bacterium
TATCGTTTTCAAGGTTCATACTGTCTCGTTTCCGAAGCAGCGGATGAGATGATACCACGCATCCCCACCCGCGTCAAGCACTTTTTTCAGAAGATTTTTTCAAAAAAGTACGGTTTCGGTGGTCCCTGAGAATTATTCACATATCCTGTTTTATGTGTTGATGTCAGCTTTTATATGTGTCATTCGGATACTTACATAGTACATAAAATTCCCAGTTCCATATGCCTGACATATCCGTGAACATTTCTGTCATGAATATGTTTCCATCTCTCTGATCTGCCCTGGACATCCGACATTGCGTCAGTCCAGATCAAATATGCCGCCCTCCAGAGCGCTTCTGGCAGCCAGGATATACCTGCTGGTATCCAGCGGGTCCACACCTCTTCTGGGACATGTGGTTCCAAGTTCCAGAGGACAAGGCGCATATCCGTTGAGCTGCACGCTCATGCCGCCTCTTCCGCTGGTCACTGCCGAGAGCACCTGCGCATAATCCATGCTGGAAGCCAGAGGTACCAGGGCAGTGAGAACCACACGTTCCGCATCTGCCTGGGTATCCACCACCGTGCCCCGCATGCCTGCCACATCACTCATCACCCTGCCCACACACTCGGGAGGCAGAAGGAAACGGATCCTGAGAATCGGCTCCAGCAGCACGCTTCCGCCCCTTGCCAGGCCATCCTGAATGGCCCAGGGGGTGGCCACAATAAAGTCCAGAGGATGGGTATGGAACTGATGATGGTTTCCGTCTATCAGGGTTATGGCAACATCCGTAACCGGCCAGCCGAGTCTGCCCTGCTTAAGAGCCAGGGGCAGCGCCTGCTCCACCTGATGCTGGTACCCTTCCAGGATCTGACGCCCGGGGACAATGCTTTCAAAGGTGATGCCGCTTCCCGGCGGCAGGGGCTTCATGAGAAACTTCAGAATGGCCCAGCAGGGCTTTGGCATGGTATAGGCAGCAAATCCCACGGTCTCCCTGGCTATGGTTTCCCGGTACATGACAGAGGGCTTCATAAGCTTTACATCCAGATCGTAGCGGGTCTTCAGGTCTTCCTCCAGAATCTCCTGCTGGATGTTTCCCATAACATGGAACTGCAGTTCACCCAGGGTTCTGGAATAGGATGCCTCCAGCAGCGGATCTTCCTCGGACATTTCCGCGGCTGCTTTCCGGAGCCGGTCCATGTCCTCGGGGTTTTCGGGCACCGCCTTGACCGTCAGCAGCGGTGTGCGGAATGAACCCGGTCTTACTCTTCGCGGCAGGTCCTCCTCTTTTCCTATGACCTGTCCCACAGGAAGATGTCCCAGACCGAATATCACGCCGATTCCGCCTGCTTCAATCTTCCCGCAGTCACTGCCATCCACGTTCCGCACCTGGGTGATCTTCTGGGTGACCATGCTGACAGTACCAGTGGCAGGGTCCAGACGTCCAGGCAGTTCCACGCCCTGTCTGGCAGCCAGGCTTCCGCCATAAAGACGGACCCAGACACCTCTTCCCAGCACCCGGTCGGTCTCACTGGCAAAAACCACACCGCTGAGTGCATCCTGCATGCGGGGAGGCGGCAGGAACGCTGTCATGGCATCCAGCAGGGCGTCCACACCCTCTCCGGTCAGGGCAGAACCCTTCAGCACCGGAAACGCCCTGCCCTGAAGGGCATTTTCCCTGAAGATCTCAAGAAGTTCCTCTCTGCCCGGTTCCTTCCCTTCCAGATACGCTTCCATAACCTTTTCATCCAGGTCAGCCACTGTCTCCAGCAGTCCCTCCGTATCCTCCAGGAAAGCAGCATGTTCTGAAAGGCGCCTGCGGATCTGCCCGAGCACCCTGTCCGCATCCGCACCGGGCCGGTCCATCTTGTTGATGAACAGAATCACAGGGATCCTGCGCTCCTGAAAGGCTTCAAACAGAAGTTCCGTCTGGGGCTGTACGCCTTCCACCCCGCAGATCACCAGGACGGCCCCGTCCATTGCCCATATGGATTCCTCAATCTCAGCGGAAAAATCCGTGTGTCCGGGAGTATCAATCAGGTTGATTTCCATATCTTTCCAATGGAAGCATACACAGCTTGCCCGCACGGAAATCCCCCTGCGTCTTTCCACGTCCAGGGTATCCGTGTGGGCTGTTCCCCGGTCCACACTGCCGGGGGTGCGGATTTTCCCCGACCGGAGCAGGATCTGTTCTGACAATGTGGTCTTGCCCGCGTCCACGTGTGCAAAGATGCCTGTGTTTCTCAGTGCGTTCCCCATGTTCCGTTTTCCCTTCCGGCTGTGTATATGTCACCGTTTTTCTCCCGGCGCACTGCTGGCTGCCTGAATAATCAATTCTCAATTGGCAATTGCAATTCCTGCCTGAGTCGACTATAATTCTTTTCATCGACTCTCTTTGAGCTGATATAAATTATATGAAAGGTGTTTTTTTGTATGAAGAAGTACATCGCCGAATGTCTCGGAACCTTCGTCCTGGTATTCTTCGCCTGTGGCACAGCCGCCGTTGTTGGATGCAATGGTGCTGTTGCTGATGCAGCCTACTTCATGACTGCTCTGGCTTTCGGTCTGGTAATCGTCGCTATGGCATACTCTGTAGGCCATGTTTCCGGATGCCATATCAATCCTGCCGTATCCATCGGTATGCTGGTGGCCGGCAAGATGAGCGTCAAGGATTTCATCGGCTACGTCGTCGCTCAGTTCGCCGGCGCCATCATCGGTGCTGCCTGCCTGCGCGGCGTCCTGGGACCGGAAAGCGGCCTTGGCACCAATGGCCTGTACAACGGCAATATCGGTCTCTCCCTGCTGATTGAAGTCGTGCTGACCTTCGTATTTGTCTATGCGATCCTCGGCGTGACCTCCAAGGAGAAGGATTCCTCTGTGGCTGGCCTGGTCATCGGTCTGACCCTGACCCTGGTCCATATCCTGGGCATCCACTTCACCGGCACTTCCGTCAACCCCGCCCGTTCCTTCGGACCTGCCCTGTTCGTGGGCGGCGAAGCTCTGGCTAATGTGTGGGTCTTCATCGTTGCTCCCCTGGTGGGCGGCGTGCTGGCTGCACTGGTCTGGAAGTTCCTCAATTCCGAAAAGGCCTGATTGCTGAATAGCTGACATTTCAAAAGGCTGCCTGCGGGCAGCCTTTTTCGTTTGTCCCTCTATGCTTTCTTTTCAGAATATGCCCCTCCCACAATATCAAACTGATCCCCTACCATCCTCAGGCACTCCGCCAGGATTATGGCCACCTGCCTGACCTCGTCTTCTGTCATGCCCCGGAGAACCTGTTTTCTCTCTTCCCCTGTCATGTCGCTGAAGGATACATACTTCTGTGTCCCGTCCCGCACAATCGGGAAGCGGGCTCCGTCCAGATTCCGGTCCATCTTAGGTCCTCTCCTTTGCATACTTTGTCTTCTTTTTAAAATATATACTGCCCGGAGACGGATGGCATTGAACCGCTGGGTGAATGTTCCCGTTTGCCCCACCAAAAAGGACGGCCGAAGCCGTCCTCTTACTGAAACATCTGGTTTTCGTAGTCAAACACCGGCATCCCGTCCCTGAACAGAACGCGCATCACATAGCAGTGGCGGTTTGCATCATACAGCGGGTCCCCGATGATCTCGTCGTAGGGCCTGGCATGGTAGGCCATGTACCAGTTGCCGTCCCCGTCCTGGAAAAAGCTGTTATGCCCGGGACCGTACAGTCCCTTTGTTTCGTCTGTCTTAAGCACCGGATGGTTTTCCCGGTGCCAGACGGAGATGTCCGTCAGATCGCTGCCCTTCTGCGCCCAGATCAGGCCCATGCAGTAGGCCGGACCGGTGTCGCTGGCGGAATAGGTCAGGTATACCCTGTCCCCTTCCTCCATGAACGCAGGACCTTCATTGACCCAGAAGCCGTGACGCTCCCAGGGGTACGTGGGGCTGGACAGAAGCATCTGGGGCGTTTCCAGAGTCAGGGGATCCTTCATGCGGGCAAGATACAGATTGGAGATCTTCTTGCCCACGCTGACCTTCTCCGCCCATACGCAGTAGAGGTTCCCGCCGGTCTCAAACACCGTCATGTCCAGAGAAAAATCCACAAAGGTAAACTTGTCACAGGCCTTTACATTGCCCATTTCTTCCCAGCTGTCCTTCATGGGATCATCTCCGGTGCAGCGGAGCACCCAGGGACGGATCTTCCAGGGACTCCATCTCTCGCCTGCGGCGAAATAGATATACCATCTGCCCTGCAGAAAATGCAGTTCAGGCGCCCAGATATGCCGGCTCATGATGCCGAAGCGGTGACAGTGCCAGACTTCTTTTTCCTCTGCATCCCGAAGGCCCTCCAGGGTATCCGCGCTGCGCAGGACAATCCGGTCATAGGCGGGCACGGACCCGGTCATGTAATACCTGTCCCGGATCCGGGCAATGTACGGATCCGCCCGCTGCGGAATAAAAGGGGTGTTGAAGGTGGTGTGCACAAAATTGTTCTGATTCATATTCCCTCACATAAATGGTTTTTTCTCCAGTACCGGCATGGTATCCAGCGGTGCCGGCAGGGTGATCCATTGCCCGGCTTCATAGACTTCCCCGGTGTCCACGTTGGCATAGTACGCGGCACGCTCTTTGGGAAGATAGATTTTTCTTTCTCTCTGTCCTTTTTCCATCACAGGTGCCACAAGATACCTGTTTCCGAACATATACTGGTCCCGCAAATCCCGGCAGGTTTCATCCTCCGGGAAAACGTACCACATGGACCGGATCAGGGGCGTGCCGTTTTCATGTGCTTCCCGCATCAGGTCCCGTACATAATCCCGCATTTCTTCCCGGCGCTTCATATACTTGACCAGGATGGGATATGCCTCTTCACCGTAGCTCCATACCTCATTGGGACCTCCGGAGGGCAGCACTTGGGTTCCATCCGCCCTGCGGACCGTTTCCCCGGGACGGCGGTCACCGTGCAGACGCATGACCGGGCAGTACGCACCGTACTGGAACCAGCGGATCAGCAGTTCCCTGAAGTCCGGATCATCCACCACACCCCCGTGGAAGCCGCCTATGTCCGTGGTCCACCAGGGGATGCCGGCCATGCCCATGTTCAGGCCTGCGCACACCTGCCTGCGGAAGTCCTCCCAGCGGCTCATAATATCCCCGGACCACACCAGGGCACCGTAGCGCTGGCTCCCTGCCCAGGCACATCTGAGCAGGTTCACCGGGTTCTCCTGACCTGCTGCCCGCATGCCGTCATAGAAGGTGCGGGCATACATCTGGGGATAGATGTTGCCGATCCTCTGGTTGCTCCCCAGATGGTAACGGTAGTTCTTAAAGTCGTATGTCCCGTACTCCGGCTCGGCTTCGTCCAGCCAGAAGATGCGGATGCCGGCATCGTAATAGTTCTTCCTGACCTTTTCCCAGACATAGCTGCGGGCTCTTGGATTGGTGGCATCAAAGAACATGCTGTCTTCCACAAAGCGCATGCCGATCTGTTCGCCGTACTCTGCCCTCACCAGCAGTCCCTGCTGCAGCATTTCCGCATAGTTTTCGCTGTTCAGGGAAACCTGGGGCCAGACGGAGACCATGAGCTCTATGCCCATCTCCTTCAGTTCCTTCACCATGGCTGCTGGATCCGGGAAGAACTCAGGATCGAACCGGTAATCGCCCATGCGGGGCCAGTGGAAGAAATCGCAGACGATCACGTCCACCTTAAGGCCGCGCCTTTTATACTCCCGGGCCACTTCCAGGAGCTGTTTCTGGTTCCAGTAGCGCAGCTTGCACTGCCAGAAACCCAGCCCGTATTCCGGCATCATGGGTGCAAAACCGGTGGCCTGGGCATAGTGCCGGGAAATGTCAGAGGGCGTGTCTCCCGCCGTCACCCAGTAGTCCATCTGCCTGGTGTAATCCGCCTGCCAGGTGGTCCGGTTCAGGCCGAAACTCACCTGCCCTATGGCAGGGTTGTGCCAGAGGAACCCGTAGCCCCGGGTGGAGATGTAAAAAGGCACGGAAGCCTGGGAATTGCGGTGCGCCAGTTCCAGGGTGCAGCCCTTCCAGTCCAGAATATCCTCCTGATACTGGCCCATGCCGAAAATGCTCTCTTCCCCTGCCTCAAAGGTAACCGTCAGTCTGAAATCCCCGCCAAGATGCGGTTCAAACTTTCTGGATCTTAAGGACAGTGCATTGGACGGGTTGGTCTCCCTGAGAAGAACCTCTCCCCGGCTGTTGAGAAAAGTCAGGCACGCATCATGGTGCCATCCGTCCATTCCCACATGTACGGTAATGCCGCCGTTTTTCAGCGTTGCCTCTTCTTCACCGATGAGGATTTCCACATTTTCTGCCTCTGCCGGCTCCAGCAGGGCATACCGGGTATCCTCAATTTCTCCCATCAGGACAGACTGTACGCGTACACTGTCCTCCCCCCAGGGGGTAATCTTCAGGGTTTCCCCTCTGTTTCTCCAGATCAGAGCATTGTTTTCTCTCTGAAACCATTCCACTTGAATCTGTCTCCCTTCCCGTCGAACTGACATTGTGCATCTTATCATGTGTTGGTACATGTTTTCCAGTGGTGCCGCATGATTTTTTTCATTTTTTACCGGGCACGTCCATCTCTCTTCAATGCGGCCTCCGGGTACCCAAGGTATTTGCATCAAAGACCATCTATAATCGCTGAGAGGCATTATTAATGATAGAGAACCATCCCGCTATGCATCATATGTTTCCCGGATTGGAAGAGGACATATTTTTCGGATTTGTATAGGGCAATGTCCATACCGTATAGGATAATGTCCATACATGCTTCATGATGTTTTATCGAATGTACCCGAGGGTGTCATACTGTTTACCTCAAAACAAAAATGGCAACCGGATGTAGAAATCATCCAGTTGCTTTATATTGCAAGAACTCTCAGAGGATATGGCAACGAATATAGCATCAGGCATCACTCTTAATGCTGGGCCATAGCGCAGATTCTTTTAATAATGTCCTGCCATTCAGGAGGCAATAAATGGTATTGATTCAGAAGAGATTCGTCTTCCTTTTGTTTCTTTGCTTCAATATCACCCAACTTACTATACGGCGTATGTGGAGGAACACCATTTCCATATCTTGGATCGTCGCCAATTAAATCACTATAGGAATAATCCAGTGCATCCGCTATCTTGTGAATGACTGTTTCTGGAATCAGCTTTATAATGCCCTTTTCATATCTGGACAGGGTTGTCTGACTAATCCCAACTTTACCGGATAATTCTGTTGTGGATATTCCTTTGCTTTTTCTTACCGCTGCGATACGATCGTTTACAAGCATAATCTGAAACCTTCTGCTCCAATCATACAGAGCACCTTTCTGCCTTTTCGCGATTGCAGAGCTGAAAAAGCTCATGTCAGCTATTGTACTGAAAGATAAAATGAAGTCAATAACCTGCGCTGGTCAGCGCAGGTATAAAGGCACACAATAGCCCGGCCCGCGCATATCCGAATAATAGAAATGGCCCGGAATCGAATTTGGCAAATCACAAACGGGAAATCGGTAAACCGATAAAAGAAGGAGCACTCGAGTGAAAAGAAGCAGAAACCTGTAGAGCAAGCACATGAAGGAGGATATACTGATGAAACGGAAAGAATATTCCGACTGGGTAAAAAGCGCATTGCCTGAAGGATGCGTAGCCAGAGAACGTAGTGGAAAGTACTATGTCTGCAAACAGACATCCCATAGGGTCAATGGTATGCGCTATCCTGTCCCGACAGATGTGTATTGCGGTGTAATCAGCAAAGAGAATGGTTATATGCCCAAAGGTAATATACTTGTAGGATATTCTGATGTGGCTGACTATGAATTCGGCATGTCCTGCACCATCCTTACCGGGTACCTTCCTTCATTGACTCTGTTCTCATAATCTGCTATAATTTTGCCATCAGAACAAACCGCATAGGATGCGGACATATGTAAAGAAAGGCGGCTTTTTGTAATGAAACGTTTTCTTTCCATGCTCCTGGTTGTCTCTCTTCTGTGCACCTGTGTGGCACTGGCCCATGCGGAGGAAAAGAAATCCCTGACCGTGTGGATTCCCCAGTACCAGTTCTCCAAGGATGAAAATGCCATCTCGGACCTGGACTTCTGGAATGGCGTCTTTGACAGCTTCGAAGAAGAAAACAACTGTGAAGTCCATGTGGAAATCCTGCCCTGGTCTGATTACAACACCACCATCTACACCGGCCTGCTCAACAATGACGGTCCGGACGTGGTATATGTAACCGACAACTATGACCTGGTCAAGAACAACCTGCTGCTGGGCCTGGACAGCTATCTGACAGAGGAAGAAAAGGACAATTATCTTCTGTGGAACATAGGTCCGGTCAATGCGGAAGGCGAACACGTCATCGTTCCCATGGATGACGGCATTGCCCCCGGTTACTACAACAAGGACATCCTGGCGGAAGCCGGCATCGAAAGTTTCCCGGAAACCTGGGAAGACTTCCTCAGCGCCTGCAAAACCATCAAGGAGAAGACCGGCAAGCAGGCCTTCCTGCAGAACTGGGGCGCCACCACCGGCACCTCTGCCCTGATGCTGGCCTTCTGGCCCTACTACTTCCAGGCCGGTGGCACCATGCTGGATGAAAACGGCCAGATCTCCATCAACAATGAGGCCGGCCTTGCTACCCTGAACTTCCTCAAGAGCTTCTATGACGAAGGCATCTTTGATGACACCATCGTCTCTGAGGGCGAGTCCATCGACAAGTTCGGCGCCGGCGAGTTGGCCTTCGTGGTGGCCGATATGAACAAGGGCAAGACCTTCACTGCCAACGGGGTCAACTGGGAATACTTCTTCTCCCTCAAGGGTGCAGCCGGCTACGGCGCCCGTACCGCAACAGACTCCTTCGCCGTCTCCATGAAGGCCAAGGAACGCGGAAACGATGCACTGGCCGTCAAGGCCCTGACCCTGATTACCAGCGGCAAGACCATGGACGCCTTCCATGAGCAGGTGTTTGCCCTGCCCCGCTTCACCAAGGACAGCGTGTATACCAACAATCCCGCCTACGACGAACTGGTCAGCGCCCATACCGATGCGGTGTATGTGGTCAGTGAGTTTGAAGGTAAGGCTTCCTTTGAGGATAACCTTCAGTCCAATATCCAGTCCATGTTCATGGGCGACCTGACCCCGGAACAGGTCCTGGAGGAAACCATGAACTACTATCTGGAGCAGATCAAGCAGTAATTCCAGATTTCCCTTCTGTTACCCCGGGCTCCGGCGCGTATGTCCGGAGCCTTTTTATGAGGGAGGTGTTTTCATGCGTGCAGCGCTGCGGCGTACAGGCCGTCGCCGGAAGCAGGCGGCCATCGGGTGCGCCTATATCGCGCCCAGTTTTATTCTCATGACAGTTTTCAATGTCTTTCCCATCTTCATGGCCATGTATTTCTCCTTTACCAAATACAACATGGTCTCCGCCCCGGAGTGGATCGGGCTTGAAAACTATCAGAAACTCTTCACCAACAAGGTGCTCTCCGATGCGCTGATCAACACCGTGCGCTATACCCTGATGACGGTGCCAGTCCAGACGGTGCTGGCACTGATCATCGCTGCCTTCATCGCCGAAAGCCTTAAGAACCGCTACGGTTCCTTTCTGCGCAGCGTGATTTTCATTCCCGTCATCGTCTCCCTCATTGCCAGCGCCACCGTGTGGAACATCATGTATGAACCCAAGGGCGGCCTGATCAACCAGGCTCTTAACCTGATGGGCTTTCCTTCCGTCAAGTTTCTCTCCTCCAAGGCCACCGTGCTTGCCTCCGTGGCGGCGGTATCCGTATGGAAGAATACCGGCTATTACATGGTGATCTATTATGCGGGCATCATGGGCATCTCCGTGGAGATCCAGGAGGCGGCTATTGTGGACGGGGCTTCACCCCTGCAGCGGTTCTTCCATATCACCCTGCCCATTCTCCGGCCCATCACCTACATGATCATCACCCTGTCCATCATCTCCTCCTTCCAGGTATTCGACCTGGTGTATAAGATGACCGGCGGTGGGCCCGGAAGGGCCACCTATACCGTAGCGTATATGATCTATGCCTACGCGTTCCAGGATAAGCGCATCGGGTATGCCTGTGCCCTGGCCATCTTCCTGCTGGTGATTATCCTGCTGATTCACTTCCTTCAGTCCGCCTTTTTCAACGACCGGGAGGTGAAAGCATGAGCGGAATCAGAAAACGCCTGACCTTCGGCAAAGTCCTTGGCACGCTGCTTGTCACTCTGTTTGCCCTTATGTGTGTCACGCCCCTGATTTACATGGTTGCCGTGTCCTTTACGGATTCCGAGTCCCTGTATATCCAATTAAGCGACCTCAGGCCCGGATTTGACAACTATGAGTACGCCATCGTCAAGCGCAATTTCGGACGAGCCCTCATCAATTCCATCATCACCGTCACCGGGTCCTGTCTTCTGGTGGATATCGTATCCGCCATGGCAGCCTACGGCTTTGAGAAGAAACCCGTTCCCGGCAAGGAAGGCCTTTTCCAGGGATACCTGGCCACCATGATGATCCCCGGCCAGGTGGTGCTGATCCCCATGTTCGTCATGATCAACCATGTGCACCTGACCAACACCTACGCCGCCCTGATCCTGCCCATGGCAGGCGCCTTCGGCATCTTTCTCATGCGCCAGTTCATGGTGCAGGTCCCGGACGAACTTCTGGAGGCTGCGGAAATAGACGGGTGCGGGGAGGTACGCCGGTTTGTGACCATTGTGCTGCCCCTGGTGCAGCCTGCCCTCATCACTCTTACCATCTTCACCTTCAACGCGGCCTGGAACAACTTCCTCTGGCCTCTCATCATCAATACCCGCTCCGACATGCATGTGCTGCCGGTAACCATGGCTACCCTGTCCAGCAATTCCACCACCAACTACGGCATGGTCATGGCCGGCGCCACGCTTACCTTTCTCTTCCCCTTTACCCTCTATGTGTTCCTTCAGAGACAGTTTGTGGAGGGTATCGCCCTGGGAGGCGTGAAAGGCTGAGAACAGAAAAAAAGGCTGTGGCACTCTGTCACAGCCTTTTCCTGTCTCATCCCGTTATTCCGGCCCGTTTTATCGCATCCTGATCCTGAGAATGCGCCGCAGGGACGCGTCAATACGTTCTTCCGTGATTTCCCCTGTCTCAATGGCCTTCAAAACACCTTCAAAGGCAGCGGCATAGTCATAGGGCATCACCAGAATATCCACGCCGGCTTTGATGCACGCCACGCTTACGGAAGCGGAGTCGTAGCTTTCCGTGATGGCGCCCATGCTGAGGGCGTCGGTGACAATGATGCCTTCATACCCCAGCTCTCCCCGCAGCTTTTCCGTCAGAATCAGGGGCGACACGGTGGCAGGTTCCTGGTTTCCGGTGACTTCCGGAGCCGCAATATGGGCTGTCATGATAAACTCCGCGCCTGCCCCTATGCCTGCACGGAAGGGAATCATTTCACACCCAAGCAGTTCCTCCCAGCTCTTGCGGGTCTCCGCATAGCCTTTGTGGGTGTCGCTGTCGGTATCCCCGTGTCCGGGGAAATGCTTAAGGCAGCCCAGGATTCCGCTGTCATGGAGTCCGTCCAGATACCGGATGACAAAGGGGGCAGCTTTCACCGGATCATCCCCGAAGGCCCTGTCCCCGATCACCGGATTGGCCGGGTTGGTGTTCACATCCGCCACCGGCGCAAAATCCACGTCCAGTCCATATTCCTTCAGGTATTCCCCTATGGTTCTGCCGGCCTCATAGGCCTTTTCCGGATCCCCGCTTAAGACAATCTCTCCCATGGGCGGGATGTCCGGGGTATCAAACTTCGGATGGTTCCCAAGCCTGGCCACACGGCCGCCTTCCTCGTCTATATACAGAAGGGGCCGGATCGTTCCAAGGCCGTGCAGCTCCTCCGTAAAGCGGGTGAGCTGACGGGGATTGACGATATTCTTCCTGAACAGGACAAACCCGCCGCAGGGATACTGTGCATATTTTTCCCGCATGCCGTCCGTTACCCGGATGGCTCCCTGCTGATTCACATCGTTCAGTTCCGCCAGGGTAAAGGTTTCTTCCAGGGCCTCCGGCCGGATGGCAAACAGCTGTCCCACTTTTTCCCTCAGGCTCATGGCCCGGATCATGGCTTCCACACGCTCTTCCTCCCCTCTGCATGGTAAGGTTCCCAGAAGAAGGACCACAACTGCCATGCAGCACAGTATTCTTTTCCTTCTCATGCCGTTTTCCTGCTTTCTGCCTGGACGCTATTTCAAAAACAGAGGCTGTACTTCTTTGCACAGTCTCTGTTTTTCTCCCTCTGAAGGTGCCGCTTAAGGCCCTTAAAGCCTTATGCAAAGCGGCCCTTCTTCAGAGGAAGATGGTACATTCAGCCTTTCAGGCAGGCATTACTCTGCCTTCTGTGCCTTCTTATTCTTTGCGAAGTAGCGGCCGAACACGATGGCGCACAGACCAAGGATCACAACGCCTGCAGCCACGTCGACGATGAGGAACAGCCTGTCCATATTGGACATGCCGGCCTGCTTCTCAGCATTTGCATAATAGCCGCTGTTGCCGATGGTGTACATGATGTTCTTGCAGGCCTGACGCATTGCCAGGGTGGCAGTGGCGCTCTGGTCGGTGAACATGTCGGTGGGCATGTAGCCGAAGCCCAGCATCAGGTCGTTGCCGGCACGCACAGAGTGATCGGAAATCATGTAGCCGTAGGAACCGTCATAGTCGGTCTCCACCATGCCCACGAAGCCCCATTCGCCGCGCAGCACGTTGTTGAGCAGATAGGGGTTGGCGGTGCTGGGTTCGGTGCCGATCCAGTTGAAGGAAGACATGACGGCCAGAGCCTTGCCGGTGTAACCCTTCACAGCCAGTTCGAAGGGCTTGAGGTAGATTTCACGGATCGCCTGTTCGGAAGCGAAGGTGAGCAGGAAAGAGCAGCGGTTCATTTCCTGATCGTTGAGGGCGAAGTGCTTCACATAGGGATACAGGCCCTTGGTGCTGGCGCCGTTGATTTCAGCCATGGCCAGCTTGCCTGCCAGGACGCCGTCTTCGGAATAGTATTCGAAGTTGCGGCCGGCGAAGGCATTGCGGTGGGTGTTCATGGCAGGACCGTACCAGCCGTAGTTGTTGGCATCCTTGTATTCCTGACCCATGGCCGTGCCCATTTCTTCAATCAGCTTGGTGTTCCAGGTCTGGGCCATGAGCACTTCTGCCGGATAGGCGGTGCCGTAGGCGCCGGTGATGAAGTTGGACAGACCCGCAGGACCGTCGCAGTCAGAGGTGGCAACCTTGCCCACGGAGTCGATCTTGGCAGTCTGCCAGCCGCCGATGTTGATCATGGTGACCATGTCTTCAAACGTCAGCTGATCCAGCAGCTTCTCCCAGTTGGGATCGTCATAGGCCTTGCCAGCCAGGTCAGCCAGCTTCAGGCCGTTCTTGGCGCCCAGGGTGGGCATGACATCGTCTGCATTGTCAAACTTGGTGGGATCATAGTAGCCGGCAGCGTAGGTCTCGATGACAGCGCGGACGGCGTCAGACATGAGATAGGCGTCCCCGGCAGGAGCCGCAGTGGCTTCGGCATAGTTGGCGAAGGCACCGGCACGGCTGAGCTGCACGAAATTGCCGCGGGCATAGTCTTCGAACTGGTTGGTGGCAGGGACCTTGTCAGACTTGCGGCCAGTGCTGTAGTCGATGTCGCTGTCCACGGTGAAGGTCTCTTCCGCCAGGACCATGTGAGAGTCGGAACGGAGGGAGATCACATAATCGCCGGCTTCCAGGATGTATCCGCCGCCGCTGATCTTCACTCCGGCGTCATAGGAAGCCATGTCTTCCTTGGGAATGGAGAAGGAAATGGTCTGGGAAGCACCGGCAGCAAGGGTGTCGGTCTTGGCAAAGTCAATCAGGTTGACAGCAGCCTTTTCAATGCCGCCTTCGGTGTAGGGCGGGGTGAAATAGATTTCCACAACGTCCTTGCCGGCAACAGCGCCGTTGTTGGTAACGGTCACGTCAAAGGTCACGTTGTCGCCGTCAGCCTTGAAGTTGCTGATGGTCTTTTCAAAGGTGGTGTAGCTCAGGCCGTAGCCGAAGGGATACAGGACGGTGCTGTCATAGTCAAAGCCAGCCATGCCCACTGCATCCGCAGTCTCATAGAACTTGTAGCCCACATAGATGCCTTCCACATAGTTCACAAAGGTCATATTGCCTTCGTAAGCAGTGTCGGCAGCAGCAACGGTATTGCGGATGTCATCCACATTGGTGTAGGAGAAGTTGCCAAAATTGTTCCAGGTGGGGGTGTTGGTCAGATCGTATACATAGGTGTCCACGGTGTGGCCGGAGGGGTTCACGGCACCGGAGATCACTTCGCCCAGGGCGGACAGACCGGTGTTGCCTGCGCCGGGAGCCAGGATGACAGCGCCGATCTGGGGATAGTTCTTTGTCCAGCCCAGTTCCATGGCATTGTTGGCGTTGATAACCACGATGACCTTTTCAAACTCGGAGCAGACTTTTTCCACCATATTTTCTTCGGTGACAGACAGCTCCAGGTAGTGTTCGCCGGGCTCAAAGTCGTCATAATCGCCGTTGTTGGTGTATGTGCCGTTGGTATAGCCATACTTGCCGGTGACAGAAACCTTGGATGCGATGTTCCAGGTGCCGTGGATCACGGCGTTCATGTCGGTGGGCAGGTCAGCACCTTCACCGCCGGAGCGGCCGATGACGATGACAGCCACATCGGAGAAGCCCTTGGCCTGGCTCATCACGCTGTCGGTGTACACATCCACGGTGGGTTCAGGCAGCGTCCAGTCCTGGTTCTGCATGGCCACAGTGGGTCTGTCAGCACGGTAATTCTTGTAGATGGCGGTCAGCTCTTCGTTGGTGGTGTATCCCGCGTCCTTCAGGGACTGGAGAATGCCCACAGCCGTAGAACCGTCGGAAGAACCGGAGCCTGTGCCGCCCAGAATCGGATTGGTGGAATCCCATCCGAAGACGTTCAGGTTCTTGACATCACTGCCAAGGGGCAGCAGTCCGTTGTTCTCCACCAGCACCAGGCCTTCCTCGCCCACACGCTTGATGACGTCCTTGCTGGCGGCGATGGTTTCTTCCGACAGCTCGGCTTTGGAAGCGTTCAGGTAACCGGAAAGGTTGGTGTACAGGGGGCCGTAGCACATGAGGTTGACCACCAGGCAGATCACTGTCAGGAAAGCCAGCACTGCGCTCCAGCGCACCAGGTGCTTCTTGCCCTTCTTGGCATTCTTTGCCAGGATCAGTACGACGATCAGCAGCACGATGGCAGCCAGGATCACCCATACATGGCCCTTCACCATCTCGATGTAATTGGTAAGGTCAGCAGCGCTGACCCCCATCGGAGTGAAGATCGGGCTGAGCAGGTTTGTCAACAGATTGACCATAGAATCCTCCTCCAAAAAATAGAGTCTTTTGGGTTGATTTCGGCACAGATCATACATGATTGGCAAACTTATGTCAATTGGAAACAAATTACGTATCTGAACAGTTTCTGAAAAAAACCCTTGGAATTCAGAAAAGCTTCCCACAGAAGTGTCCGTATTTTTCTTTCTTTTTCCTCCATGTTTCCGCTTTTCCCTGCACTTTTCGCTCTGTATGCATATTTCGTTTCTGCCCTGTTTTTTTTCTCACCCTGCATGCTGTCTCTGGAGCTTTCCGGCACCTGTATGTCTTTCCCTCTTGCCATCCCGGAGAGGGCCCGTTACAATCCCGGAAAAAGGATAAGGGGGATACGGGATGCGCATTTCTGAGCAGGGTATTCTGTCATGCCTGAACGGGCTTGCGGCAACAGACCCGGGATGCATGCTGTTTGAAAACAGCCGCATCCGGCTTGACGCCCGCAGCACGGCGGCCATAACGGAGCATATCGGATCCAAAATGCACGCTGCCGGCTTTCGGCAGGGCGACCTGGTGGCTTTCCGGCCTTTGCGCAGCGTGGCTTCTGCCCTGATGCTGCTGGGTCTTCGCAGGGTCGGGGTGACCATTGTGCTCTCTGATCCGAAGCAGCCCATGGAGGCGGCACTTCAGGGTGCGGATACCCCCCTTCCGGTAAAGGCAGAGATCTGCCAGAGGGATGCGGATGTCTTTGAACTGAAATGGATGAACGGGGACGGAAGCCGTGAAACCTTTTCTCTTTCCTCCATGCCCCCGGTCAGCTGCCCGCTTCCGCTGCCCTCTCCCCTGTCCCCTGCCTTTGTCATCTTCACCTCCGGCACCACCGGGAAAAGCAAGGCCGTGGTGCTCCGTGAATCCTGTCTGGTAAGCAATCTTCTGGATTCATATCCCCTTGGGGATTACCGGAGGGGCGACCGCGCCCTCGGCTGTCTGCCGCTGCACCATGTGTTCGGGCTGGTGCTGCTGTGCGGCGCCGTGGTGCTGGGCTACAGCGTGTATTTCCCCGAGAAGACGGATCCCGCAAATCTGCTTTACGCCATACAGGAAGAGAAGCTGACCCGGATGAACGGCGTTCCGGCCCTGTATCTTGCCCTGGCAGACCGGTGCGGGCCCTTTGACCTGCGCTCCCTGCGGGTAGGGTTTATCGGCGGGGGCCCCATAACCCCCGGGCAGTTTGTCCATCTGGAAGAAAAGCTGAACATGACCCTGATTCCTGTCTACGGCATGTCCGAGTGCATAGGCATCTCCTGCGCCTCCTTCACGGACAGCCAGGAAATGCGCTCCGGCGGCGTGGGCCGGTTCTATCCCATGAACACCGGCAGAATCCTCCGGGAGGACGACACGGAGGCGGAGGTTGGGGAAGAAGGGGAAATATGGGTTGCCGGCCCTGCCCGGATGATCGGGTACTACGGAAGGGAACTTCCCGGGGATGCGCTTTTCCCCACCGGGGATCTGGGGTACCTGGATGACAATCAGGTGCTTCACCTCACCGGGCGGAAAAAGGAGATCATCATCCGAAACGGCAACAACCTTTCCCTCAGACGCATTGAGGAAGCCCTGCTGCGCCTGCCCGGGGTGCAGGACGCCGCAGCCGTGGGGCTTCCGGACGAATATCAGGGGGAAGTGCCCGCCGCCATGGTGGTGGCCCCGCCCTCCGTGCCCCTGACCCCGGATCTTTATAAGCATGAGATGCCTGTCCTGATACAGCGGGTGGAAAAAATACCCCTGACGGCGTCCGGAAAGCCTGACCGGCAAA
>CAMOVR010000074.1 GCA_946627565.1 uncultured Clostridia bacterium
CAGGATACAGAAGCGACTGCCGGCAGTGTGACCGGTGCATACGATGAAGCCATTCATCTCCATCAGATCGAAGTCAGCGAGGAGACAAAGCAGTTCGTGGCGAATGTGGTTGGTGTGGCGTTCTCAAAGCCAGGCCTGGTATGGGTTGGCAAGGCGGATGCAGACAGTACAGTCGGCGGACTGAAGGAAGCTAATGGACTGGAATGCGTTTACAGCGCGGAGCTGACGGAAGAGCAGATCTCGGAAATCAATGTCCAGACAATTGAAGCCGGGGACTGGGTTCTGATCAGTCTGCTTCCGTTTATTTCGGAAGAGAGCCTGTCAATCACCATGTCCAATGGGGATATCTGGACAGTTCGGATGACGGATGGTCAGATCAAAAAGACACTCATCACGGCCAGCGGCGAAACGTTTGAAATTACCGTGACATACGGGGATGAAGCCGGAATCCCAGAAGGAGCAGAGCTGGACGCCCATGAGCTGACGGAAGGCGAATTGTATGAGGAATACCGTGTAAAAGCTGCAGAGTTTATGAACGCTGGCAGTTTGGGTTTCTACCGGTTATTCGATATACAGATTGTTTCACAGGGAGAAAAGGTGGAACCCAATGCTCCGGTTTCAGTCAGAATTGAATATATTGACGGAAATCAACCGGAAGCAGAAGAAGATATCCAGGTCATTCACTTCACTGAAACAGATCCTGAGATACTTTCTGCAGAAGCAACCATAGTCCCGGAAGGATATATGGAGATTCAGTTCTCAACAGTAAGCTTTTCTGCCTTTGCTACGGTGACAGATATTGTTGATGAAGCGAATATCCTTGCGTATCTCTCATTTGAGAACAGCACTGCAGATGAATCAAAGAATCATGCAAGCGTAACAGTGAACGGAAATCCAGTATATGAAACCGGAATAAGCGGTAAAGCTTTATACATGAACGGAAGCGGGAACGGATGGCTGCAGCTTAGTAATTCTTATGGAGGGAGCTTACTGGGGAATACCAGCACTGCAACTGTTTCTTACTGGGCGAAACCTACAAGGACCGGTACCAGCTGGGCATACTATTCTGCACCCAATGGTAACGCCCAGACGAATGGGCAGGAGTATTATATCGGTTCCTTTACGAACAATTCTGTTTTACATGCGGAAAGGTTCTGTAATGGGAGAGTAAACGGTACTGCATCTGCAACAGTGGATCAGGATCATTGGGATTTTTATACGATTGTCTATGAAAATGACAGAACAACTGTCTATATAAACGGAGAACAGAAAAACACGCAGGCAGGCCAGCAAAGCCTGCAGTCGATCCTTGGCAGCAACAGTGTCTTTCAGGTTGGTAAAGCAAACTGGAATAGTGGTGAATACTTTCAGGGGTATATTGATGAGTTCAGTGTTTTTAATACTGCCTTATCCATCAGTGAAGTCCGGTCTCTTTATGAGGAAGCGTATGAAAAGACCCTGACCCATTGGGCAACACGCATCAGCGTAACGGATCTCGTAGAAAAGTATTCCCAGCAGAATCCGATTCAAAATGTAATCGTCTACACCAGAGTGTGGAACGCATCCAAAAACAGTTATGATTACTATGCGGTCGCAGCGGATGGATCTCTGGTTTCCGTTTATGATGTAAGCGATACCATTGGGTGGCGTAAAGACGCAGACCTGGAATGGAAACTGACCGTTTATGCACCTGAAGGTGAGCCCAATGGATATTTTGAACTGCAGAATTCCGCAGGAAAGTATCTTGCTCCTCAGTTGTCCAACAGTTCCACTATTCTGCGTGACAACGCGCTTGGCCTTCGCTTTGAAGGTTGGGAAAATGGTACGACCGGGACAACCATAGAGGGCTGGGATACAACGGCCTATGCATACAGCGGACTCAAAATAGAAAACGGCAGACTTGTTGCGGCAGGGGATAACGAATCCATCGAGTTCTTTTTCGCCACAACGGATACCCCGCATGAGATCGGCAAACTGGAAACGGTAAGTACGGTGGACACCAGGGATACGATCAAGATCACCATGTATGATTTTCCCTCCAGGGAAATGATGAAAAATATCATGGGGACGGATGCATATTCCGCGGGCCATACTGCACAGTTTGGTCTGGTTCAGAATCTGCTGGCAAATGACACAAAGATTCCTCAGCTATTTAATGACTATTACAAAGTAAGAGAAAACGTAAGTCATCTCTTCCTTCAGGGGGTCTATGACGAAAGCGGGTATTACTATTACAACGCTTCGGACAATTATGCTTATCTGCCGGATGGTAGCAATGATTATATTGTATACAAACAGACGGCTACCTATCTAAATGAAGCTGGTGGAACGGCAGAACAGCACGGAAACTTTTTCCCGTATAATCCTCTGACTGCAGATGTGGTCAGCCTTTTGAGAGAATTGTACGATATCGGAGATGTCCCTCTTACAGAAGATGATCCCCGATACGGAGAGTTCATGTATCTGGCCAGTAATATCAATTATTACTTTGGTATGAAACTGGACACAGATTTCATCTTTCCCAAGGATGGCAAAGACAAGAACGGAAACGCGGTTGTCTATGAGTTTGCAGGAGACGATGACCTCTGGGTATATATAGATGACGTTCTGGTGCTGGATATCGGAGGCATTCACGGGTCCCTGACAGGCTCCATCAATTTTGAGACCGGTGAAGTGCATGTGTACAGCAACAACAGTCAGTCGAATTACCCCAATGCACTGTCGCATAAGGATACAACCATACGGGCTATGTTTAAGGAGGCAGGTTACTCCGAAGAATGGCTGAATGAACATTTTGACGGGGATACCTTTAAGGATTACAGCACGCACAACATGAAGATGTTCTATATGGAGCGTGGTGCGAACGCTTCCAATCTGCGGATTCGTTTTAATCTGCCCGTGGTTGAAAAGGGATCATTTACGGTTTCCAAAGAGCTGGATGAAGGTCAGACAGACTATGCAAATGTAGCGTTTTCCTACTATGCGTATTATATGGATAACGGGCGCGAGGTACCGATTGTCCCCAATTATACAGATTCCAGTGCCATGTGTACGGGAGCGTATTATGTGAATGCGGACGGTACAACAACGGCTGAAAGGATTGAAGTTGACAGGAACGGTAACTTCTACTTAAAACCCGGGCAAAAAGCTCGCTTCCAGATGGCTGACAGCTCCATTTCATACTTTGTTAAGGAAGTCGATATCGATACAGAAAAAATCATCAATGTAACCATTAACGGGACACAGGCTGAAGTTTCACACGGAGAAGCCACGAGCACAACTGAAAGAATTGATGATCGCGGCGAAGTCAATTTTGTGAATAAGCCATCCCAGGATCTTCTGAACAAGCTTTATATCACAAAACAGCTGGAGACCGATGTGGAGGATCCCCTTACCAAGTTTGAGTTCTATGTGTATCTTGAAGATACAGATGGCAATATTGTCCCCTATAACCGGGGAATCTACTACATCATGAAGGACGGAAAGTATTATCACTTCGAAAACCTGTATCCGGTAGCGGATGCAGAAGGGACAGAAAGGACGGCTTACAGAAGCGGCCCTTATGGAACAATATCCGACATCCCGGGCGGTTTTACCGCCGTTATTGAGGATCTGGTTGCGGGTACGCATTTTATCGTGACGGAAAGGGTGTGGAATAACCTTCCCATCCAGGGCAGCAGCAATTATGTCTTCATTGATAAGACTGTGGATGCAGGCTCGGTTCAGGCAATTGATATGGTAGATGAGCGGTATGATATTGACGGTGCAATCACGGAGAGCACGAACGGGGTATCCCAGGTGGTTATCAGGAACCGCCCAATCTACCGGCTATCTGCAAAGAAAGTCTGGGGTAACAGCATTGTAGGAGATGGAGATACACATGGTTCAGTAGCTGTTGCGCTTTACGAGAAAGCAGCAGACGGCTCTCTTACCCTGGTTGAGAATTCCCTGAAGTACATTGTGGCTCCCAGTACAACTGTGGATTATTTCATTCCAAATGAGAATCTGGAAGATTATGTGGTCCGGGAAGTCAGTGTAAGCGGGACAGATGAAGATCCGGTTCTCACGCCGGTTGAGGTGGGAGGAAAAATCGTCATTGAGGATGAGACGGTTGATGGCGAGAAAGTTGATGATATCTATATTGTCGACTATGCAGTCGGAGAAAAATCCGTGAAGTTCGAGTCCTATTATTCAGACGGAGAGAACAAGACGTACTATGTTGAGAGCACCGGAAGCGGTAAAGATACAAATGTTACGCATGAACTGACCGTTCGGGAGGACACCATCACAAATGTGATGCCGAGGCTTTCCATCAGCAAGACGGACCCGGACGATGCTATGCTGGAAGGTGCGGTATTTACACTCTATCGGGAGGATAAGAGCACACCGGTTCCGGGATATGAAAGCATTGTATCCACATCAGGAACTGCGACTCAGGACGGTACGGAAGAAGGTGCGGATAGCACGGATCAGCAGGCAGGTGCTACGGTGGCAAATCTGCTGGATAAGATCTTCCTGCCAAAGGGAACATACTACCTGGCAGAAACTTCTGCTCCCGCCGGATATACACTGCTCGAATCCATGATAAAGATCACGGTGGACGAAAATAACCAGGCCGTTTATGCCCTGCAGTCGGACATGGAATCTTCACCAGAGATATACGAAAATGTTACAGAAGATGACGTGATGCAATATACCTTTACGGTACAGAATCATCCCGGAGCAGAGCTTCCCGCCACCGGTGGTCCCGGTACTGGTATGCTGTACATCATGGGCATCGTGCTGATAACCCTCTCTGCCACCGGCTTCATCATGAAGCGCAGCAGGAGGAAAACTGTATAAGGCAGCGTAATCTGAACTGGAAAACACAGGCCGCAGGGGGAGCAATCTCCCTGTCCGGCCTGTGTTTTTACGCATATGGACGTAACGGATGAATGAAGCAGAGAATATGGGAAAAGCCGTCCGTACGGTACAATAGGCTCTCTGCTGGCTGTGCCGGACATGAAACATACCATGGTCACTTGAGTGAGGGCACCAATGTTTGGGGGCCGGATGGCACAGGGCACGCTTAAGAAGGTCCGGAAAGATACGGCCTTGGATCCTGCGCATTCACATAAGAAAACAGGCAGCAGCTGCTGCCTGTTTTTGGGGTTCTGAAAAATGTTTTAGCAAGCCTTATTCCACAGCCTGGATAGAGGAGACCACAACACCCCAGACCAGCTCGGCGTTTTCTTCGGAAAGGGGCCAGCAGGTGACTTCCAGCGCATAGCCGGCTTCGGTGGCGAACATGATGTTCACGGTGTCCTTTTCAGGCATGGTATAGCTCACGCAGTTAAGGCCGTTGACTGTGCCGATCTCCACATTCTGCGCATCCGTTTCGGAGGTGAGGTAGGTGGCATAGTCTTCCACGGTCAGCCCGTTCACATCCACGTACACGAAAGCCAGGGCAGCGGACTGATCTTCCGGCATGAAGTAGGCGATATAACCGTTGGCCACATCTTCCTCAGTCAGTTCCACGGGCTCGAGTCCTTCGGGTACCCAGAAAGCCACAGCCAGATCTTCAAAGGTGTAGAACTCACCGGTGAGACCGGAAGCTTCCACGACGGCGGAGCCGGTTTCCCAGTCCAGGGTGAGCGCTTCCTCGGCGAAGGCGGCGGTTGCCATAAGGCACAGCATCATGACAAGACAAAGCAGCTTTTTCATATGTTTCAACCTCTTGTATATTTTTAGCCCTGAAGAGCTTTATATAGTATACCCCAAAGGACAGGGCAGGGCTATTGTCCTTTGGTACAGGTATGGTCCGTACCGCCCGGAACAGGGAAGGGAACCCGTTACAGTTCAAAGGAGATGATATCCGTCAGGGTATAATCCCCGAACACATCGTTTAAGACAAAGCAGAACATCATATCCAGGGTTTCTCCCTCGCCGGAGGGGTCAGACAGATTCATAATGGACACCGTCATGCCGTTTTCCCAGATGATCTCGTCCCCGTCAAACTCCATCTCCTCCGGCTCTTCCGCGTCCTCATCCAGCCAGTAATACATGGTGTAGACCGGGACAATGCTGTCGCCTTCCTTAAGCGGCGTGGTGGTGCGGATGGGCAGGCCGCTGTCGTCATATCCGGCGTTGCATCCCAGGATACGACCTTCCGGGCTGCCTTCCCGGAATTCCACCACCAGGTAGGTGTATTCCCCGTTGACCTTCACCGGGATCAGGCTGCGGGTGGCATAGTCGTTTCGGATCTGGTCATACATGGGCACCATCTGATCGCCGAAAACCGGCCAGGATCCGTCAAAGAGGCTGTAGATCCGTCCGCTTTGCCAGTCAATCACATTGTTCTGCATAAGTCCCATGTCCACATATCCGGTCATTTCATCATCTGAGATATCCATCATTATCATGCCTTCCGCATAATCCAGGTACTGCAGGTCTTCCCCGGAAAGCAGGGCGGAGAAAGCATAATCCCCGTCGCCCACCGAAATGGTATACCCCTCGTCCTCCACTTCCTCATAGGCACATGTATCCCAGTCCCAGCACCAGCTCATGCCGGCATCTTCAAACAGCTGGCCCACCTGGGTGATGAAGCCCGAGCCGGTCAGGTTTTCCGGTGTCGTCTGGGAAAATGTGTAGCTTCCGCCCTGCAGGGACGCGGCATACGCCTTCACAAAGCCCATCCAGTCAGGCATGTATATGGAAAGATCCATCCCGTCCAGGTAATATTCAAATTCATCCCGGGTATCCTGGGGGATCAGGACAGAAAGGCCGCTTACGGGGCCCAGGCCCTCCTGCCGGCTCTGCAGCACCGCATCTGACAGGGCGTTTCTGGCAGATGCCGCACCGTCCGGGTCAAAATGGGCATAGGCATCCAGCATGGCTCCCAGGTCCACCATGTCCCAGCTTCCGTCCACATAGGACCCGAAGGTGTACATGCGGCTGCGTCCTCTGCGGATATCCGCTGCCTGGCCGTTGTCCAGTCCGCTTTTCAGGGTGACGCCCATGTTCTCCATGGCTTCCTGAAGCGGCTGGATCTTATTCAGGTTCACGGCGCTTAAGGTGAGGTAGCTGTCGGGGTCTTCCTCAAGGGAGCCCTGAATGTAGCTGTCCAGGATCAGGCGGCACAGGGCTTCTGTGTCCATGTTCCGGTTCCGCTGTATCTCTTCCAGCCAGGGGGTGTAATACCACCCCGTGCCGGGCTCCAGTTCCTCGCTGGCCACAAAGTAGTCTATGTCATAGCAGGACAGCATGACGGCCATCTCATAACTGGCCATCATACAGGCGTCGCAGCCGAACACATCGATATGGAAGCCCCCCAGGGCCTCATCCAGGTCATAGAGGACGTTGTTGATTTCCACCAGGGTAAGCCCGTCCTGCTCCATGGTGGTGTCATCAAAACAGACGCCGCCCTCGGAGCCTGCCCCGTGGTCCCAGAGAACCACCGCGGTCTTTCTGGCCGGGTAGTTCTTAAGGCCGTAGGTGAGGAATTCCAGCAGGCTCTCCTCACTTCCCATGGAGGCCCAGCCCCAGTCGGTTATGGACTCAAAGTCCCCGTCCCGGAGGGTGACAAGGTTCCGGGTGTATCCGTCCAGTTCATCGAATTCCCATTCCTCCGCGCCGCCGGCCAGGATTACAATGTTGACATTGTCCCCGTTTTCCGCCATGCCCATCTCGGCCATGTCGATGCAGGCGTCATACTGCAGGTCGGCGCCGCACATATAGACCAGGAGGGTAAAGTCATCTTCGGCCCATGCTGATGCGCAGAGCAAAGTCAGCATGAGACAGAAAAGCAGACACGGCAGAACGTGCAGCCTGAAACCGGATGCCAAATGATTGTATGACATGTTTTTCATCGCATATCCCCCAATTCCGCTGCCCTTGTCAGGGCTTCCGCTCTTGTTTCCACCTTCAGTTTCTTATAGATCAGGCCGCAGAAATACTTGACGGTCCTCTCGGATATGCCAAGCACCGAGGCGATCTTTGCGTTTTTATAGCCGGAGATCATCAGGGAATACACCTGGTATTCCCGGTCCGTAAAGACGGGTTTATCCGCCGTTTCCTTCATATACAGGGGATACAGGGCCGCCTGCTGCCGGGTCAGGGACAGGATGCCCTGCTCCCAGGGTTCATCCTTAAGGTCCATGCCGTGCAGAAGGTCTATAACCGCAATGCCCTCATCTGCAATCACCCGGGCCAGACGGTAGCGCTTTGCCAGGGTCAGGGCCTCCTCCATGCGCGCTTTCCATATATTCTGCCCAAGGCGGTAATGGCAGATGGCTTCCAGCAGGTTCAGCTGCACCAGCATGTAGGGCCGGTCATAGCGTTCAAAATACTGCCGCAGAAGGGCCGCAAGGAACGGTACTTTGTCTCCATAGCCCAGGATGATGTACATCCGCAGCTTCAGCATGTACCGGTACCTGTCCAGGATCACAAAGCTGCCCGTCTCATCCGGGGCACTGTTTTCAAGCCAGCTGCGGGCGCTGTCCGTTTTTCCCTGAAGGAGCTCAAGGTACAGGCGGAAGACTTCAAGGTTCTGCATCAGGCGCCTGGGGTGGGTATCGTTCAGGGAGGAGATGGCATGGTCCATCATGGAAATGGCTGTGTCCGCATGGCCGCGTGCCGCCTCAATGCGGCTCTGGATCCCTATGGCGGCGCAGTAAAGATCCGGGTTGTCCGAGATGCGCTGCAGTCCCTCCCGTACCTTCATCAGGGCGGTGGTGTAGTCCCCGTCCAGCCGGGCTTCCAGGTCCCTTTCCGCAATGGCGATATCCGCCACCCCGGAACCGGAGCGGCCCAGGGCCAGTTCCACGGGCCTGCCAAACAGGCGGTAGATGCTCCAGCCGTGGGGCACCCATCGGCAGAAATCCAGGCCGCCGTTTAAAAGGCTGACACTGTTGCCCGACACATTGAAACCGCCACGCCACAGGGTGGAACGTAAAAGGTCGGGAGAAGTGGCGGTAAAGAGAAGATGTTTTAAGGTGGCGCGGGTGCCCCGCTGGGAAAGGCACAGGTCCAGATAGGCCCGGGCTTCTACCGCCGTCTGATGTCGCGCGTCCTTTGCGGGAGTCCTTCGTATGAAGTCCTCCAGGGCGGCGCACCACCTGTCGCTTTCCTCTGCGTGCCCCAGCAGGCACTCGATCATGCATTTCCCCTTGATCAGTTCCGGATAGGCCAGGATGGTTTCTTCCTCAAGCAGGGCATAGCCTTCCTTCAGGTCCACATAGTCCCCGTCCGCCGGCCGGTTGAAGGTGTCCCGGATCAGCAGTTCCCGGATCTTCTCCGCGTCCCCCAGCTGCCTGTAGTAGGAGATAGCCTGGGGAATATGGTTGACCAGTTCATGGTACAGGGCGGCGCGCCGGTACAGGCCGTCGATATATGCCTGGGTGTAGAGCGTCCGCATCTGATACAGCAGGGCCTGCCGGACGATGGGGATAAAGGAATAGGTGCTGTCATCGCTCCTGAGCAGCATATAGGACTTTCGGGAAATGGCATCCATCAGCTGGGGGGCGTCGCTGCGGCCTGTGATAATTCTTGCCATCTCCTCGGTAAAGCTTTCAAAGGGGGAGAGGCTGTAGAGAAGCTGCTTTTCCTCCTCCGGGAAGGAGGGGATCACATCGGAAACCACAATGCGCCGGATATCCGAGCGTGTTTCCTGAATCAGGCTTAAAAAGGAAGTGCCTGCATGGTTCAGCACCTGCTGGGCCAGAATGTGCAGCCCGAAGGGCCAGCCCCAGAGATGCTCCAGAATCAGGCGGACGTCATTTTTTGTCAGTTCCAGTTCATATTCCAGAAAGAGCTGAACAATCTCCTCCTGGTCAAACATCATGAATTCCCGGCCAAGCCTTGCGATGACGCCGGCGGAACAGAGACTGTACAGTTCCGAGGGCATCTGTGCCCTGCCGGAGAGGACAGCGTACTGGTTTTCCGAAAGCCCGGCCAGAAGGGAGGCGATTTCGGAGGACATGGCATGGTCTGCATGGTCGAAGCTGTCCATGACAAGAAGCGCTGTCTTTTCTTCCCGGGCACGGTCCCGGAAGGCAGCCCAGTCGTCCTGACGGGCATTGAACTTCAGTACAGGTCCATTCCATGCCTCCGTCAGCTGGCTGAGCAGGATGGTTTTTCCACTGTAGAAGAAGGCGGAAATGTATACGATTCTGCGCTTTTTCAGAAGAGCGGTGAGCTCTCTGATTTTTTCCGTTCTCCGTATGATGGGCGGATATGCCATGACGGTTCTCCTTATGCTTATGCCGGGCAGTGTGTGAATAGCGGCGGTTTTCGTGTCGGGCGGGTGCTGTGTGCGGGATGCGGGGATAAGCAGAAAAAGTCTGCTACTGTAAGAAGTATACCACAGGAGAGGGGAAAACGTACTGTACAAAAGTGCAGGCTGTCCGTTCCGGGCCTGGCAGGGGAGAACCGGGGCTCCGGCGAAAGGGCATATGCCAAGGGACAGACATACCTGGTGTGACAGAATGGAACAAACGCCCGGGTCCGACACGGGAATCTGTGAAGATCATCAAAAAAACATTTTTGAACTCGAAACAAAGAAATGAAGATATTGCAAAGAATATGTCAAAAATGACACGTTTATTTGTCTTAATGATGAAAAATATGGTCTTGACGTATGTCACAAAAAGGACAAAATATGTCATGACCACATATACTGGTCACAAAATACACAGAGCCGGCGTATGCAGCTTTTCTCTGAAGCGTTCACAGAAAGGCTGTCCAGAAGGCTTTGCAGAGATTCCATCTGACAGGAGGACGAAACGATGACCAGACAGCAAAGAGCGGTGAACCTTGTCATACAGGAGTCAACGGGTATGGAAAAATACAGGGGCCTGCTGAACAAGGTATGCCGTCTGTGCCTCAACAACGAATTTGATGTTCACCTTGAACCCTCAGATATTGTGTATGTAACCGTAGACAATAAAGCCATCCGGAAGCCCTGCGCCCTGTGCAGGCAGACAAGGCACATTGTGTCCAAGGTGGGCATGTCCGGCAAGGTCAAGATTTTCCTTCACAGGTAAGGGAAGGAACAGGGGCAGGATCCCGGAAAGATTGTTTCAGAAATCCGGCAGTGTCCCGTAAGATTCTGTCAAATCAGATGCCCGATTGTGCGCTGCAAAACAGAATATCCGGCCCGGAGCTTCGGCTCCGGGTTTTTGTGTGTCTCTTAAAAAACCGGCATCCATATCAGGCAGCGGGGCCCTGCTTTCCGTGCCCGGGCTGACAGGCCGTCTTCTTTCCGGTATAATCCGTATAATCACAGGTTTTCAGGGACTGCTCTGCATCCCCTGACCTGAGGGCAGTATGTCTAGCTGCCCTGCAAGTTTCATATACCCGGGCGTCCATACCGGAAGTGAACACGGAAAAAGTGTTCAGAAAAGCTTCCGGCAGACCGCCTTCGTAAACGGCATGTACCGGAAAGGACGTAAACCGCATGAAGAAAATACTTCCTGTACTCATCGCCCTGCTGATGGTCCTGTTTTCCCTGCAGTCTCAGGCGGAAACGGCGGATCCGTATCAGGATCCGGCCCTGAGGGGGTATATCAGCCAGCTCCTGGGGTATGGCCCAAGAGCCAGGGGAACTACCGGCTCACGCCTGACGGGCGTGCAGAAGATCATGTACGATGGACTCCGGGCCAAGGTGGAGAAAGTGGCCGCGGGGGAAATCGAGGATACCGTTTTTACCTTTGAACTTTCAGACATGGGGTCCGAGTATTTTGTCTGGACCCTGGAAGAACTGGGCCTTGCATCGGCAGACGATCCCACCCTGGGCAATGTGGCTTTCAAAGCCGCACTGGGTGCCATAAAGGTGGGCACCGTGGTGGATTATCTCCTGGAGGACCTGCCGTATGACATGTACTGGTACTGCAAATCCAAAAAGGACGGCTACGGCGGCAACAAAACCGGCGTGAGCGGCTATTACAGCATAGACGGCGACACCGTTTCCCTGGAAGGGACCGTTACCGTCTCCATGTCCGTGGCAAAGGCATATGCCAAGTCGGAATATGTCTTTGATACCTCCCTCATAACGGGTGTACAGAATGCTGTCCGGACGGCAAAGGGCATCGTGGCTGCCCAGGCAGACAAAGGGGACTATGAGAAGCTGACCGCCTACCGGGACAGCATCCGGAGCATGGTGACATACAATTACGATGCCGCGGGCGACAAGACCACGCCCTACGGGGATCCCTGGCAGCTGATCTATGTCTTTGACGGGGATCCGGACACAAAAGTGGTGTGCGAAGGCTATTCCAAGGCTTTCCAGTATCTGTGCGATCTGACTTCCTTCCGCGGAAATGTCTCCTGCATCTGTGTCTCGGGAAACATGACGGGCGGCACCGGAGCCGGCAACCACATGTGGAACATTGTGCGGATGTCGGACGGCAAAAACTACCTGGTGGATGTCACCAACTGGGTGGAGAGAGACAACGACCTGTTCTTTGACGGATTTACGTCCGGCAGTGTGGAGAACGGATACATCTATAAGTTCGGATCCGGCACCATTTCCTATGCATATGGCACCGACACCAAAGACATGTTCAGCGCCTCCGAACTGGAAATGGCGTCTGCAAGGTATGATCCCACCGCCAATATTCTGACCTTCACCGTAAGCTACGATGCGGCCGGCGGCACCGGGGCTCCCGCAGCCCAGGTGAAGACCGAGGAAGTGGACCTGACCCTCAGCACTGCGGTGCCCGCGAGGAGCCATAAGCTGCTGCTGTCCGGTGAGGGAGGAAACCAGGAAATCACCAGAAGAGCCACCTTCACGGGCTGGAACACAGCGGCGGATGGCACAGGCACGGCCTATGCAGCAGGCGGCACGTATGCCGGGAACGCCAATGTGACGCTGTATGCCCAGTGGACCTTCGGGACGGCAGGGGACCTGCCCGCAGCGGAAAAGAACGGCTATACCTTTGACGGCTGGTACACAGCCGCGGATGGCGGGGAGCAGGTGCTGGCTGATACCCAGGTGACAGCGGACATGACGCTGTATCCCCACTTCACAAAGATCCCCGAGACGTACGCCGTCAGCTACAATACGGCGGGCGGCACCGGGGTGCCGGATAATCAGGTGAAGACGGAAGATGTGGACCTGGTTCTGAGCAGCACCGTGCCCACAAGGAGCCATAAGCTGACCCTCTCCGGCGAAGGGGGTAATCAGGAAATCTCCGTGGCGGCCTCCTTCACGGGCTGGAACACGGCAGCGGATGGCAGCGGCACGGCATATGCAGCCGGCGGAACATATACCGAGAATGCAGCCATAACGCTATACGCCCAGTGGACGCTCGGAACAGCCGGAGAGCTGCCCGCAGCTGAAAAGGAAGGCTTTACCTTCGACGGCTGGTTTACAGCCCTGGAGGGCGGGGACCAGGTCCTGGCCACAACGACCGTGTCATCTGACATGACCCTGTATCCCCATTTCACCAGGATCCCTGAGACGTACGCCGTCAGCTACAACGCGGCCGGCGGCATCGGGGCTCCGGATAATCAGGTGAAGACGGAAGATGTGGACCTGACATTGAGCACCACCGTGCCTTCAAGGAGCCATAAGCTGACCCTCGCCGGTGAAGGGGGCAATCAGGAAATCTCCGTGACTGCCACTTTCACAGGCTGGAACAGTGCGGAAGACGGAAGCGGCACAGCATATGCGGCGGGCGGAACATACACCGGAAATGCCGCCATAACCCTGTATGCCCAGTGGACCTTCGGCACAGCCGGAGAACTGCCAGAGGCTGAAAAGGAAGGCTTTACCTTTGACGGCTGGTTCACAGCCGCAGACGGCGGGGAGCAGATCCTGGCCACAACCCGGGTGACAGCAGATCTCACCCTGTACCCCCACTTCACAAAGATTCCCGAGACATACACCGTCAGCTACAACGCAGCCGGCGGCACGGGTGCCCCGGCAGATCAGGTGAAGACGGAGGACGTGGCCCTGCTTCTGAGCACCACCGTGCCTGTTCGCAGTCACAGGCTGACGCTTTCCGGCGAGGGAGAAGATCAGGAAATCACGGTAAATGCCACCTTCTCAGGCTGGAACACGGCCGAGAATGGCAGCGGCACCGCGTACCGTGCCGGCGGAACCTATACCGGAAATGCCGACGTAACCCTGTATGCCCAGTGGACTTTCGGAACGGCAGGGGAGCTTCCTGCCCCGACGAAGGAAGGCTTTGACTTTAACGGATGGTACACTGCCCCGGAGGGCGGGGAAAAGGTGGAGTCCGGCACACAGGTTTCATCTGACCAGACACTGTATCCCCGCTTCACGGAGAAAATCCATGGAACGTTTACGGTAAGCTTCAACGCGGCCGGCGGCACCGGGGCTCCGGAAAACCAGGTCAAGACGGAAGATGTGGACCTGCTTCTGAGCACCACCGTGCCTGTGCGGAGCCACAAGCTGATCCTCTCCGGTGAGGGAGAAAATCAGGAAATCACAGTGGCGGCTGCCTTCACAGGCTGGAACACGCTGCAGGACGGCAGCGGCACGGCATATGCGGCAGGCGGAACATATAGCGCAAACGCAGATGTGATGCTGTATGCCCAGTGGACCTTCGGGACAGCAGGGGAACTGCCCGCGGCTGAAAAGGACGGCTATACCTTTGACGGCTGGTTCACAGCCGCAGACGGCGGGGAGCAGGTCCTGGCCACTGCAGCTGTGACCACTGACATGACGCTTTATCCCCATTTCACAAAGATCCCCGAGACGTACACTGTCAGCTACAATGCAGCAGGCGGCACGGGCGCTCCGGAAAGCCAGGTAAAGACAGAGGATGTGGACCTGACATTGAGCACCGCGGTGCCTGTGCGCAGCCACAAACTGACCCTGGTGAAGGGCGAAGGGGAAGAAAACCAGGAAATCACAAAGGATGCCGCATTCTCCGGCTGGAACACGGCGGAAGACGGCACCGGCACAGCCTACAGTGCCGGCGGCACCTATACCGGAAACAGCGCTGTGACGCTGTATGCCCAGTGGACCTTTGGAACAGCAGGGGAACTTCCTGAAGCCGAAAAGGAAGGCTTTACCTTTGACGGGTGGTACACAGCCGCAGACGGCGGAGACAGGGTGGAATCCGCCACCCGGGTAACAGCGGACATGACGCTGTATCCCCACTTCACAAAGATTCCTGAGACGTACACCGTCAGCTACAACGCAGCCGGCGGCACAGGTGCGCCTGACAGCCAGACAAAGACGGAAGATGTGGACCTGACATTGAGCACCGCGGTGCCTGTGCGCAGCCACAAACTGACCCTGGTGAAGGGCGAAGGGGAAGAAAACCAGGAAATCACAAAGGATGCCACCTTCACGGGCTGGAACACGGCGGAAGACGGCACCGGCACAGCCTACAGCGCCGGCGGAACCTATACCGGAAATGCCGCCGTAACACTGTATGCCCAGTGGACCTTCGGGACAGCAGGGGAGCTTCCTGCCCTGACGAAGGAAGGCTTTGACTTCAGCGGATGGTACACAGCCCCGGAGGGCGGGGAAAAGGTGGAGTCCGGCACGCAGGTGTCTGCCGATCTGACGCTGTATCCCCGCTTTACGGAGAAAGTTCCCGGAACATTTACGGTGAGCTTCAATGCAGCCGGCGGCATCGGCGCTCCGGAAAACCAGACCAAGACCGAGAATGTGGATCTGACACTGAGCACCACGGTACCCGTGCGGAGCTATGTGCTGACACTCTCCGGTGAGGGAGGAAACCGGGAAATCACAATAGCTGCTGTCTTTACGGGCTGGAATACGGCGGAGGACGGCAACGGCACAGCGTACAGCGCCGGCGGAACGTATACCTTAAACGCAGATGTGACGCTCTATGCCCAGTGGACATATGGAACCGCCGGGGAACTTCCTGAAGCGGAAAAGGAAGGCTATACCTTTGACGGATGGTTCACCGCAGCGGAGGACGGGGAGCAGATCCTGGCCACCACAGCTGTGACTGCTGACATGACGCTCTATCCCCACTTCACGAAGATCCCCGGGACCTGGACGGTCAACTACAGCGCTGCCGGCGGTACAGGTGCCCCGGAAAGCCAGACGAAGACAGAAGATGTGGACCTGCTTCTTAGCACCACCGTGCCTGTGCGCAGCCACAAACTGATCCTGGTGAAGGGAGAAGGGGAAGAAAACCAGGAAATCACAAAAGATGCTGCCTTCACGGGCTGGAATACAGCGGAAGACGGCAGCGGCACAGCCTACAGCGCCGGCGGAACGTATACCGGAAATGCAGCTGTAACGCTGTATGCCCAGTGGACATTCGGAACCGCCGGGGAACTTCCTGCGGCTGAAAAGGACGGCTATACCTTTGACGGATGGTTCACAGCAGCGGAGGCCGGAGAACAGATCCTGGCTGACACCCGGGTGACTTCTGACATGACGCTCTATCCTCACTTCACAAAGAACCCGCCTGCAGACAGGACATGGGGTGAAGCCGAATACACATGGTCTGAGGATCACCTGAAGGTAACCGCCAGGAGGGTATGCGAAACGGAGCCGGACCTTGTGGAGACAGAAGAAGCGGATGCTGCGGTCACCATTACCGTGCCCACGGAGGATACGGAAGGCATGGCGGTGTACACATCTGAAGCATTCGAGAACCAGGCTTTTGAAGTCCAGACATACACTGTCAGCATACCGGCCCTGAAGGATCTGAAGGTCCTGTATCTGCCGGAAGGTACGGAAACGATTGAAGAGGAAGCATTTGAAGGATGCGCATTCCAGGCTGTCATTCTCCCGGACGGCGTAAAGACCATTGAAAAAGGTGCCTTTAAGGCATGCCCTGATCTGATTTACGCCTTCATCCCATCTTCCGTGACGGACATGGCAGAGGATGCCTTTGA
>CAMOVR010000075.1 GCA_946627565.1 uncultured Clostridia bacterium
TGAGCCGCTCATACAGCCCCGGGTGTTCTGCCTCCAAATATTTCATATGCAGCCTGCCCCATTTTCCAATAGGACGGAATTCTTTATCATCAACTATCAAATCAGGATACAACATGCCATTATTGCTAAGGGTGTAGGTGCCGCCAAGTTCTTCATACAGGGACTTCATCATCGTTTTCTCCTTCAAGTGTGGTCGTTTTGTGGTGTGAAACATGTTAAGCACTACGGTTGCCGACTTTGTTGTGTTGAGGTTGATGATTAGTTCCTTATGACAATAAATTCAAGGATTGCAGGGGTTTTCTGTTGCCTGTTTATCGTTTTTATATTGTCTCAGGCCGTTTTAGCCCAGATAAGAGACTGACAGGGGGGCAAACGGAGGTCAGGACGGGGCCGGGCTCCTCCCCATCCCTTCCTTCAGGCGCCTCTGTACATCCTTTATGGTGCTTTCCGGATCATAGCTGTCACCTTCTGAGAGCATCTGCACCAGTTCTTCCTCGGTTATGACGGGAATGCCGGCCGCTTTCAGACGCTGTGCAAAAATGCCGTCCCCGTCGGTCAGCTTCCCGGTAAAAGATCCGTCATAGATCTTCCCAATGCCGCAGCTTGGGCTTCTGGCCTTCAGAACAGCCAGGTCGATGGGGACCTGATGCAGCATGTCCATGATCCTGTCACTGCCAAGCCTGAACGCACCGTCCACATCTTCCCCCAGCCTGTTCACCACGCGGCCCTCCCGGATTTCGCTGGGACAGCGGGGTGTGGGCAGTCCGCCCTGCTGTTCAGGGCACACCGCGATCACCACATGGTCCTTCACAAGTCCTCTGACCTGCTCAAGACCATTGTCTCCCCCGTCCCACTTGCACGCAATGCCCAGCAGGCAGGCGCTGACAAGGATGATCATGCCTTTCCCTCTATCTGCTTCCTGGGTGCCTTGGGTACATGGTACTCGGCATGCTTATCGTACCGGACGCTTTCCGGGGGCGTTTCCAGCAGTTCCGGATGATTCAGATACTTTTCCATGTCCGCGAAGAATTCCGCATAGAACGCACCGGAGCACACCCGCTCATCCGCCGTGATGCCAATGGGCAGGAACCGCTTCATGCGGGTCTTGCCGTTTTCCACCACTGCCTTCTTCTCCAGCAGACCCATGCCGAAGAAAAGGGATGTGGAACCGAAATTATAGATATGATGGTTCACATGGTGCAGGCCGATGGATGCATTGTTGGTGATGAACATGCCCGTATGGAAGGGCAGGGCATCCAGAAAGGCACCGGGAAGAAGGCCATAGCGGTCCAGCAGGCGCACCAGCGCCACCACCAGCGTGGCCAGACCCGGGATCTTCAGGACAAAGGATGCAAGGCGGTCAGCAAAGTTCTGGGGTCCAAGGCCGCGGTTGTTGTCTATGGTGTCGATCATCCTGTCCCGGACTTCATAGATGGTATCGGTGGGGTCAAACTTGATCTTGACTGCAGTCTCACCGCCCTGGGCATTCTGGTAATCCTTGAGGATGGTGAAGCTGACCGTGCAGTTGTTCCTGGAATAGAACTGCTTGTTCATGATAAAGCGGTTGACTTCCGGGTGCTGGCTTACAGCGCGCACATAGGCCGCCACAATGATCTGCATGAAGGTGATGCGCTCATCCTTCTTCATCTGCTCGGCAATGTAGCGTGTCAGCATTTCATAGTCCACCTCGTGCTGAAGGAACACCTGGGCGTCGCATCTCATGGGCATGAGGTACGGCGTAATCTGCACAATGGGGTCGATATCGGAGATCCGTCTTCCGTCTGCTCGAAATCCAAACATCTTTTTCTTCCTGTTCCGGCAGTCTGAATAAAAAATATAATAAAGAAGGAATAAATGACTGCCCGGATGATTATGCACGTCTGTTTCTTTGTTTGTCAAGACAAAGGGCCAGTCCCCGGCATGCGCGGCCCGGTCGTCTGTGTTCACAGTCATGCCTTTTTCTGTTATAATTCTTTATTGTGCCAGAGCACAGGGAGGTGAAGGAATGGAAACAGAACGTCTGGAAGGAACCGTTTCCGGGGTCAAGTTCCGCAATGAAGACAACAACTATTCCATTATCTCCATCGCTGTGGGCCGCAGGGAATACACAGCCACCGGCACGCTTCCCACGCTGGCTGTGGGGGAACAGATCATCCTGGAAGGCAGTTTCATCGAACATCCCCAGTACGGCAAACAGTTCAAGATTTCCTCCTTTGAAACCGTCATGCCCACAGATATCGTGGGTATAGAGCGGTTCCTGGCCTCCGGCCTCATCAAAGGCATCAAGGCACCTCTGGCAAAACAGATTGTGCGGGCTTTCGGCCTGGAAACTCTGGATATTCTGGAACACCATCCGGAGCGTCTTACAGAGATCAAGGGGCTTGGCAAAAAGAAGTGGCGCACCATAGGGGAAAGCTATCACCGGACCATACACCTGCGCAACGCCATGGTGTTCCTGACCTCCTATGGCATTCCCGCCTCCACGGCCACGCGCATTGCCCGCCGTTACGGGGAACAGACGGAGGAGATCATCCGGGACAATCCCTACCGCCTGTGCACGGAAATAGACGGCATCGGTTTTCTCACCGCTGACCGCATCGCCTCCAGTCTCGGCATTTCCCGGGAAAGTGTCTTCCGGATTCACGCCGGGCTGATCTACGTGCTGCAGGAACAGGCAGCCCAGATGGGCCACTGTTATCTGCCCGCAGAAGAACTTGTGCGCCGTGCCTGTTCCCTTCTTCAGCTGCCTGTGAGTCTGCTGGAGCCGGAAATAGACACCCTGGCCAGGGAAGAAAAGATCGTATCCGAAACATCCGACGCCTCAAGGCGGGTCTATCTGCCCCATTACTACCGTGCCGAAAAAGAGGTGGCCCGGCGGCTCTGGGACCTGTATACGGGAAGGCCCCAGGGAAACCGGTCCAGGGGTGAAATCCGTCTTCATGATTTTGAGCGCACCCACAGCATCACCTTTTCGGAGAAGCAGAAGGACGCCATCCTCTGTGCCCTGGAGTTTGGGGTGCTCATCATCACAGGCGGCCCCGGCACAGGCAAGACCACCATCATCCGCTGCATTCTCTCCCTGCTGGAACATGAAGGCCGCATTGCCCTGTGTGCACCCACCGGCCGCGCCGCCAAGCGCATGAGCGAAACCACCGGGAAGCGCGCCAGGACCATCCACAGGCTGCTGGAATCCACCGGGGACGGCATGTTCAACATTGACGAAAACAATCCCCTCACCGCCGACTGCATCATCGTGGATGAAACTTCCATGGTGGACCTGATGCTCATGCGCGCCCTGCTCCGGGCTGTTCCTGTCGGTGCACGCCTGATTCTGGTGGGGGACGCGGATCAGCTGCCCAGTGTGGGCGCCGGCAACGTGCTGGGGGATATTCTCTCCAGCAATGTGATTCCGGCGGTCCGTCTGACGGACATCTACCGCCAGAGCGAGCAGAGCCGGATCGTTGTCAATGCCCACCGCATCAACCACGGCGAACTTCCCCTGCTCAACGAAAAGAAAACGGACTTCTTCTTTGACCGGCGTGAAACGCCCCAGTCCACCAGGGATACCATTGTGGACCTGGTCCAGACCCGACTGCCCGGGTTCATCCGGTGTCCGGACGATGCCCGAGCCCAGACCATACAGGTGCTTGCCCCCATGAAAAAAGGGGAAACCGGTGTAGCGGCACTGAACGAAAAGCTTCAGGAAGCCCTGAATCCCCCTGATCCGGGAAAGGAATCCCTGGAATACAACCATATACTGTTCCGGGTGGGGGACAAGGTCATGCAGACACACAATGACTACTCCCTCCACTGGATCCGCGTCTCCGGCAGTGAGGAGGCGGAGGGGGAAGGCGTCTTCAACGGTGACCTGGGCGTTATCACGGATATTGACCGGGAAGAGAAGACCATGACGGTGCTCTTTGACGATGAGCGCGAAGTGGTCTACAATACAGCCTCCGGTGAACTGGAAAACCTGGACCTGGCCTACGCCATGAGCGTACACAAAAGCCAGGGCAGCGAGTTCCCGGTGGTGGTGATCCCGGTCTGGGGCGGTCCCCGGATGCTGCTGACCCGCAATCTGTTCTATACTGCCCTCACCCGCGCAAAAAACATGGTGGTGCTGGTGGGACGGGAGGTCACCATACGGGACATGGTGGCCAACAACCATATCGCCCGCCGCTACACCACCCTGTCCGAATGCCTTTACCGCGTCTCCTGTGAGAAGGAAGAGAAGAAGGAGGAGGATCTTTCCTGAGGCGTATTCTTCTTTTTCCGCTGTTTCTTCTGGTGTTTCTTCTCTGCCTGACCGTTTCTGCCTGCGGGGAGGATGCCCGGGAGATATCCGCCGCATGTTCCTTCAGCCAGTCCGGCAAAGCCCTGAAGGAAGACCAGAACCTTCTGGACCGGGACTATGACACCTTCGCGTCCATTCTCGCCGGGCGTTTCCTGGAAATCGATGCCGGGGGCTCTGTCATGGGGTCCGTGTACTTCAAGTACCAGGACCGCACGGTTAACTGCCATGTGGAGGCATACCGGGACGGCACCTGGCACGATGCGGGTTCCTGCGGCACCTACCTGACTGAATGGATTCCCCTGCCCTATAAGACCACAAAGGTCAGGCTGGTCAATGATTCCCGCTCCAGGCTGCTCATCAGCGAAGTCTACGCCTACGCTCCGGGCAGGCAGCCCCGGGACTGCGCCACCTGGCACACGGGTGGAAAATGCGACCTCATGCTGATATCCTGTCATCCGGATGACGAGGTGCTCTGGTTCGGGGGCCTGCTCCCCACCTATGCCGGGGACCGGGCCTATGAGGTGCAGGTGGTATGTACAGTGCCTTCCACCCCCACCCGGCGCCTTGAGCTGCTGGACAGCCTTTGGCACTGCGGCGTTACCCGTTATCCCCATTTTCTCGGTCTGAAGGACGCAAGGCACAGCACACTGGCCGGTCAGTACAGAACATGGCAGAAAGACCAGCTTCTGTTCAGCACCGTCAAGGCCATCCGCATGTTCCAGCCTGAAGTTGTGGTTTCCCACGACCTGAAGGGTGAATACGGCCACGGGGCCCACATGGCCACGGCAGACTGCGCCATGGAAGCGGTTGAACTGGCGGATAACCCGAAGCGCTATGCAGGCCAGGTCCGGGAATACGGTGTCTGGACGGTGAAGAAACTGTATCTCCACCTCTATCCGGAAAATGTCCTGGAGATGGACTGGCACCAGAGTCTGGACTTCTTCGGAGGGGACGACGGCATCACGGTGGCATCAGAGGCCTTCCTGTTTCACCGCAGCCAGCTGAAAACCTGGGCTATTGAAGACGGCGGTGCATACTCCAATGCCCGCTTTGGCCTGGTCTCATCCACTGTCGGCCCCGACACGGAGAAAAACGACTTTATGGAAAACACGGGGCTTGAACCGAACCCTGCTGCCCGGTTTGTCTTCAAAACCACAGAAGGGCCTGTGGAAGAAGACGAAGCGGACGATACGGCGAATGTTCTTACCGTCGATCTTTCCCCGGACTTTCCTGATGCTCTGCCCTCTCCCCTCCCGGATGCCCCCTCGGAAGAGACTTCAGAAGAGATTCCGGATGGGCTGCCGGAGGAAGTTTCACAGACGCCCCCGGAGGAAGCGGCGGATGAGGCTGCAGATGAAAAAACGTCTCTTGCAGAGGAACTGCTGGACGAAAACGGTGTGTTTCATATCAATCTTTCGGAGTGAAGCCTATGCTCTGCGGAAATCTTGTACGGCTGCGTGCCTTTGAACAGAGTGATCTGGAATGCAATTACCTCTTTGACAATGATCCCGACACCGCCCTTGACATGTTAAAGGGCATGCCCTTCCCCATGTCCCACCGGGACGAACAGGAGTGGCTGTCCCAGCAGTCCTGCTACACCCGGGGCGAATACCAGTTTGCCGTGGAGAACCTGGAGGGCGAGCTGGCAGGACGCTGCGGGATTATCAAAATAGACTGGAAAAACCGCTGTGCGGAACTGGCCATGATGATCGGCGCTCCCTACCGCCGGCGCGGATACGGCCGTGAAGCCCTGTCCCTCCTGTGCGATTTCTGCTTTCAGGAGCTCAACTGCCACCGTGTGAAGGTCAGCGTCATGGCCTTCAACGAGGCCGCCATCGCCTGTTACCATGCATGCGGTTTTGTCCAGGAAGGCCGTCTCCGGGATGAAGTGTACCGGAGAGGCGCCTACACGGACGTGATACTTCTTGGTCTTATCAATCCGCTTGAGTCAAGACCCTGACCCCTGCTCAATACCCTACCTATCCTGTGGGCTCTTCCCCCCACATCCCGGAGGCATCTGAACATGCAGTATAATTCTTACGGTTCGTCACGCAAGACGATTGTCACCAAGTTCGGCGGTTCTTCTCTGGCAAGCCCTGAGCAGTTTCGCAAAGTCAAGGACATTCTTGCCATGGATCCTGCCCGGATCTATGTTGTTCCCTCTGCCCCGGGCAAACGCTTTTCCGGGGATGACAAGGTCACGGATCTGCTCTATGCCTGCCAGCGTCTGGCCAGGGACGGCCAGAGTTTTGACGAGCCCTTTGAAAACATCCGTTCAAGATTCCTCAGCATCAGGGATGAGCTGGGCCTGAAGGTGAAGATTGAGGATGAGCTGGATCAGATCTGCCGGAACATTGCCGCCGGTGCTGATGCAGACTATGCCGCCAGCCGCGGAGAATACTTAAACGGCATGCTTCTGGCGGATTATCTCTCCTGGCGTTTCATGGATGCCGCCAAGGTGATCTTCTTTAATGAGGACGGCACCTTTAACAGTGAAAAGACCAACGTGGTCATGATGGCCCTTCTTGCCGACGGCATCCCCACCGTGGTGCCCGGCTTCTACGGCGTGCGCCCCGACGGCACGGTCCACACCTTCTCCCGGGGCGGTTCCGACATAACCGGCGCCATTGTGTCCCGGGCTGTGCGGGCTGATACATATGAAAACTGGACAGACGTCTCCGGTTTCCTCATGGCGGACCCCCGCATCGTCGAAAATCCCCGGGAGATCAGCCGGATCACCTACGCCGAGCTCCGGGAGCTCAGCTATATGGGCGCAACGGTCCTCCACGAGGATGCCATGTTCCCCGTCCACAAGGTGGGCATCCCCACCATCATCCGGAACACCAATTTCCCGGAGCATCCCGGCACCCTGATTTCCCTTACCCTTCCCGTGGAGCCCATAGAGCCCACCATCACCGGCATCGCCGGCCACAAGGGATTCTCCGTGGTAGCTCTGGAAAAGGCCATGATGAACGGTGAAATCGGTTTCGGACGCCGGGTCCTGCAGATCTTTGAAGAATACGGCATTTCCTTTGAGCACATGCCCAGCGGCATCGATTCCCTCAGCGTGGTGGTTTCCGGTGAAGCCCTGGCTCCCTGCCGTGAAGCCATTGTGCGCCGGATCGCTGAAGAAGTGGCGCCCGACACCCTGACCATCCACGACAACATGTCCATCATCGCCACCGTGGGCCGGGGCATGGTCAACAACTGCGGTTCTGCCGCCCGGGTATTCTCTGCCATGAGCCGGGCCGGCATCAATGTGCGGATGATCGACCAGGGTTCCAGCGAGCTTTCCATTATTGTGGGCGTGGACGATGCGGACTTTGAAAAGACCATTCAGGCCATCTATGCGGAATTTGTCGGTTAAGTCCCCCTGTCCTGAACAGATCACAGCATGAGGGGAAAGGAGGTTTGAGATGTCTGCCCTGAAAAACCCATTCCGCCGGGAGCCCTCCGGAGCTTCCGGACAGATGCAGACGCCGGCTTCTGCCGCGGCTCCGGGTCAGCCCGTTCCGCAGCAGCCAAACCAGTATACCGCTTCAGCACAGCAGCCCTTCCAGCCCGGCGGGTATGCAGGAACCCCTCCCATGCAGAGCGCAGGCTACTTTAAGCAGGTTCCCCCGGGTGCCGTTCCCCAGTCTGCCCCGGGGCAGAGCGGAGGATACTTCCGGCAGCCGACAAAGGGAAACGCCGCAAACGGTGCTGTGCCGCCCCAGGTGCCCGGATATGCTCCGCGGCCGGGCATGACACAGAACACCATGGCGCGCCAGACCCCTGGATACGCACCGCCGCCAGACATGCTGCAGAATACCATGGCACGCCAGCCTGTGGGTTACCCGGGTCCCTCGCAGAATCCCCAGGGCACATGCTTTCAGCCTCCCGCCGGCTATACCGGACAGGCGCCTCGGGGCACCGGCTATGCGGGCCAGGTCCCCCAGGGTACCGGCTTCCAGCCTTCCGCCGGCTATACCGGACAGGCACCCCAGGGTACAGGCTATGCGGGCCAGGTGCAGGGGCAGTTCCCCCAGGGCACCGGCTTCCAGCCTCCCGCCGGCTATGCCGGACAGGCACCCAATGCCACAGGCTATGCGGGGCCGGTGCACAGCCAGGCCCCCGGCGGCACAGGCTACGCAGGGCCGGTTCCCCCCGGTTCAGGCAGCATACCTGTCCCAGGCTCCGGAAGCATCCCGCCTCAGGCAGATGCCTCCTCCCAGGCCCCCCGGCAGGATGGAACCGGCGGCGGGGAAGACCGGAAGAAGGAATTCCGCTTCCGTCCAAGCTTCTTTCCGCCTGCGGAAGACAGGAAAAAAGTCACCATCACGCCGCTGCATATCGGCATCATCATTTCGGCCCTGGTGCTGACAGTCTGGTACCTGTTTGTGAATTATGCGCCTCAGGCCGCCACCACGGCCACGGTAAGGGCAGGACGCTACGGCACATACCATACCGGGGACGCCCTCATTGTCCGCAACGAAGTGCCCTATGACGCCGACAGCATCACCAGCATTCAGTATACGGCGGATGAAGGAACCTCTGTCAGCAATCAGTCGGAGATCTGCCGCGTATTTTCCTCCGGTTTTTCCACAAGGGAGCTTACCTCCCTTCAGGATTACCGGGATCAGATCCGGGACTATGAGCGTCAGCTCCTGGCAGAAGAAACCACCTATGACGCCCGGCTTGACCGGGTGGAATCCGAAGTTCTGGCCCAGGCTCTGGAAGTCCGGTCCATGATTGCAGGTACCCTGCAGGGCAGTCTGCAGAACATGGAGACATCCCTGGGCGGTGCCATCACGGCCCGCCAGCAGTACCTGCAGGAAAAGTATTCCAATGACCAGCGTCTTACCCGTCTGCTCAATGACGAACAGTCCCAGCAGCAGCGTATCGACAGCTGGACCAAGGTCTATTATTCCACAAAGGCTTCCCTGGTTTCCTTCTATACGGACGGTTTTGAGTATGGTCTGAACATAAACAACTGTCTGAACTACACCCCCGCTGAGGTCCGGTCCATGATCCGGGGAAACATTCCCGACGGTACAGGCCCGGCCAAGTCCAAGACCCCCATCTACCGCACCATTACGGATGATGTGTGGTACGTGCTCATGCTCTGCCATGACACATCCTGGAATCCGGTGGAAAACGCGGAATACAATCTGGAACTCAACCAGTTTGACAATACGGACGTCAAGGCCACGGTGGTCAGCTATTCCAGGGCCGGCGGCGAACTGCTGGTCCGTCTCCGGGTGGAAGGCGGCGTGGATTCCGTTCTGTACATGCGCACAGGCACCGTCCGCATCGGTGACAACATAAGCACCATGCTGGTTCCCGCCCGTGCCCTGTACCACCAGAATGACATGGAAGGCGTCGTCATCATCGACGGCGGCAACCAGTTCTTCGTCCCCGTCCAGATCGTGTACCGGGACGGCGATGACGTATACGTCAATTCCCTGACCACGGGACTGCTCTTTGAAGGGCAGACGGTCATGCTCTTCTGACCGCCTGAAAAACAGGAGATGAATACACATGGAACCTCTCACCTCTGAGGTCCTTGCCCGGCGGATTTCGGCCGTGAAGGAACAGCTTGCCTCCGCCTCGGAAGGCCGTTACCCGCCGCCCCGGATCATTGCGGTTACCAAGACCCATCCGGTGGACTGGATACTTCCCCTTGAGGGTCTTGGCATCCGGGAAATCGGCGAAAACCGGGTCCAGGAGGTCCGGGAGAAGGCCCCGGCGCTTGACCACCGTTTTTCCATTCATCTTATAGGGCGGTTGCAAACAAACAAGGTTAAATATATAATGCATGATGTTTCGCTGATCCAGTCCCTGGATCGGATGGACCTAGCCCGGGAAATCAACCGTCAGGCTGAGAAGAACGATGTGGTCATGCCCTGTCTTGTACAGGTCTCTCCCGTTGGGGAGGAACAGAAGGGCGGTATTCTGGAAGAAGACCTGCGGCCTTTCCTCCATGAGGTTTCAGCCCTCCCCGGCCTGCACGTCTGCGGACTCATGGCTGTCATGCCCGCCATGCCGGTATGCAGCGAGCTGGACCATCTTTTTGAGAAGATGCGCAGGCTTTTTGATGCACTCCGTCTGGAGGCCATCCCCGGGATTGAAATGAACGAGCTTTCCATGGGCATGTCGGGAGATTATGTTCTGGCTGCCCGTCACGGGGCCACCATGGTCCGGGTGGGAAGTGCCCTGTTCGGTCCACGCGAAACCACTCATGGTTTGTAATGCATTTGGAGGGTTGTTCCATGCCTTTTCTTGATACGATAGGCCGTTTCATCAGTGCCATTTCCAAAGGTCCTTACCGCAAGGACCAGGAAGCCAATCTGCCCAACGGCGGACATACCGGCTATCACCCCCTGCCGCCCAAAAAGCAGAGGCAGAAAACGGACGAAGAGGAAGCGCCCGCATTCAACGGCTACGGTGCCCAGCAGCAGGATCCGTCCCAGGCCTGGGGACAGTATGCCCAGCAAAGCGGAAACGCTGCCCCCCAGTATGGCCAGCCTAACCAGTACGGCCAGATGCCGCAGTACAGTCAGGGACCCCAGTATGGTCAGGTGCCCCCGCAGGGGCAGGCTTCCCAGTTCGGTCAGGCACCCCAGCAGGGCTGGGACCCGTCCATGCAGTCCCCCCAGGGCGGCCGCCAGGGCCAGAACCAGGCAAACCCCGCCATGGCGGGCTATACCGGCTATCAGCCCTCCGCCAGCAACCCCCAGGTGCAGCAGCCTTCTTCCCCCATGGGGCAGATCCACTATATGCCCAACAATTATGTGGACAATGAAGGCAATGCCTATGCCCATGTGGAACGTCTGGCAAAGCCCATGCACATTTCCTCCTGCTTCCGCCTGATTGAGTATATGCGCAGCGGGGAATCCATCATTGTCAACATGGAAGGCGTCGCTGACGCCCGGGAATGCGCTCACTGCCTGGATATCCTCTACGGTGCAGCCTTCTCCATGGGCTACAACTTTACCAAGGTATCCGAAAAGAGCATTTACCTGATTTCCCCGCCCACAGTCAATGTTCTCCCCTACGGCTCCATCAAGCAGCTCAGCGATGAAGACCTGAACCAGCGCTGGCCCGGTTCCATCCCCCAGCCCTCTGCCAGTGCATCCCCCAGGGGATTCGACTTTGAACGCCTGGACAGGGAAATGGAAAACTTCGGCGGACAGCGCCGCTATTCATGAAGAACTGAACCCTGAAATGGCAAAACTGGATTTCTCATGGATTTCTTATGGAAGCATGGCCGTTTTCTAATCCCTGTTTTCCATATCTGTGCTATGATATGTCCTGAAAGGAGGCCGACCTATGATTGGCTTGATCGTATCTTTACTGAATCTCTTTAACATTCTCCTCATCATCTATGTCGTTCTCTCCTGGGTCCGTCCCGCGCAGAACAAGTGGACGCAGCTCCTCAACAGGATTGTGGAGCCCGTTCTGACCCCGGTCAGGAACTTCATGCTCAAGAACGTGCCGAATCTGATGGGAACCTTCGACTGGTCGCCGCTGGCCCTGTGGGTGATCATCTCCCTGCTCCGGTCCCTGCTCTCATCCTTCAGGCTGTTCTGATTCTACAGTACTCTGTCATGGAAAACGCAAAAGAATGGCTCACCCGGTTTGAAATCGGAGCCCGGCAGGCTGAAAAAACAATCATGGCCCGTCCGGGCCGCTTTGTTCCCCGGGAAGCCTGTACAGATGCAGTGCATATTGCCCGCCTCCACGGGCTGCAGGCTTCCTTCTTCGGGGGCTATGAAGACGCCGAGCGGGTTCAGGTATGCTTTCATCCGCTGGATGACGAACCTATTTTTACCGGTGTATGGATGGAGATCCGCTGGAATTCAAAGTTTGACAGCGTCACCCATCCGGATCTGCTGGGCAGTCTCATGGCCCTGAGCGGAGACCGCAGCGCCTTCGGGGATCTGATCGCCGGCGAAAGCAGCGCATACCTGTACTGCCTGCCGGAGCTTTCCTGGCATCTTCCGGATGAGTGGACCAGCGCGGGCCGTCACCGGATCCAGGTGGCACTGACCGAAGGAACACCCCAGCTGCCCCTTCCATCCGGTCAGGAGATCCGCGTCACCACCTCCTCCCTCCGTCTGGACAGTGTCCTCTCCGCCGGAGCCCAGGTTTCCCGCGCAAAGGCCCAGGACGCCATCCGGTCCGGCGATGTTTTCCTCAATCATATCCCGGAGGAGCGGGTGGACCGGGAGCTGAAGGAAAATGACCTGATTTCCGTCCGGGGACATGGCAGAATCCGTTTAAGGTCCATTATGGGCACCACAAAACATGACCGCATGTCCCTGCTTCTGGAACGTTTTCTCCACTGATTTCGTCGTCTGAGTTAGAAGCAGGCGCTGAAATATACACGCCGTCCATGTATCATCACAATATCATTTGGAAAGGAGAACCCAATATGCAGCAGCCCATCACCATCGATGCCATTGAATCTAAAGAGTTTACCATCCGCAACCGCGGATATGATCAGGATGAGGTGGATGCCTTCCTGGATGATATCTGTGACGAGCTCGAGCGTCAGCTCAACACCATCAACAAGCTGGAACAGGATCTCCGGCAGGCCCAGACAGCTGCCGCCCGCCCCTCCGTCAGCGCGCCTCAGCCCGTCCCGGCCGTGACCCGTGAGAGCGAGTCAGCCTTCCGGGAAATCCTGGAGATGGCCAAAAAGGTGAAGGACGAAACCATTGCCAAGGCCCAGAGCGAGGCAGACGGCATCCTGGAGGAAGCCCGTCAGAAGGCAGAGGAACAGCTGGGTTCCCTCACGGCCCAGCGGGACAGCCTGACTGCCCAGATCGAAACCCTCAAGACCACCGTCGCAAATTACCGCTCTTCTTTCGAGAATCTGCTCAGTGAGCAGAAAGCTGCGCTGGAGCGGATCGCTGCCCTGTAATATAAGACGCAGGAGGGCCTGTGGCCCTGCCTGCGTTTTCTTTATTCTGTCAGGATCTTTCAGGGGGAGGTGGACATGCTGGACATTTTGCGCCTTGGCGTACGCGAGATGGTGGAGTTTACCCTGCACGGCGAGGATATCTGTTTCAGCGGCGGCGTCAGGGTCATGCAGGAGGGCACAGCTGCCCATAAAGCCCGGCAGGCGCTGCTCACCGGGGAAGGCTGGCAGAAGGAGGTCCCCTTGGAGAGGGAAATCCCGGTAGAGGAGGGAGATTTCACCTTCCTGCTTTCAGGCCGGATGGATGCTTTTCTTGACGGCGACTGCCCTGTGGTGGAGGAAATCAAACTCTGGTCTTCCCAGGATGACCCGGAAGAACCGCAGCAGGCCCATACCGCACAGGCCCTGGTCTATGCCTGGATGCTGTTTCAGGAGCGGGAAACCCTTTGTAAGATCGAGACAAGAGTTGCCTATGTGAGCGTGGACGGCACCCTCCGGGGCATGTTTACCCGGCAGCTGTCCCCCGGGGAATGCCGCGCAGACTTTGACGCACTCTTTGTCCCCTTTAAGGAGCAGACCCTGTTTCTGCGCCGCCGTCTTCAGGAGAGGAACCGGGAACTGGATGCCCTGACATTTCCCTTTCCTGCCTACCGTGCCGGCCAGAGGGAATATGCGGTGCAGGTCTATACCGCCATCGAACGCAGAAAAAGGCTGTTTGCCTCCATGCCCACCGGAACAGGCAAGTCTGTGGCCGGCCTTTTTCCTGCCCTCAAAGCCCTGGGCCGGGGGCTTACCGGACAGATTTTCTATCTGACGGCCCGTTCCACCCAGAGGCAGGGAGCCCTGGACGCACTGCGTCTCATGCGGCCATCCCTTCCCCATCTGCACGTTCTGACCCTGGATGCCCGGGACCGGGTGTGCCCTGAGTCCCACATCTGTCATCCCGACTTCTGTCCCAGGGCAAAGGGGCATTTTCTGCGGGACCTTGAAGCCGTCGGGGAACTGCTTCAGACACCCGACTGGACGGATGCATGCATCCGGGAGGCCGCCGACAGACACTGTCTGTGTCCCTTTGAACTTTCCCTGACCCTGAGCCCCATGGCAGACGTGGTGATCTGTGATTACAATTACGCGCTGGACCCCGCCGTGCACCTGCAGAGGATCTTTGACAGGACTGACCAGGTGACCCTGCTGCTGGATGAAGCCCATCACCTGCTTCCGCGGATCCGGGACATGCTCTCAGGCACGGTGGATGCACAGGGCCTGACCCTCATGCGCCGTCAGGCCGGCAGGTTACTTGGGCGAAGGCACCCTCTCTACGCCGCCATGACAGAGATGCTGCATCTTCTCAGTGACCTGCAGCCGGAAACCACTGGGGTTCATCTTCCGGAGAATCTTCCGGATGCGCTGAGCCGTCTCCTGGATCTGATCCTGGAGACCGGGGCGGATGTGCTGCAGGATCCCCGGGGCGGCACGGAGGATGTCCTGTCCGGTCTTCTGGCCTTTCAGCGTGCCCTGAAGCGTCCAAGGGAGGAATATGTCTTTCTTGTTCCGCACACGCCTGCAAAACCCGGAAAGCCCGCCAGTCTCAAAGCGTGCTGCATGAATGCTGCCTCCCATTTTGCCGCCGTCACGGAAAAGCTGTCCGGAACCGTGTGTTTCTCTGCCACCCTGCACCCGCTCTCTGAAATGAAGCGGCTCCTGGGAGGATCTGAGGATGATGCATGCTTTGCCGTCCCCTCCCCCTTCCCTCCGGAACATCTTCTGGTGCTCATCGCCCCCGTCAATGTCCGCTATACCGCCAGGGACCGTTCTGTGCCCTGCCTGATCCGCCTGATCCTGGACATGGTGCTTGCCCATCCGGGACGGTATCTGGTCTTCTTTCCGAGCTTTGCCTATATGGAACAGACTGCCGCTGCCTTTCCGGCGGATCAGCCCGGGCCCTGTCTTTTTCAGACGCAGAAAGCCGACATGTCCCTTGAGGAACGCGCCGGCTTCCTTGAACCCTATATGACCTCCATTCAGCCTGTCCTTTCATTCTGCGTGATGGGCGGCATCTTTTCGGAGGGCATAGATCTTCCGCACCTTGACGGTGTTATGGTGGTGGGCACCGGGCTGGCAAAGCCTGACCCGGAGCAGCTTGCCCTGCAGACCTGGTACAGCCAGCAGGGCGCAGACGGCTTTCTGTGCGCCTCGCAGATCCCCGGCATGCAGAAGGTGGCCCAGGCGGCAGGAAGGGTTATCCGCTCCGAAAAGGACCGGGGTGTCGTCATCCTGGCAGATGACCGCTTCCGCCAGGCGGATTACCTGCGCCTTATGCCCGCTGCCTGGCATCCCGTAAGCGGGAAGATTCCGGAGCGGCTTGAGGCGTTCTGGAACGGCAACGGAAAAAGCCGGGACCCGGACCGGGTTTCCGGCTGATTTCCATGCGTTTAAGACATTATCCGTCACGTCTGCAGGCCTCTATGCGGGCGATCCTGCCCCCTGCCTTTTGAAGGGCTTCCTCTGCTTCCCCGCAGGACATGCCGCACAGCAGCATGACAATGGCGGTTTTGCAGCGGTACCCGCACTTTTCCAGGGCCCCGGCAGCTTCTTCTTCGCTGACGCCCGCAGCCTCACGGACAATGCGTACGCACCTGTGCCTCAGTTTCTCGTTGGAGGGCTGCACATCCACCATAAGGTTGGAATAAGTCTTGCCCAGGCGGATCATGACGCCGGTGGAAAGCATGTTGAGCACCATCTTCTGGGCCGTGCCGCTCTTCATGCGGGTACTGCCGGTGACAGCCTCCGCCCCGCACTCCGGGGCAATGCCGATGTCCGCCGCCCTGTCCACCTCGGAACCCGGACAGCAGGTGATCCCAAGCACCAGCGCCCCGGCTTCCAGGGCGTATTCCATGGCCCCCAGCACATACGGCGTCCTGCCGCTGGCTGCAAGACCCGCCACCACGTCCCTGTCGCTTACCTCCAGCTTTTCCATGTCAGCCCTGCCCAGGTCCCGGCTGTCTTCCGCCCCTTCCACGGCTCTGAAAATGGCCTGGTATCCTCCGGCAATGACGCCCTGCACCATCTCCGGGGGCGCGGAATAGGTGGGCGGGCACTCCGAGGCATCCAGGATGCCCAGCCGGCCTGAAGTCCCTGCACCCACATAGATCAGGCGTCCGCCTCTCTCAAGTCTCTGCGCGGTCTCATCCACGGCCTTTGCCACCTCCGGCAGCACACGCTCCACGGCTTTTGCCACCTTCTGGTCTTCCCGGTTGATCTCCCGCACCATGTCAAGCGTTGACACCCGGTCGATGTCCATGGTATCCGGGTTGCGCTGCTCCGTTTGAATCCGACTGAGATCCAGCATGCCAGTCCAGCTCCTTTTCCAAAATGGATTTCTTTCTATAATGATTCTGTATATCTTTTCCTGCCGGATGATTGTATGCCTTCTGCCGGAGCGCCGCAA
>CAMOVR010000076.1 GCA_946627565.1 uncultured Clostridia bacterium
ACCTGGCCATATCCCAGACCTTTTCAATGGTGCCGCCGCCCTCGATATCGAAGGTATCCAGGATATCCTGGGCCTTGGCCCGGATGGCTTCCTCGTCGTTGACGTTATCCGCTATGGCCCACATCTTCTCCCAGTCAAACTGCTTGGTGTACAGGCCCATTCTGTTGTACAGGTTGGTCTCATCGATATACAGGTCCATCATGCCGGGATAGGGACGGCCGATCTGGGCCAGGTTGGTATCACGGAAACGGCGGCGGACCTGGGCTGCCTTGCACCAGTCAAGAATCTCCGCCTCCACCTCGGGATCTCCGCCTTCCACAACACCGGTGATGACCGCGTGCCGCTTGCCGGCCCTCTCCAGGTCAGCCACCATCTCGCCCACGGCGCCGCAGGCATACAGGGTGCCCAGCCATGTGGCCGTATCCGTATTGGCATAGTCCGGAGCACGCATCTTCTGCACGTTCACCAGCACCACGGGCACATCCAGGTCCCGCACGGCAGGCAGCATGTTATAGCTGGTGGCATAGGTAAGGAGCTGGAGAATCACCAGGTCCACATCGGCAGCGCGGAACTTGTCGCCTGCAGCCATGGCCAGTTCCTTGGTGGTGACCAGACCGCCGTCAATGAGTTCCACGGTATCGGGAATCATCTTCTTGAATTCCGCATACTGGGATTCAAACTCGGGCACCAGGGAGGGGAACTGGGGAAGATACGCGCCAAGAGCGATGGAAAAAACGCCTATTCTTGCTTTGGTGTTGACAAGCATGGAACTTCCTCCTTAAGAATGGAACAATATATACAATTATAGCCGAAAATCACACATGTTCAAGTCTTATGCCAGATGAATCTGCCGGGCGGTGAAAAGCTCATAGATTTCCGCATTCAGGATCTGTCTGACCTTCCCGATATTCTCCTCCCGGCACTCCGCGCTGATCCGGATGGTGGCGGATCCCGGTGCAATGGCCGTCACGCCCTGGTAGAAGGGGCCGGAGATGATCTCCCGGTTGCGGGCGCCAATACCGGGAAATTCTGCTTTGAGGATCTTTTCTATGTCTTTCAGGGGCTGATCCATGGCGATGGTCAGTTCTATGGACTGCCAGGAATTCATGCGGGTCATGTTCACCACATTCTTGACGTCCCGGTTGCTGATGATCTTGATATTTCCGCCGTCTCCCATCAGCTTGGTGGAGCGGATCCCGATTTCCTGCACCTTGCCCCGGTATCCGCCGATCTCTACCACGTCACCCACCTGGTACTCACCCTCAAAGACGATGGATATTCCGGCCAGGATATCCGTCACCAGATCCCGGGAGCCCAGGGAAACGGCCAGGGAAATCAGGCTCAGGGAAGCCACCAGGCCGCTGGTGTCAAACCCCAGGTACCCGAAGGCATAGAAGAGGAAGGACAGGGCGGCGGCATACTCAAGGAAACTGATGAGCAGCCGGCACACCGTTTCCCCCTTTGTCCCCATCACATTGGAGATGAGCCCTATGACAAAGCGCAGCACCATAAGGGAAACCACCAGGGCAGATGCCAGAAGGGCTATGGCCGTCAGGGCAAAAATGTTGAAGCCCGGTGTCCATCTTCCGGACAGGAGATAGGAGATGACAGAAGAAGACATGGGATTTTCCCCGCCGTCCCGCATCAGGAAATACAGGGCAAAAAACACAAACAGCATCCACTGCACCACGGTCATGGCCTTCTCCGCCGGGGTCCGGTTCCACCAGAAGGAATAGATGAATGCCCATCTTTTGGAAGGATCCACCGAATGTTTGAAGGTGCCGTCGGGTGTTTCTACTTCCACGGATGCACCGTATGCCCTGCTGCTTCCCACCACAGCCTGGGCTTCATAGTTTTTCTTTGTGTAGTCATAAAGCAGCACCGCGGAGAGAATGAAAAACATAACGGCAAAGGCCAGGGCTGCCGAAAAGGCATAGGGGAGAACGTCCCGGGCAGAATCCGCAGGGGATGACAGGTACACAAACAGGCGGCTGGCTTCCCGCATGGCTGTGGCGTCATAGCGCCTGCCGCCGATATTCACTTCTCCCAGGATCCCTTCCCCTGTCTGGCCCGGCTGTATGCCCAGGCGGGCCATTTCCATGCCGGGCAGCTCCTCCATACTGGATGAAACAATCCTGCCGCTTTCCAGGTCCGCAGAGAGGGAAACGGCCCCGGGGGGCGTGACGGAGCGGAGGATCTCATTTTCACTGAAGTGGGCCTCATCCGTGATATATCCTTCCGGCAGGGCCAGCAGCAGGGCACCGTAGGTGTTTTCCTTCAGGGTGACCCGCACCCCCACCAGCTGGCTGGTCAGGTCCGTGGCTTCGTGCCGCTGTGTCTCATGCACAATGGCCTCCACACCGTTCAGGAGTCGTCGGAAATCCGTCAGGGGATCCTCCGGGTTCTCACCCAGGGTAAAGTGCACATAATCCCCGCTGCAGACCATCTCATCCCCATTTTCATCAAAAAGCATGATATACTGGATCCCCAGGGCGTTGCTGAACTGACTGAAGGCCTCCCGGGTCCGTATGGACGGATCTTCCCCAATAAGGGATGCCAGACGCCGGGCATCATACAGGACCCAGTTTTCCTCCGCCTCCCGGGCATTTTTCAGCTGCTTTTCTTCCTCCTGGATACGGCTGTACATGATATTCAGTGCCGTCTGTGCGCTTTCGGTATCCGCCTGCAGGCTGCCCAGTGCCTGCACCAGGGCAGAGCAGGAAAAGATGATGAGTGCCCCCAGGACACCCAGCACCGCCATTACCTTTTTCACCCGGGCAGGATTATACCTGCGGTGCTCAGGTGCCGTAAGCAGCCGGTTCTTCACATGGGAAAGGATGGAAATGACCCATGTAACCACCCCGGCCAGAATCAGGGAAGCCAGGGCCAGAATGATGAGCATCCATCCGGATGCCGTATCCGTCTGGGCGGAAGAAGGCCTGAGGAAGAGAATGGTGCTGTTCAGCTCCTCCGAGTCCCGTCTGAGCCAGATATAGGTCTTTCCGTCTATGCTGACTTCGCCGGTTTCTTCCTGCAGCATGTCCCGGGTAAGGCCGATGGACTTTCCGCTTTCCACTTCACTCAGGTCCGGCGAACGCCACAGGAAGGGAAGTTCCTCATCCTGCATATCCACAAACACCAGCAGGCCGTTATAGACATCCTCCGCAGCCTCCAGCACCTCATCCAGTGCCACATGGGCCAGAATGTACCGGCGCATCTCCTCCTGGGTCCGCCAGCCCGTATAGTAGTAGGAACGGCCAATGGAGCGGGCTATGGCCAGTACCGGCTTCTTATCCCCGCTGTCACTCTCCGTCAGCAGGGTGGAAAACAGACCCGCATCGTCGGAGAGAATGGAGGTTGTAAGGTCCACATTTTTGGGAGCGGCAGCAGGATAGGTTATGGTGTCCCCTGACATGCGCACCACCATGCCGTTTGGAAAGACCTCATCCCCCTCATAGCCGTCTTCCGTGACACGGCCCTTCAGGGCCCGGCTCATCAGCAGGGCGCTGTTCTTAAGACGCTCACGGAAGGAAAGGCTGGCATCCCGGATCTGTTCTTCCAGAAGATCCAGGGTCTGGCCGATCCCGTCCGCCATGAGTGTCTGCCTCTTATGCTGCTCTGCCTGCACACTTTTCACGCCCTGCATGTACAGAAAAGCACCGAATCCAGCCATGAGAAGGCACATCACCACTAGGGTACAGACAAGTCGCAGCATGGGGCGTTTCACGTATATTTCCTCCTGCATCAGGATGTATTTGAACCACAGAATTCTGTCAGTCCCATCATACCGTCCATGTCTTTATTTCGCAAGATGCCGTTGACATGCAAATAAGGGTAGGGTATACTGGCTTCAGATTGCGAGGCGGGAATGAATGGATGATTCCATCTTCACTTTAATTGTACAGTTTCTGGAACTGCAGTCCGAGCTGCACAGACAGGAGGCGAGCCTGGTTGTTCGCGGCCTTGGTGACACGGAACTGCAGGTGCTGAAAACCATCAAGGAACTGAAACAGCCCAACGTGACGGAGATGGCCCGGAAGCTCAAAATGACGAAAGGAGCCATCAGCAAGAACACCCGTAAGCTCCTTGGGAAGGAACTGATCGAATCCTACATGGAGCCGGGAAACAATCAGAAAATCTTTTTCCGCCTGTCCAGGCAGGGGGAAATCATGTATCAGGCCTGCCAGAAGCAGGACGAAAGATGGAAAGAGAGAAATCTGGAATATCTGCGGGACCTGTCCAAGGAAGAGCTCAGAGTCTTCTGGGTCCGCCTGCAGATGTACAACAACTATCTCCGGGAGGAGATCGCCAAGTCCAGCAAATATACTGTGGACAGAGAAATCACGGAAGCTCCGGAAGCTGACGACAGTAATTTCTGATGTAAAGCAGTAAAAGCATTTCAGCGGGACCTGAAAAAAGCATCAGGTCTCATCCTGCCGCCTGCAGTTAAGACAAGTAAATCGCGAAAAAAGGATACGGCTCTGCCGCATCCTTTTTCTATGTTTTGGCTGTCGTCCTTCATGTCTGCTGCTTTGCCCGGCCATGCCGGAAGCTGCTGTGCCAGGACAGCACACTCTGGGCTATGCCGCACACGCACAGAAGCCCCAGCAGACACAGGGAGATCCCGTTATTTACGAAATTCATCATGGGATTGAACTGGTCAAGAATCAGGAACACCAGGAACATCAGGGAAAGGATCACCGTCAGGTGCCGCAGCACTTCAAGCAGCTTATTCATACGCTTCCACCTCCGCAATCAGCAGTGCATCACTGCTCTCCCTTCCGCCTCCGGAAGGATTGTTCACCACATCATTCTGCCATACCATGACAGAGGAATTGCCGCCATCCAGGTTATAGGCTGCCGTGCAGCCCAGCTCATAGAACAGTTCTGACAGGTCCGGCAGCGTAATGCCCGCCGATTCACCCCTGCCGTCCACCACCACCATGCAGTAGTGCCCGGGCTCATAGTACCCTATGGCTGTGCGGGGATTGGCAGAGATGATACGGCTGGTACTGGCAAAGGAGGTAAGGGGCGTACCGTCCGAATCCAGCAGGGAAGGCCCGAAGGTCCATGCCTGCCAGGCCCCGTCCGCTATGGCTTCATCCACAGAGAAACTGCTGCCGGGCATCACCTTCATGGTCCCGTCATAATACAGCACGCACACATCGCAGCTGGTGGTGTTTGCCCGGTAGATGACGCCGTTGCGGATCACCACGCCTTCCGACGTATTCCCGTAGTAGTCCCCGTTTATGGCCAGCAGTGCGTTGTTAAGCAGGGCCATATCCGGAATGCTGTCCCTGTACCCCGTTCCGAAGGTATCCGAAGCCAGAGCCGAGCGGAAACAGGTGATATCCCGCACATGGATATCCGCCACATAGTAGGTGATATTCCCCGTGGTTTCTTCTGTTACCGTCACGGCAATATCCGGGCTGGTATAGCTGTTTTCCGTGACCACCACTTCATCTGTGTAATACTCTGCGAATTTCTCGCTCATGGGTGTATCCGCAGCTTCTTCGTCAAGCTGTGTCTCCTCCGTCAGGGCGCTGCCGCCTTTCTGGGAAGAAGTGCTGCCGCCCTTCTGGCCCTGATTCTGATTCCTTGTCCTGCCCTTTGCGGCAGACAGCGGCGCATCGCTGATGCCGGCTGAAGCCAGCAGCACCGTGTCATCCCCCAGGGTTCCGCTCTGGGAATAGGGGTTGGGGATGGATATGTTCAGGCTCTGTTCCTGACGGGGCAGCACATGATGGAACAGGGCAAAGACCACCAGGGCAAGTCCGGTACAGACAAGATCCAGGAGCACTCTTCCAAGAAGAGGATGTTTTTTCATCAGTTTCATATGTATAAGCCTTCTTTCTCTATATTGTACATGTGTTTTTACCATCTGTTGCGCAGGGGCTTTTCTGCGTTTTTTCCCTGCATCATCAGTGTAGCATCCGAACCTTAAAACAGATCAAAAGGTTTGTGAATGTTTCGTGAAAAAACGGGACAGTTTCAGGTGTTGGAGTTCACTGACTTTTCTTGACAACAAAATATACCCCCTCTATAATCTTCCTGCAGTCAAAAAACTTGCGCTATATTAAGGAGGAGTTTCTATGGATATAAAGCAGCTCCAGGACGTATGCCGCCAGGTACGCCGTGATATCATCATCATGACGAACAAGGCCGGTGCCGGTCATCCCGGTGGCTCCCTCTCCATTGTGGAGACGCTCGTTGCGCTTTATTTCGATGTCATGAAAGGCATTGATCCAAAAGATGACAAGAATCCGGACCGCGACCGTTTTGTCCTTTCCAAAGGCCATGCAGCTCCCGCGCTGTACGGCACCCTGTGCGAACGCGGCTACTTCGGACGCGAAGAATTCGACGGCTTCCGTCAGCTGCACGGCATTCTGCAGGGACATCCCGACACCAAGAAGTGCCCTGGCGTAGATGCATCCACCGGTTCTCTGGGACAGGGCATCTCCATTGCCGTGGGTATGGCCCTTGGTGCAAAGCACACCGGAAAGAACCTGCATGTGTACACCATCATCGGCGACGGTGAAAGCGATGAAGGCATGGTCTGGGAAGCGTCCATGGCAGCTGCCCACTACAAGCTGGACAACCTGACGGTGATTCTGGACAACAACGGCATGCAGATTGACGGCACCAACGATCAGGTCATGAGCCTGGGCGATGTCCGCGCCAAGTTTGCCGCCTTCGGATATGACATCATCGAAGTCAAGGACGGCAACGACCTTACACAGGTCCTGGATGCCCTTCACGCCCCGGCATGTCCCGGCAAGCCCAGGATGATTCTCCTGCACACCCTCAAGGGCAAGGGCGTTTCCTACATGGAAGGCCAGGTAGGCTGGCACGGCAAGGCACCCAACAACGAACAGGCTGCACAGGCGCTGAAGGAACTGGAGGGCTGAGATCATGGAAAAGAAAGCAATTCGAGTCGCATACGGCGAGTCTCTTGTCAAACTCGGCGCAGAGAATGACAAGATTGTGGTACTGGATGCCGACCTGGCCCAGGCTACCATGACCAATGGCTTCAAGGCTGCCTATCCCAGCCGGTTCTATGACTGCGGCATTGCAGAAGCCAATATGGTGGATATGGCCGCTGGCATGTCCACCATGGGTCTGATTCCCTTCTGCTCCACCTTTGCCGTCTTTGCCGGCAGGTGCTATGACCAGATCCGCAACGGCGTCTGCTATCCCAAATTCAACGTGAAGTTCGGCTTCTCCCATGCCGGTATTACCCTGGGTGAAGACGGCGGTTCCCATCAGGCTGTGGAAGATATCGCCCTGATGCGTGTTCTGCCCAACATGACCGTGTTTGTCCCCAGCGATGCCAACGAGTGCGAACAGTGCGTCCGCGCCGCCGCTGAGATCAACGGACCGGTTTTCATCCGCACGGCACGTCTGCCTTCTCCCATATATGATCCCCGTCCCTTTGAAGTGGGCAAGGGAACCGTCATCCGGGACGGCAGCGACCTGGTGATCTTCACCTGCGGCATCATGCTGGAGCACACCCTGGATGCCGTTGAAGCACTCAAGGCAAAGGGCCTGAATCCCGCTCTGGTGTCCTTCCACACCCTGAAGCCCTTTGACGAGGATCTGGCAAGGTTCTATGCCGCCAAGTGCGGAAAGGTCTTCACAGTGGAAGAACATTCCATCATCGGCGGCCTTGGCGATGCCGTGGCTTCCGCCCTGTGCGGCACCGGATCCTTCACCTTCAGGAAGATCGGCCTGAACGATGAGTTCGGCCAGTCCGGCAAGCCTGCTGACCTGCTCCGTGAATATCATCTCACCGGCGAGCAGATTGCAGACACCATTCTCCATACCTGATTTATCCAATGTTAAGAAAGCCTGCGGCATATGCTGCAGGCTTTTCCCGTTCAGAACGGCTATTTTTGGTGAATGCTGAAAGAATGGTTAGAAATTGATTAACCTTGACTTTCCTTGCAGGAAAGCAGGGGGAAGTCTTGAAATAGATACAGTGCAACAGCGCAGGTTGCCCAAATAACAAAAACGGAGGTATAAACACTATGGCAGATATCACCAAAATTCTCACGGATGCGTGGGTCAAGGTCAACGAAGGCATCGAAAGTGCCGCAAACTCCATTGCAGATGCAACAAGGGGCAAGGTCAGCGAGATCAACCTGTCAAAGAGGCGGGAGGAAGTCCTCAACGCTCTGGCGCCCAAACTGGAAGAGCTCCATAACAAGGGCGTGGAACTGCCCGGAGAGATCCAGTCCATGCTGGAAGAACTGAAGGGCATCAATGAAAAGCTCTCCTCCATGAAGCCTGAAAAGCCTGTCAGGTCCGCTCCCGTCATCGAAGTGGAGGAGGAAGTAAAGGAAGTCAAAGATCCCGAACCCGTCCGCGAGATCTGCGACGAAGACGTTCCCGTCATTGACGTGGACGATACCGGGGACGCGGCTGAGACCGTGGACGAAGGTGTGGACTACGGCAACGAGGAAGCCTGTGCCAGCGAGGAAAAGGCAGAGGATGCATGCGTAAACGAAGCTGCCTTCGAAAAGGCAGAGGAAAAGCCGGAAGACAAACTGGAAGACACATTCGAAAAGGCTGCGGACGCATGCCAGAAGGCCGCAGAAAATGTGCAGGATGCCGCTGAGAAGGTGGCGGAAGATGTGGCAGATGCCGTGGAGAAGGCTGCAGATGGCGCTGCGGAAACCTTTGAAAAGGCCGCTTCACAGGCAGACGACACGCTGCAGAACATTCTCGACAAGCTGGAGAAGGCCGGCAACAGGGCCATGGACACCGCCAGGAATGTGGTGAACAATCCCAGTGAAGCCATGGACAAGGCCGCAGACGGTCTGAACCATGCCGCCGACATCCTGGAGAGGGCTGCCAAAGGCGCTGTCAGGTATGCACAGAAGGCCATGGACAATTCCGACAAGACCGCTTCCAACATGGAAGATGCCGCCAAAAAGACCATGGACCAGCTGGGCAAAGTTGCCGACAAGGCCGCAGACGTGCTCTCTGATTTTCTGGACAAGATTGGCCTGTAAGGGCTTAAAGCCCCCTGGGGCACAGCAAAAAGCGCCGCTTTTTAAGAAGCGGCGCTTTTTGCTATGCCACGGCACCATAGGAGAGGTTCGTAAGACTCATGGATACGGCAGTTTTTGCCTGCTCCTCACTGCCGCTGAGCCAGTCCTGCGCAGCATCTCCCGAAAGGATCACCGGCATCCGGTCATGGAACACGGAAATCTCCGGGGAAGGTTCCCGGGTGAGAATGGTGAAACTGAACGCATCCTCTTCCATACGGTACAGGCCTGCAAAGCAGCACAGACCCTTTTCCTCGGGCCGGAAACCGTACTTGATCATGGGTTTTGTCCTGTGGTCCCATTCGAAATAGACAGACATGGGCACAAGGCATCTGCGGTTTTGGAAGCTGTTTCTGAACAGGGGCTTTTCCCCGCAGGTTTCTGACCGGGCATTGAAGATGAGGCCATGGTCCGTTTGAAAGCCCCAGTGCATGGGATAGGCCATGGTTTTCCCGCTGCTGCGGCTCCTGCAGAGGACAGCAGCCATATCACCCGGCCGGAGCTCTCCGGTCTTCAGTTTCAGCTTTCCACGGTTTTCTGCCTCCAGAAGGATCTCCTCTGTCTCGCTCCCGGGCAGAACATAGAATCGGGCGCACATGACTCAGGCATCCAGCGTCACATCAAACCATGTGACGTAGGTCTCGCCGGGAGCCAGGACCGTTACATACTTCTTATCTTCAAACTTGCCGCTTTCATCCACATAGGCAGGGGTGCCGTGCCAGGGTTCCAGACAGATGAAATCAGCAAACTTGGCGGTGGGACTCCACACAGCCAGGGTTTCCATCTTGGGGAAGGAAACCGTCAGGCCCGTGCCCGTATTCCGGTTCACAAGGCGCACAGAGCGGGACTTCAGGGAGGTGAAAAGCAGTGAATCCCTGCAGTCGATTTCCGCATGGCTCAGGGGCATGGTATTTCCATGGAAGAAGGGCAGGACCTCCGTGCCGCTGAGCATGCCGGAGGACGCAACCTTATCCACGCAGCCGTCTTCTTCACAGGGAAAGACAAGGTCATAGTCCTCAAACTTTGCGCCGTCCTCCATGGGGCAGACAAAGGCAGGGTGGCCGCCCACACACATGGGCATGGGGCGAGCATCCCGGTTAAGGATGGTAAAGCGGGTACGGAACCCATTCTGGAAGAGCAGGTATTCCACATGGAACTCAAAGTCAAAGGGGTACACAGCCCGGGTCTCGTCACTGGCGGTCAGCATGAGATCCACATAGTCATCACCCTTGGCGGCCACAGCCATCTGAGGATTGGCCCTGGTGATGCCGTGCTTGGGCATCTGATAGGTTTTGCCCTCGATGATGACCTTTCCGTCCTTGGCGGAACCGCACACCGGGAACAGCAGGGGAGCATGCTGATCCCACACGGCGGGATCGGCCTGCCAGATGACCTCCCTGCCGTTATCACCCTTAAAGGACACGATCTGTCCGCCCTTGGTGGATATGGCGGCGGTGGTTTTTCCATAAGCAATGTGAAGCATACGATTCATCCTTTCTGGTTCTCTCCGGGTAAGTTGTTTTCTGGTTTCCATATGTTTCCGGGGAATTAACCCACGGGAAGCGCATAATAAACGTTCAGGATCCGTTTGCCCAGGTCCAGCCAGCCGTAGCTGACCTGGATACCGGAGGCATAGGGGAAGAGGATCACAAAGAAAGCAAGGCAGATAAGCAGGTACGCGCCGATCACCCCGGCTCCGATACGGGGATTCCTTTCCCTCAGCCAGTTGATGCTCAGCATGATGGCAAGGATCAGGAAAGGCACCGAGGCAAAGTAATGATAAATATAGGTTCCGCGGGGCACCAGCACCCAGGGCAGGAACTGGGCCAGCAGGCACAGGAGCACAAAGGCAGGATTGACAGAGTAGGAAGTGCTTCTCAGGTGCAGAAGGTTCCCGCCTTCCTCCGTCATGTACCGGTGCCGCCTGACAAACACAACCAGAGTCACGAATATACCCACAATTCCGGTCCACCAGATACCCGGGTTGCCAAAGCAGAAAATGGAGAAGCTGCTGCCGGGCCTGGTGTAATAGCCCATGGCATAGTACATGGGACGGGCGATCACCGGCCATTCATACCAGGGGGAATAGTAGGGATGGTCCATACCCAGTCTGGGAGTGGAATGGTAGCTGAGCATGCCCTCCTGGGCCTGCCACACCAGACGGATAAACTCGCCGAGAGACCCGGGGCTGCGGTAACGGAAGTAGGGAATATAGGAAAGCAGGTAGATAACCAGCGGCACCAGGACAAAGAACAGCAGGCACCAAAGGCATAGTTGCAGGCATCTCTTAAGCGGACTTTCCGCCCTTGCTGCCAGTTCCGGACTGACTTCCTCTGTGTCCTTTGCTGCATCCAGCATCTTCCGGCTTTCCCGGGACAGACACACATGCCGTCCCAGAGTCCAGAAGAAGAGCACCGCAAGGCCGATACCGGCATAGATTCCGATCCACTTGCTGGCCACGGCACAGCCCATGAAGAAACCGGAGCAGGCAAGGTCCGGCAGCAGGGACACAAGGGGATCCCTGGAAATATCCCGCTGCATGAACCTCAGCATGAAATAGCATGCTAGAAGAATGAACAGCACCGGGAAACTGTCTATGGTGGCGATACGGGTCTGGGTATAGTGCATGCAGTCAAGGGAAATCAGCAGGCTGCTCAGCAGCGCCATATCCGTCCGCTTGGTCAGCTGTTTTCCAAGCAGGTACATCACCGGCACCATGAGGATGCCCGCCAGAGCCCCGGCAAAACGCCAGCCGAAGGGGTTCATGCCGAAGATCCCTATAAACCAGGAGATTATAACCTTTCCAAGGGGCGGATGGGTGGTCTCATAGGTGGTAGAACCCGTCAGATGTTCATAGGCTGTACGGGCATGATAGATTTCATCGAAATAGGTTCCGTTGTACCAGCAGGGTTCGCCCTCCATGCTGTCCTGTTCATCCAGGATATTCTCCGGGCTGGAATAGAGGGGTGAATCACTGAAGGCACCGTACCAGTCATGCAGCGACACCGGGATGACGGTCCCGGCGGTGACGGCGGTGGTGCCATCATCCTTTTCCGTGTACACCGTTTCCCTGAACAGCACTTCGCACAGCCTAAGTCCCGGCTGAAGCGCGTTTATGCGCACATAGCGCCCGCTCAGCTTCTGGGTGGCATGGTAGGTGTTCCCGCCGGAATACGATATTTCTCCATTGTTGTCATAGCTGGGCATGAGGTACATCCAGCGGAAGCACTGGCCCTGGTCCATCTGGGCATAGTATTCCTCTGACCACGCCTCTCCGTCATCGCTGACGGCCACGGAGAAGTCGTTATAGGAAACCTGGCAGTAATACAGCATGCTGAAATCCTCATGGATTTCACCCAGATCCAGTACCACATATTCATCCGGGCTGGTGGATGTCCACACGGTTTCAGGTGCTTTGTGGGAACCCAGATTCGTCAGGCCAAGAACACTGTAGGCTGCCGTAACCGCCAGGATCAGCACCGTATCCAGGCGTTTCCAGTGGAGGGAAACATCCGGCTTAAAGTCAAGCGGAGAGCGCCTTGGAACTTCTCTTGCGGGGAACACCTGGGGCACATCCTTAAAGCCCACCGTCTTTTCCTTCAGGCAGATATCAAAGCAGGTCCAGAGGGCCAGCGGAATCTGCATAAGGTTCACGGCGGAGAGGATATTGGCCAGCCATCTGGTGTCCTCATTCAGGTGTCCATGCTCCGCTCCCAGACGGATGGCGTTATCCAGCACAATGCCCTCATTGAGGAACATGGTAAAGCTTGACAGCACCAGAAGCACCAGCAGGCGCATATCCTTTGTCAGAATCAATGCCATGACCAGAAGGGGAATGGCAGGGAACAGATACCGCTCATGCATCTTGATGCCCAGGACATAGAGCATCAGGAACAGAAGGAAGCCCAGCAGGGGCAGGTGTTCCATCTTCCCGCCGCGCACAAACAGCATGGTGGTTCCAGTCACCACAAAGGCTATGGCACCGTACCCGAGAACGGACCAGGAAGCGCCAAGGATGGCACAGAGGAGGAAAAAGAGGGCAAAGACGCTGTTGACCACGGTTTCAAGCCAGAACAGCCGGGCTCCCTTTTTCCGGAGGATACTGCCCGAAATCAGGCCGAAGGCCAGGGCTGTGATGGTGAGCACCGCCGCCGGACCCAGCTCACACACATCCGTGATGGGATGCCAGTTCAGGCCGAAGAGATAATAGAGGTTGGCCGTATTGACCGAGGCATAGGCATAGCTGGACAGGGTATCCACATAGCGCTGAATCAGCCAGCCGGGTTCCGCGCCGATACTGAAGGGAATGATGATGCACGCGGCGCACACCGCCGTCAGGAGCAGTCCCCTGAGCATCCTCCTGCGTTCATCCTTTTCACCCCGACGCCAGGCAAGAATAATGGCGGCAAGACCCAGGAAGCCCAGCATAAGGGCCTGGGGCTTGACCAGCACAGAGAGCATATAGCAGGGCATGACCAGATGCCACCAGCCCTCCATGGCACAGAGGGCCACCAGCACCAGCAGGATGGCCAGGGCAGAGTCCACCTGACCCCAGGCTGCGGAATTCAGCACCAGCACAGGGTTAAATGCCATCATGGCAGCCAGGGTGCCCGCCTGCTTCCAGTCAAGCCCCTTCCTGAGGGCCATTTTATACATGAGCCAGGCGATGCCCATGTCGCACAGGGAAGGCACCAGTTTGATCACCGCGGTCTCCGTAAGAATACCGGGGACAAGACCCATGCGTTCCATCAGACCGGTCAGCGCCGTATTCAGGTACAGCACCAGCATATATGCCGGCGGATAGTCACAGAAGGACGTGGTGCTGTAGAACCGGGCGGGACCTACCGTATATATGGTGTTTCCCCAGGAGAGGAAACAGTTTATATCCACCTGGTATCCGGTGATGCGCATGGCAAGGACATAATGGAGCAGGGCGGAGAGGACGAGAATGACGGCAGGAAACCAGGTCTTCCCACGGTTCACGGCAATTTCTTCCCGCTCCTTCAGGCTGCGCCGGAAAAGGGACATACAGGCGATGCACACCCCGCTGTAGGCAAGGCCCAGCACCACCAGCCAGGGCCAGGCAGGGGAGGCTGTTCCTTCATCCTCTTCATCCCAGTCGGATTCCTCAGCCCAGCTGTAGGTATTATCCTGTGTATACCAGCGCACGGCAATGGTATCCTCAGGCAGACTGTCCACCTTCCGGAGGGTCAGGTCGTCAAACCATGCCATGCCCCGGCTTTCCCCGCTGTACCCGCCAAGGCGGGCAAAGACCGTCACTTCCCGCTGGTCTTCGCCGGTCTCGCCGTACATGGCCACGTATTCCCATCTGCCCCTGGTATCGTACAGGCCGCTGGTATACGCATACAGACCTTCTATGGAAAGATTGGCGCCCCAGCCTTCCACGGGAATATCCTCTGCCCGGATATAGCCTGAGAGACAGTAGAGGGATTCCGGTTCCACCTCCACGGTCTGGGCAAAGCGGGCATCATTGCTGCCCATATTATGGATGCTGGCGGAGAAACTTTCTTCTGTTTCCTCCCTGTCTTCAGACGATCCGTAGACCGTATAGCCCTCCGAGGTAAACCAGGCATCCCGGTACCATCCCGAAGGCAGGCCGTCACTGTCCAGCCTGTCAAAGCTTCCGTTGACCAGAAGGTTCTCAGATGCTTCACACAGGGCCGCTGCAGGAAGCAGGAGGGCCAGAAGCACCGCGAGCAGAATCAGCAATGGTTTACGCATGACATTTTCTCCAAAACATACAGAATCATGCCGGCCCCGTTCAGCCGGCAGGCCAGAAATGCCCGATGAAGGTCCTGCGGTGTTCCGGACACGGACCGTATTTTTTCAGCGCTTCGATATGTTCTTTCGTACCGTATCCCTTGTTCTTCTTCAGCCCATACATGGGATACATTTCATCGAGCGCCACAAGGAGCCTGTCCCTGGTCACCTTGGCCACGATGGACGCAGCTGCTATGGAATAGGACACAGCGTCCCCGTGGATGATGGGGATTTCCCTGCCCGGGAGCCCAAGGTCCCGCACGGCATCGATGAGGAACAGGGAAGAAGGACTTTTGGATGCCGCCTCCCGCATGGCCTGCTTTGTGGCCTGCAGGATATTCACCCTGTCGATCTCCCGGGCATCCATCTGGCCCACGCCCACATACAGCGCCTTTTCCATGATTTCCTCATATACCGCTTCCCGGCGCATTTCCGAGAGTTTCTTGGAATCATCCACCCATAATATCGGCTCCTGATCAAGCGGCATGACCACACAGGCTGCCACCACAGGACCGATCAGGGGACCGCGGCCTGCTTCATCCATGCCGGATATGACGGCGGAGGGGTTTTCCGCCAGGATGCCCAGGTCATGACTGAGCATCTCCTGTACATGCGCTGCCCTGTCCTTTTTCGTCATCCTGTTTATTTCCTCTCTTCCGCTTTTTCCTCTGCTCCTTTTCCGGATGCATGCAGGGAAATCTTTCTCGGCGGCACTTCCAGGGAAATGCGGCCGCACTTGCCTGCCCGGAACTCATCCAGGACCACCTGGCAGCACCGGTCATAGTCGCACTCTCCGCCCCGAAGCAGGAAGCCCCGGCCCCGGCATATGGCTTCCAGCAGTTCCTCGCCCCGGAGGGTGGGGTCACTGAAATGGAAGCGTTCCATCACACTCTCGGGCCGGATCTTCAGCAGCTCATCCAGCATGGTGAGGGTAAGCATGGGGATATCCACCACATCGTCCTTCACCGAGCCGATATAACATAAACGACGTGCAGCCGTCTGATCATCCAGCCTGGGCCAGAGAAGGCCGGGGGAATCCAAAAGCTGCAGGTAGGGCCCGATGATGACCCACTGCTGGGCTTTGGTCACGCCCGGGCGGTCACCGGTTTTTGCAATATTGCTGCCATGCATCAGGTTGATAATGGTGCTCTTGCCCACATTGGGGACGCCGGCCACCATCACCCGCACCGTCTTGCGCACCCCTTTTTCCGCTGCTTTCTCCACAGCCTCCCGGGATGCATCCTCTATCAGCTTCAGAATCTCCTTGGCATTGTCCCTGGAGGCTGAGAAGGCATGGGCATCCAGGTTCTGTTCCCTGAATCTTGTGATCCAGGCATGGGTCACATTGGGGTCAGCCAGGTCCGCCTTATTCAGCAGAAGAATACGTTTTTTCCCTCCGGTCATCCTGCCCAGGTCCGGATTGCGGCTGGAATAGGGGAGGCGCGCATCGCACAGTTCTATCACCACGTCGCACCTGCCCAGCTGATCTGCCAGCAGCCGCTTCGCTTTGGCCATATGTCCAGGGTACCAGTTGATGGTCTCCATGATCCTTTTTCCTCCGTTCCCACTCGGGCTGTCCCGCAGGCAGCCTGCTTTTCCGGAATCTGCTTCATCAGTACCTGTCATCCGGAAGGGGGTTCTGAAACAGCTTAACATATACCGGGATGCCGGGGCATATGCCTGCCCCTGAGCCTTTATTCCGGCGGCTTCATTGTACTTGGTTTTCCTGATTCGTCAATCAAATGCATGCTTTTCC
>CAMOVR010000077.1 GCA_946627565.1 uncultured Clostridia bacterium
GTGGGGACATCGTAATAAAAAAAACCGGTCAGTCCCGTGCTGCGTCCATAGGACACATTGGCGGGGATGGCTGGCAGAACCAGCTTATCCAGCACAAACCCTGTGGGATCGCTCAGGCAGACCGTCTCTCCGCCGGCACGGAAAAGCTTGTAACTCGTATGCTGCACGCCGGTGGATGCCGTGGTGGTATTGCCGCCGTCGCACAGGATGATCTTGTATTCGCCGGGCCCGATGGTGGTTCCCATGGGGAACTGCCACTTCCGGGCCCGGTCGATATTGTCCGAGAGACCGTAGCCCGACAGGTCCACCGTCTCCGTCCCTTCATTGTGGATTTCCACCCAGTCCGTATAGGGACCGTTGGTATAGATCACGGTGGAATCATTGCTGGCCATGACCTCGGAGATGAACACCCGGCTGGTGTTTTTCCTCTGCATGTCATAGTCAGCCCCTGCCGTATCGCTGTTGGCCCGGCCCGGTGTGGCCAGCGGCGCAACATACATGTTCCCGTACTCATCCCTGGCCAGGGAGGCATCCGTGGGCAGGTTATCGATGGTGACCCGGTCCACCAGGTGTCCGTTGCCGTCCGCCAGGACCACCGTATCGTGTTCGGCGGAAATCTTGAAATTGGCGTGGGGAATCGCGGTGGCGCTGTCCCGGCGGTCCTTGCCGGAGCAGAACACCAGATAGTACCCGTGAGGCGCCACCACGGCCCCCTGGGGGAAGCGCCATTTCAGAGGTCTGTTTTCCTTGTTGCTCAGGGCATAGTTGTCCAGGCTGATCACCCGGTCCGTGGTATTGTACAGCTCAATCCAGTCCACGTATTCCCCGTCTTCATCCGCAAGACCGCTTCTGGGGTCCGCCATGACCTCATTGATGATCAGGCTGCCCTCGGTTACCAGGGTATTGGTACGGTAGGCCAGGTGCCCTTCTTCCGTATTCTCGTAGCCCGGGCTGAAATACGTCACTTCCTCAAACCCGCCGGAGGGCATAAGAGCCCAGCTGGCGTCACTGGACATGATCCGGAAGGTGACCGAGTCAATCAGGAAGGCATTGGGGTCAAACAGAAACACCGACTCTCCCGAAGAGGAGAGCTTGAACTTGGCATGCAGCGGTCTTCCCGCGTCCACCTGGTTGGTCTTATCGCAGAAAACCAGCAGGTAGGCATTGCTGGCAAGCGTTATATCCGGGAACAGGAATTTGATGGCCGTCCCGTCGTCTGACAGGCCCACGCCCTTCAGGTTCATATCATGGTCCGAACTGTTCCAGATTTCGATCCAGTCTGCATAGTTTCCCTGTTCATCCGGCACGGAAGACTGATTGGAGGACATGATCTCACTGATGCGGAGTCCTTCATACACATCCAGCATGGAGGCTGCCCCATCCTCATGGACAAGTCCGTCATCCGTTCCGGCGGAATAATAGGCGTGCTTCTGGGGTTCCTTGGGGGTTGCAGCAACCAGGAGTACCAGTAACGCAGTCAAAAGAACAAGCCCGTAAATCAGGCCCCGCCGCTTGCGCCGCATGGCCTGAACCTGCCTGTCTTTTTCCCGGGCCGCACTCTGCCGCCCGCCGCCCCTGCGTACAGTCTGAGTCATTGCTTCACACTCCTGTCTGTGTCCGTCGTCCGGACACGCGGAATTCTATCACACGGCCGCCCCATGTGCAAGAAAACAGCGGCCGCCTAAAGAATAACGATTTCCCGCGTCTTTTTCTTGCACAGGATCTCCTTCCCGGATGCACGCAAAACAAAAGGGACTGCAGGATACAGGAAGCGAAGAGCTCCTGCATCCCGCAGTCTCCCTATTCTTCTGCCTGGCCCCTGCCCAGCTTTTTCCTGAATTCACTGGGGGTCATATCCGTAAAGCGGCGGAACACGCTGCTGAAATACTGGGGATTATCCCCAAAGCCGGTCTGTTCGGCAATCTCCTGGATCTGCATCTGGGGCGTGCGCAGCATCAGGCGCATGGCCAGCATCATCCGCTGCCGCCCGAGATAGGCAGAGAACTTTTCCCCGATCTCCTTCTGGAACATTCTGGACAGGTAGGTTTCATTCAGATACATCCTCTGGGAGGAGATCCACTTGAGGGAAAGCTCCGGATTGGCGATTTCCTCATCCACAATGGCCAGCATCTGCATCACCGTGGGGGAACATCTGACTTTTTCGATCTCCCTGCCGTCCGGGAGTTCCAGCCCCATCTCCCTGAGGCTTTCCGAAAACTGTCTCTGTTCCCAGGCTTCCTGGGCCTTGCGGATGGCGCTTAAAAGGGACACGTCATTCAAGGGCTTGAGGAGATAGTCCAGGGCATGGGACCGCATGGCTTCCCGGGCATACTCAAAATCGGCGTACCCGCTGATCATGATAAACTGGGTCATGGGACAGGTCTTCCGGACTTCCCGCACCAGTTCCAGTCCGCTGATCACCGGCAGGCGGATATCCACCAGCATCAGGTCCACCGGGTGTTCCTTCAGGTAGGCAAGGGCATCCACCGCGTTTTCCGAGGCGTGCACCAGTTCCATCTGATATTTCTCCCAGGGGATCTGACTTGCCACGGACTGACGGACAATGGCCTCATCGTCCACCACCATCACCTTATAGCTCATGGCGTATCACTCCTTCCTCATCCGTAGGACAGGGCTTTGCCGGGAAGGAAAGGTGTGCCACGGTAACCTCCCGCTTCTCATCCCTTTTCACTTCCAGGCAGCTTTCTTCCCCAAGAAGGGTTTTGGCGCGTTTTTCCATGTTCAGGAGCCCTATGCCGCTGCCCTCACCGTGTTTCTCCCCCCGCCTCAGCTTTTCCATCAGGTCGCTTTCCGGGGCCGGTCCCGTGTTTTCCATCACGCAGTGGCATATGCCGTCCTTTTCATAGAGCACGATGCTGATATGGCAGGGCGTGAGCATTTTTTCCACCCCATGGTGGATGGCGTTTTCCAGCAGCACCTGCAGGGAAAACTTGGGGATGGCAAAGTCGCTGACATGGTCTGAGACATCAAACTTAAGCTGCAGGCGGCTGCCGTAACGTGTCTTTTCGATATGCACAAAGTAGCGCAGGATTTCCAGTTCCCTGTCGATTGTCACCAGGGTTTCGTTCACATCCACCGCTTCCCTGAGAAGATGGCTCAGGGCTTCGGTCATGGACGCAATCTGGGCATTCCCGCTTTCCTTGGCCTCCCAGTAGATGGTGTTGAGGGTATTGTACAGAAAATGCGGGTTGATCTGGGCCTGCAGAAGGGCCAGATGGGTTTTGGTATGCCACAGGGCATTGCGGTAGTTTTCATCCACCAGGGTATTGACCCGCTGGGCCATGCCGTTGAAGGCTTCTGTCAGGTCCCGGGAATCCCGGTTGATATGGGATGTTTCCTCCAGCATGGGAATGGTATCCGGTTCATCCCCGTGCACCTGCTTCATGTGGGCAATCATATGCTGCAGTTCCCCGGTGGTGCGCCGGGCCAGGAACATGGCAAGAAGGAAGGCCAGCAGGCTTGCAAGGGCCAGTATACCCACATAACGCCGGAAAACGCGGTGCTGGTAAAGGAACATGTCGTTATAGGAGGTGAGATATGTGGTGGTCATGACTTTGCCCGGAATCCGCACTGCAAAGAATGTACGGTCTCCTGACGGAATCAGGGCATAACCCCTCTCCTGCCCCAGGGCGCGCCTTAAGGTGTCATCCTCCGGCATATCCTCCATATCCTGCCCCAGCCGGTAAACCGCATGGGCCTCACCCACCGACAAAAGATACGTGCCGGTGGATTCAGACGGCAGAAAATCCTTCAGGCTGCTGCTGTCCGCGCACAGGACGATAACCCCCACATGGCGCATGGAAAGGTTTCTTTTTTCCCTGAGTTCCTTGACGATAAAGAGCCATCCTGGGCGGGTATCCAGGGAAGCCATCACCGTGGCACCCCCGGCTTCCCTTCCCTGCTCATCCAGGATCCGTGCCTCCTCTTCCGTCAGGCGCAGGAAGGAGTTGGTGGCCTGCACCCGCACCCCGCCATGGGCATCAATCAGGCTGGCGCAGGAAAGCGCCCGGCTCTCCTGCAGAACCGGTCCCATCATGGCGGATATGGAATCCAGGAAACGGTTCTGAACCGAAAGGCCTGAGGATGCATCCACGGCATCAAGATACGCACTGCACTCACTCTGTATGGCATCCATGGTCACAATGTCGTATGCCAGCTGCTGGGCGTGCATGATTTCGTTTTCCACTGCAGCGGCGTTATAGGTCATCTGGTCAAGAGAGCGGGTATAGAGTGCCTGCAGGTATTCCGTCTGCATGGACTGCATGACCATATAGCTGGCGATAAATGACAGCAGACACACCAGCAGCAATATGGCGCAGACCTGCCTGACCAGTGTCCATTGCCTCACCTGCATGCACCCGCACCCCTTTCCTGTACATGTTTCCCTTTACGCAAAGATCCGGAAACGTCCTCCGGCGTCACGGCATGCCGGAGCGCATCGGAGATCCGTTCCGGATCTTCTTCCCGTTTTATGTATATTAGGCCTTCAGGCCGGACATGGCAATACCTTCCACGATGTAGCGCTGCGTAAAGAGGAACAGCACAATCACCGGCAGCAGGGAAACCACGCACATGGCGAACATGGCGCCGTAGTCGGAGACAGCCGTGGGATCGCAGAACAGTTTCAGTGCAATGGAAACCGTATAGTTCTTCGGGGAATTCAGATACAGCAGCGACCCCATGAAGTCGTCCCATTTCCAGTAGAAGGAGAAGATGGCGGAGGTGGCCATGGAAGGAACAATCAGGGGAAGCACGATGGTGGAGAACAGGCGGATCTTCCCGCACCCGTCAATCTCAGCTGCTTCATCCAGTTCCTGGGGAATGCCGGCGATAAACTGCATCATCATAAAGATGAAGAACGCACGGCCGCCCCATTCCGGGACAATCAGCGGCAGGAACGTATCCACCCATCCCATGGAATGGAAAATGACATACTGGGGAACCACCAGTACCTGGCTTGGAACCATCATGGTGACCATCATGCACACAAACCAGAGTCCGCGGCCCTTGAAATTGACCCGGGAGAATCCATAGGCTGCCATGGCGGAAGCAATGACATTCCCGATGACCGTCAGAATGGTTACAATAAAGGAATTGACGAAAAAGGTGGAGAAGGTTGTTCCGCCAAAACCGGACCAGCCGTTGACATAGTTGTCGACCCGCCACTCAGAGGGGAAAAGCTGGCCTACGGTGGAGAGAACAAGGGAACTCTCCTTGAAAGATGAGAAGACCATCCAGATGAGCGGATAGATCATGATGAAGCCGAGAAGTCCGACAAAAAGATGGAAGGAAACCGTACTTGCTGTCTTTCTGCGATGCATCTTGCTCACCTCACTTGATCTCGTTCTCATAGAAGACCCATGCGGAAGAGGAACGGAAGACCAGCAGGGTGAAGAAACCGATGATCATCATCAGCACCCATGCCATGGCGCATCCATAGCCCATCTTATAGTACGCAAAGGACTGTCTGTACAGGTAAAGTGCATACACCAGGGTACGGTTCATGGGGCCGCCGTCGGTGATGATCATGGCCTGCGAAAAGACCATAAACCCGCCGATCATCTGCATGACCAGGTTGAAGAAGATAATCGGGGTCAGAAGAGGCAGGGTAATTTTGAAGAACCTGACCACAGGGCCTGCGCCGTCGCACTCGGCCGCCTCATAGTAGCTTCTGGGGATCTGCTTGAGGCCGGAGAGGAAAATCAGCATGGGGGAACCGAACTGCCAGATGAACAGAAGAATCAGGCTCCAGATGGCGGTATCCTTATTGGAGATCCAGCTGATATCGCAGGCAATCCCCAGAGCCTGAAGAGCGGTATTGAGCACGCCCGTCTTGGAAAAGCAGTAGCGCCACATAACGGAGACAGCCACGGAACCGCCCAGAATAGAAGGAAGATAATACAGGACACGGTATACAGGTACCATCTTCGATTCCCGGTTGAGGATCAGGGCCACCAGAAGGGCAAACGCCAGACGCAGTGGAATGGCAATAAAGACAAACTGGAATGTCACGCCCAGGGACGTCTTGAACAGCTTATCCCCGGTAAAGAGCTTGACATAATTGGCAAGCCCCACAAACTTCGGATCGGAAAGCATGTTGTAGTCCATAAAGGACAGGACGAAGGAGATCACAAAGGGAACCAGATTGAATGCCAGAAAACAGATCAGCCAGGGTCCGATAAACAGATATCCGACGCCGATTTCACGCAATCTGCGGCTGCGCATGGCAGGGGTCAGTGTGATATCTCGACTCATGGTAATTACACCTCGATTGTCTGCGCAATGGCAGAAAGATGAAAGGGAGGGCGGCTGCGCCGCACCTCCTCATGACTGACATTTTACGTATGGCGACGCCGCCAGGCTTAAGACCGTCACCGGTCCGGATGGCATATACGGTGCAGGGTAGAGGGAGGCATGCTCCCTCTACCCTGTTTTCTTTACACTCAGTTCGGCAGCAGAGCCGTGGCCTGCTCAACGAAATCATTGACGCAGTCCTCAGCTGTCATCTCACCGTACATAACAGCTGTGTAGTCATTCTTCAGCACGCTGATGGGCTCAGCGGAATGAGCGGGGTCAGCAGGATTGACAGCAGCCACCACGCCGGAGACATCAGAGACATAGTTGAGAACGGCGGCGGTGTAGGCATCGGTATCCTGGGAAGTGGCCAGGAAGTTGCGGACTTCGCTGCTCAGGGAGATGCCGCGGTCTGTCTTGATGACGGCGGCAGCATCCGTGGAGTTGATCATATAATTCAGAGCAGCAGCGGCAGCTTCGGGATTCTGGCAGTTGCTGGAAATGCACCAGTACATATTGGAGTTGAGGTACATACCGCTCTTCTCGCCGTCATCCATCTTGGGCAGCATGACCATGCCGAGTTCATCGCCCAGAGCGGCACAGTACACGCCGTAGTAGTTGCTCAGCAGGAAAGCCATGGCAGACTTGCCCTGCACGATGTAGTTTTCTTCGGTGGTGGACCAGGCAATCTGCACCTCAGGATCGATGAAGTATCCGGCCTTGACGCCTTCAGCGATGTCATTGATGGCGGAAGCAACACCGGCCTTGACCTTTTCATCCTCAGCCCAGGGCAGGGACTGTCCGTCTTCGGAGAAGAAGTCATAACCGTAGCAGCGGACCCAGGATTCCACAACCCAGCGGGCTTCAGACAGGAAGGGGATATCGGACTGGATGCCGGTGGCATCATAGATCTTCTTGACGGTATCCAGGTATTCGCTCCAGGTCCAGTCATTGGAGGGATAGGCAACGCCGGCCTGATCGAAGATCGTCTTGTTGTAGATCACGGTCACGGTGTTGGTGCCGGTGGTGAAACCGGCCAGCTGTCCATTGACCATGCCGCCGGACAGGGAGCCTTTTTCGATGTTGGTCAGATCGATGATGCCTGCGTCCACATAGGGCATCAGGTCAACAATCTGTCCGTTGGTGGAGTAGTTGATGATGTCGGTGGTGGACATCTGCAGCATGTCGGGCAGGTTGTGTCCCACAGCCTGGGTAGCGAGGTTTTCAAAGTAGCTGGTCCAGCTGGTATATTCATACTCCAGCTTGACATTGTTGGCGGCACCGTAGGCATCCAGAGCCTCAATGGTCTGGTTGTGGCGTTCCTGGCCGCCCCACCATGCAACGCGCAGAGAGGTCTCTTCTGCACCCGCTACTGCCACCATGCTGGTGAGCATGACAGCGCACAGAACCATAGCAAGAATCTTTTTCATGGTACTATCCTCCTGTTTGCATGAAGCATTTCCCAGGGAAATGTCTTCTTCTGGGACCATTGTATGGATACAGCTTTCAAAAACAATGTAAAAATCTGGTCAGTTTTTTCAAAAAAGTGACATGTCTGCTGTAAAGGGAAGCACAGACAGGAGGGCCTCCCGCCTTCTCTCAGGCCGTCTTCTGCCGGAAAAGGCTGCAAAAACAGGGACTCCGATACATACCGGAGTCCCTGTTTTTGTGGTCTAAGATCAGAAATCCATGTCAGGACTTACATGCCCACCAGAGCCAGGATATTCTCCTTCGGCTGTACGCCAACGCTCTGGTTCACCAGCTTGCCGTCCTTAAAAGCCAGGATGCTGGGGATGCTCATGATGCCGAACTGGGCAGCCAGTTCATCCTCATCGTCCACATTCACCTTGCCCACCTTGACGCCGGGAACCGTCTCGGCAATCTCGTCCATGATGGGGCTCATCATCCTGCAGGGTCCGCACCACACGGCCCAGAAGTCCACCAGCACCGGTTCAGATGCCTTCAGCACTTCCTGATCAAAATTGTCCTTGGTAATCGTTACAACAGCCATTTTCTTTTCCTCCTGTGTTCTTTCTGCGGTGTCCGTCAGTCTTCCGTTTCCTTCAGTACCTGGTAGAGGAGCATATACAGCATCTTTGCTTCTTCCTCCCCCAGTTTCAGACAGGCACCCACCTTCATGGGGATATCCCGGGCCTTTTCCTTCATGGCAAGTCCCGCCTCCGTCAGGGAAACGGTGACCACCCGTTCATCCTCCGCGCTCCTCTCCCGGGTCAGGTACCCCTCAGATTCCATCTTTTTCAGCACCGGAGTCAGGGTTCCGCTGTCCAGATAGAGTCTGCGGCACAGTTCGCGGACAGATGCCGTCTTCTGTTCCCATAATACCAGAAAGACGATGTATTGTGTATAGGTCAGATTCAGCGGCTTGAGAAACGGGGTATACTTTCCCACCACGCGCCTTGCGCAGGCATACAGGGGAAAGCACAGCTGGTTGTCCAAAAGCAGCGCTTCATCCATGTCTCTCTCACCTTTCAGTTTCCGCAGGAGCCTTTCTTACAGCAGGCTCTCCACGCATTTTGCTACATCCTTCATATTGGCAGTGGGCTCAAAGCGGGCCACCACATTGCCCTGACGGTCCACCACAAACTTGGTGAAGTTCCACTTGATGGCCGGGTTGTCCTTATAGTTCTTGTCAATGCCCTTGAGCATGGTTGCCATGAGCATGGCTTTCGGACTATGACCGAATCCTTCAAAGCCCTTCTGGCTCTTGAGGAAGGTATACAGGGGCAGTTCGTTCTCCCCGTTCACATCGCTCTTGTGCATCTGGGGAAACTGGGTCTTGTACTTGAGGGTGCAGAACTCATGGATCTCTTCGTCCGTGCCGGGGGTCTGATTGGCGAACTGGTTGCAGGGAATGTCCAGAATTTCCAGACCTTCCGCATGATGTGCCTCATACAGGCTCTCCAGGTCCTGGTACTGAGGGGTAAAACCGCAGCCCGTCGCCGTATTCACCACAAGGACCACTTTGCCTTCAAACTGCTTCATGGATACTTCGCTGCCGGAGCGGTCGGTCACAGAATAATCATAAAATGACATATGCTTACCTCCTCTATCTGTCCTCATGCATTCTGCTGAGGGCGGCTTCATTTGAAGCAATTAAATTGTATCAAATTAAATTTCTCTGTCAAGGATTTTTTCAGTCCCGGGCGGAGATTTTTTCATGTGCATTTTCATGCCATTTTCATTGGGTTATCCTTGCCTGTCATATTGTTTTCAATATATTAGTTTAGTCAAACTATCTGTATTGTTATGTTTTTCTCTTACAATCCCGTTTTTTCCTGCCTGCTCCGGCTTTTTCACACTTTTCTGTTGCAATGCACGCATCGTTATGCTAGGATACCTTCCTGTTCCCATGGCACAGGCGCAAGACGGAAACTTCACCGTTTTTGCTTCTTTCAGGCCCGCCGCACCGCTCAGCTTACCCGCGAACCACTGCAGGAACTGCAGTAGATAAGGATACATAATGGGTTTTGACCAGCTTCATCTCGTCCCTGCCCTTCTTTCCAATGTAAGGGCAGCGGGCTATTCAGAACCGACCCCCATTCAGAGGGAAACCATTCCCCTGGTCCTGGACAGGCGGGACATACTGGGCTGTGCCCAGACAGGCACCGGCAAGACGGCAGCCTTTGCCCTCCCCATTCTCCAGATTCTGGCCAGGAACCCCGGAGCCTCCCACAGGGACATCCGGGCCCTGATCCTCACTCCCACCCGGGAACTGGCCCAGCAGATCTATGACAACATTGTCCTCTACGGAAAAGGCATGACCCCCAGGGCCTGCGTCATTTTCGGGGGTGTCGGCCAGCAGAACCAGCTGGATGCCCTGGAGCAGGGTTCCGACATTCTCGTGGCCTGCCCGGGCCGTCTCCTGGACCTGATGAACCAGGGCTTCATCACCCTGGAGCACGTGGAGATCTTCGTTCTGGACGAGGCGGACCGCATGCTGGACATGGGCTTCATCCACGACGTCCGCCGCATCACCGCCAGGATTCCCCAGGCACACCAGACCCTCCTGTTTTCCGCCACCATGCCAAAAGAAGTGGAACAGCTGGCCATGGACGTGCTCCACAACCCTGCCTCCGTCAAGGTGGACCCGGTATCCTCCCCCGTTGAGGCCATTGACCAGTACATGTATTACGTGGACAAGGCCAACAAAAAACGTCTCCTGGCTTCCATACTCCAGGAGAGCGACGTGGAAAATGCCCTAGTGTTTTCCCGCACCAAGTATGGCTGCGACCGCATTGTCCGGGACCTGCGCAAGGCCGGCATAGACGCTGTAGCCATCCATGGGGACAAGAGCCAGGGGGCCAGGGTCTCTGCCCTGAAGCGTTTCAAGAGCGGGGAATGCCGGTTCCTCATCGCCACGGACATCGCAGCACGGGGCCTTGACATAGAAGGGCTCAGCCATGTGATCAATTATGACCTCCCCATGGAGCCGGAGGCATACATCCACCGCATCGGCCGCACAGGAAGAGCCGGAAAAAGCGGAACGGCCATTTCCTTCTGCTGCATAGACGAATACAAGCAGCTGGGCCAGGTGGAACATCTCCTGGGGTTCCGTCTGCCCGTCCATGAATCCCAGTGGCCCATGGAAATCACCACCCCCACCCAGCCCGCCGCCCGGGGACAGAACCCCCGTCCCGCAAATGTGAATTTCAAAGGGGAAGCTGCCCAGCCCCACGTTTCCATGGCCCGGAAAAATCCGCAGGTGCCTGCAAGACCGCTGCACAAGCCCGTACAGCGTATCAATCGGAAAAAAGTCTGAAGCCAAAAAGATGCAGACATTGTCTGCATCTTTTTTAATACCACTCAAGGAAGCTGTGTTCTTCCCCGCCCTCTTTCCATCCGGGAAAGGTGCGGATATTCACAGCGTGAATACTGGCAAAGATCCTCTGCTCAATATCCGGGTCCTTCTGGCACAGCTGCTTGAGGAGTGCCTTGATCTCGCTGCGTTTGGAGTGGCCCTCCACCTCTTCCGATACTTCCGTAAAGCGGCAGGCGCAGCGTATGAATTCCAGGCGGTTATACCGGCTCCAGGCAATAATATCCTCTTCATGGACACAGTACAGGGGGCGGATCAGTTCCATGCCTTCAAAATTCGATGCGCGGATCTTCGGCATCATGCCCTGCATCTGGGCGCCGTAAAGCATGGCAATAAGGGTTGTTTCAATAACATCGTTAAAGTGGTGGCCCAGCGCTATCTTATTGCATCCCATATCCCGTGCCCTGCTGTACAGATGGCCCCGGCGCATCCTGGCGCACAGATAGCAGGGATTCTTTTCCATCCCGTTGGCCACCTGAAAGATGTCCGTTTCAAAGATGCTAACCGGTATCCCAAGGCGTGCGGCATTCTCTTCAATCCTTGCCCGGTTCACGGCATTGTATCCCGGATCCATAACCAGATAGCAGAGTTCAAAGGGGAAATCGCTGATTCTCTGCAGCATCTGCATGAGCTTGGCCATCAGCATGGAATCCTTGCCGCCGGAAATGCACACCGCCACCCGGTCGCCTTCCTCCAGCAGCCGGTACCGCTTGATCCCCTGTATGAAGGGGGTCCAGAGCTCCTTGCGGTACTTTTTCTGGATGCTCTTTTCGATTGCAAGCGCTTCTTCACGCATGGGACTGTCTGTCAAGGGCCCACCTTCCATCCCCCAGCATCTTCACCCTGGTCTGATAGAATGCGGTCAGGCCCCGGACCATGGAATCCAGGTCCTGGACGCCTGCCGTCTCATAGGAGGAATGCATGGCCAGCTGCGCCAGGCCGATATCCACCGACAGGATGGAAACCTGGGAACCGGAAATCCTGCCCAGGGTGGATCCCCCCGGCATATCCGAGCGGTTGGCGAAATGCTGCACCGGCACGCCGGCCTGACGGCACACCTCGGTGAAGACCGCCTCCGACAGCCCGTCCGTGGTATATTTCTGGCGGGCTGAGAACTTGATAACAATGCCCTCGTTCATGAATACCTGGTTATACGGGTCCGCATACTCCGGATGGTTGGGATGGGTGGCATGGGCATTATCTGCAGATACCATCACGCTGGAAGTGACAGCCCTCATGGCATCCTCCCCTGTCATGCCCCGGGCCAGCAGGATCCGGTTCAGCACATCGGAAAGGAATGTGGATGCAGCGCCCTGGCGGGATTCACTGCCCACTTCTTCATTGTCAAAGATGGCGCACACATTCACCTGGTTCCCCGGCTTGCTCTGCAGCAGGGCCTGAAGGGACGAATAGGCGCACTCCAGGTTATCGATGCGGGGTGCGGAGAAGAATTCATTCTTTCCGCCCCACACCGTGCCCGGCATCCGGTTATACACATACAGGTCATGGCCCAGGATATCCTCCTGCTTCACCCCTGCAGCTTCCGCCATCACATCCAGGAAAGTTCCCTCCGTGCCGCCGGTTCCCCACAGGGGCATGGTATCCACATGGGCCTGGAACTTAAAGCCTTCATTGACCTCCCGGTTCATATGAATGGCCACATTGGGGATCAGGACAAGATCCCTTCCCGCGTCCACCAGACGACTCTCAACACCCTGGGGCGTTTTCACCACCAGACGTCCCGCCACTGAAAGGGGGCGGTCCATCCAGGAGGACATGATCATGCCACCGTATCCTTCCACATCAAGGCGCACATAGTGCCCCTTGTCCCCCATCTCCGGATGCTCCTTGATCCTGAACATGGGAGAGTCACTGTGGCTGGCCACGATCTGAAAATGTGAGAAAGTATCTTCCGGCATGACAAAGGCGATGATGCTGGACTGATTGCGGGTCACATAGTATCTGCCCCCTGCCTTAAGGTGCCAGGGCTCGTGTTCCTCCAGATGCGTAAATCTCTCAAGGCAGCGGGCCGCAGTTTCGATGGCATGGTAAGCCGTGGGAGACTGCCGGATAAAGTCCAGCAGATTCAGAATATCTTTTTTCTCATTCATATGGGTGCTCCTTATTCAGATGGTAATTGTGTCTCCCCGTCAGGCAGCGGGGCCAGGTCAGCCTCCCCTGTACGGGACAGAGTCCAGGACCCGGCGCCCAGGGTATCATCCAGGAGGCGCAGAACCAGGGTATCCTCAACATGGTTTACAAGACTGAATGCCCTTTCCCCGTCCAGGAAGACAACCCCCAGTTCATTCATGCTCCAGGCGTGTTCTTCCCCGTCCAGGGTACACCGGCCATTGCCGGACAGCACCAGGACATGACCGTCCCCTTCCCAGGTGCCGGCCAGCTGCCACTCCATGCGGCTGGCCAATACTTCCTTAACATCCTCCAGATCCGAGGCTCTCTGCAGATACGGCCACGCCTCCTCATAGCGTTCCTCTTCCGCCAGCTGCCTGCCGTATTCCCCGCAGGCCTTGGCAAACAGTTCCGGCAGGTCCTGATACGTTTCCGGCAGCGTACCTGTCAGGTCCAGGGGCATCAGGATCTGGATAACCTCCGTCCAGTGGCTCAGGGCAAATGCCTCCCGGGCCTTCCCGGCATTTTCCTCATACAGGGCTGCAGAGGTGTTTTCGGTGCGCTCGCTGGCGTCCTCATAGTCCCCCGCCTGCTCGTACCATGCCAGGGCTTCCTGATCCTTTCCTTCGTCTGCTGCCGCCTTGCCCAGGGTATAGTATGTGGCATACAGTCTTTCCTGGGCATCACTGTAATTGCCCAAGGCTGCGAAAACCGATGCGGCATCCTCATACTTGCCGGTGCGGAACATCTGATCTGCCAGGGCATAGAGGGCGCTGTTTGCTTTCTCACGGCTGTCCAGATAATCCCCCAGGGAGGCAAACAGATCCGCTGCCTCCTGAAGTTTCCCGTTTTCGCTCAGCCGTTCCGCCTCATGGTAACGGCAGCTGTTTGCACGCTCCGCGGCATCCGAATACTGAATGGACGCAAACAGTTCAGCGGCCTGAGCAAGGCTGCCCTCCTTTTCCAGTGCATCTGCCCGGCTGTAGACAATGGCAGCTGCCCTGTCCTGGCTGTCTTCATACCCCTGCAGGGACCGGAACAGTGTCATGGCTTCCTCTTCTTTGCCCCCGGCCAGCAGTGCCTCTGCCTGGGCGTAATCGCAGGCCTTCACCATGGTCCGGCTGTCGGAGTAGGTCCCAAGGGATTCGAATATCTTCTTTGCCTCTGCATAGTTTCCGGCAGCATAGGCTGCGCCTGCCATGGCATAGTGGGCTTCCTGCAGGTGTGTTTTGCTCTGCATATAATTGCCCAGCTCTGCATATATAGCGGCTGCCTTTGCGTATTCCGCTTCCTGCATCAGGCGGGATGCCAGTTCATACTCCGTCTGTCTGTAAAGCTGGACCGACTTGGAATAGTTTCCCAGGGACAGATAGATTGCAGCTGCTTCCTCAAGCCTGCCTTCCTCTGCCAGCACACCCGCCTGGGCATACCTGGCCTTCTGAAGAAGCTTCGGGGAGTCTTCGTAGTCTCCAAGCGCCTCAAAGGCAGTCACCGCTGCTGCATAGTCGCCCCTGTCCAGGGCCGCCTTTGCCGGCAGATAATCGCAGTCCACCAGAAGCTTATCCACATCGCCGTAATCTTCCGGCAGCTGGGACAGCAGGGAACGGGCCCTCTGGTACTCCGTATCCCGCATGGCAGCCCTGCCCTCCTGGTAAATGCAGGCAAGGCGTTTCTCATCCGCATCCAGATAGCCCGGGATGGAAGCGAACATGGAGGCGGCTGTGACATAGTCGCCATTGTTCATGGCCTCCACAGCAGGAGCGTAGATGCATTCCCTGGCCATATCCCGGGCATCCTCATAATCCCCGGCTGCCAGGAACTCATTGCCCGCCCCGGCGGTATCCCCGGCCGCAAACAGCTGGGTGGCCTTCATATAATGTGCCTGCTTCAGCAGCGCGTCCGCGCCTTCCGTATCCAGCAGCATAGAGAGCAGGGAGATGGCGGTATCCGCGTCCTCCTGTTCCAGTGCGGCCAGAGCAGCCTGCATGCGGCTGGCCTTGGCAAAGCCCTGGCTGTCGGCATAGCTGCCAAGGGCATCAAAGGCTGCGGCTGCATCCAGGTATTTTCCGGCGTTATAGCTGGCCACAGCTTCCTCATACTCACAGCGCACCAGCAGATCCGGGCTGTCAAGATAGGTGCCCAGGGCCTGGAAAACCTCCCTGGCCTGATCTATGTTCCCATCGTTCAGAAGCACCGTGCCCCGCAGGTATTCCGCCTGCTTGGCCAGTGTGGCGCTGTCAAGATAGCTGCCCAGAGCCAGGAAGGCATCCCTGGCCTCCTCCAGTGTCTCCGGTTTGCTGCTGGCCAGCTTTTCCTTGGCCTCTTCATACCGGCATCTCTGGAGATAATCCGGGGCATTCATATAGTTTCCCATATCGGCAAACGCCTGCATGGCCCCGGTGTAATCCTTCGCTTCCATCTGGGCCACCGCGTCCCGGTACCTCAGATACGGCATAAGGTGAAAAACCGCAAGATAACCCAGCACAAGGACCGCAGCCGTACAGATCACCAGTGTCCAGGTACGCCGCTTCTTTTTACTGGCTTCCTGGGCTTCCGCTTCCCGCTTTTCCTGCACCCGGGAGAGTTCCTCCCTGGTGGCCCGGGCATTCTGGTCCATCCTGCGCTGCTGTTCCTCCACCACTTCCACAACCTTGTCCCGGCTGTATTTGGCGAAGACATCGCTTTTCTTCTGCAGGCAGTGGGCACACACATCACTGGTGAGGCTGTTGGGCCGCCCGCAGACGCACAGCCAGACATTTCCCTGCTCTTCCGGGAAACCCACTGCCTGTTCGCCTGCCACGTACCGGAGCATTTCCAGATCCCTGCCGTTTTTCAGGGCATTGGTCATATATTCTGTCATGGGATTGCGGCCCCGGCGCCATACCGTGCCGTCCTCATACCAGATTTTTTCAATAATCACCTGAATGCGGGAAGGCGGAACATCACTTTCCGGCAGGGGCACGGCAAAGGAATAGGGCTCTCTCTTTCGCGCCTTCAGGTCATGTGCCCGAAACAGCACCCGGCTGGTCTCATCGTCATCTCTGGTATGAAGGACCAGGGTCACCTCCGTTGAAACCACCGTCTTGTCATCCAGATTATACAGGATCACCTCAGCCCCGGTGCCCGCGCTGTCCATCAACTGACAGCGCCAGACCTC
>CAMOVR010000078.1 GCA_946627565.1 uncultured Clostridia bacterium
GTTGATGCGAAGGATCGTACCGGCCCAGCCGTTAATGCCATTTTTCACAGACATAGTTGCTTACCTCCTTATACAGCCTGACTTGCGGAGACGATCTGATCCCACGGTACGATGGACAGAGCGCCGGAAGGACAGCCTTCCACGCATGCACCGCACATGATGCACTTGGAAGACTTCTTGGTGACGGGATTGACGGTGGGCATATGCCAGGGGCATGCTTCGTGGCAGGCACCGCAGCCGATGCACTTTTCCGTATCCACCCGGCGGATGCCGTCTTCATTGGCATAGATCGCTTTCATGGGGCAGGCGTTGCCGCAGGCAGGATCCGCACACTGACGGCAGGTGTCCGGGAAATATACCCAGTTGTTTTCCGTATACAGGCCGTTGCCGTTGCGGGATGAATAGAGATTCCTGGTTACCTTGACGCGGGAGATGTAGCTGGAGCAGCATCCGTCATTGGTCAGGGTGCAGTTGATCTCGCAGCGCTGGCAGCCCACGCAGCGTGCCGCGTTGACCACCAGGAGTCCGTTGGGGAACGCCCACACGCGTACCTGATCCTCGGCAAGGGCATCTTCCGTGATGCCAAGGGTTTTCAGCATGGTGGCGGACAAGGCCAGACCAGCCAGACTCTTTCCTGACAGCTTCAGGAACTGACGGCGTGTATAGTCCTTGTCGAGGAACTTCGTTCTGTCAGCCATAATGTTTCCTCCGTTTCTCACATGTGCCTGCCGGCCGTATGCCGGCACCTTAGACGAAAAATAAAGAGCCGCCAGGGCAGAGCAAACACACCTGAAGCATGTCTCTCCTCCCGGCGCTCCTTCGCAAAACGGCAGGCGACGCAGTTGCCCGCGCCACCCAATGGCTGTATCCGCCCGGAGGGTGCATACAGCTTGGAGCAATTCGGATCAGATGAACGGGCCGGAACCGGCTCTCATTCTTCTTACAGGATTGTACGGTTCCGCATCCGTGTTAGTCAAGACTAATTAAAATACTCATATACCGTCTTTGTCATGTACAACTTTTTCATATGAGATTTACATTCAGTTTTTTTCTACTTTATAGTATTCCTGCATGGAATTGGAGTGGCAAACTGTCTTGTGAAATCAATCCGCCTGTGCTAGAATGCCGAAAGACTCATTTAACTCAGGAGGCATTGTCTTCATGAAACTCATGCGCACACAGGACGCTGTCGGGCAGGTTCTCTGCCACGATATCACGCAGATCATTCCCGGCGTCACCAAGGACGCCGTTTTCCGCAAGGGCCATATCATACGGGAAGAAGACATCCCCGTTCTCCTGTCCTGCGGCAAGGATACCATTTACATATGGGAAAACAATGAGAACATGCTGCATGAAAACGATGCCGCCCAGATCCTCTATGATATCTCCGCCGGGCAGGGTATGCACCCCTCCCCTGTGAAGGAAGGAAAAATCGAGCTCATCGCGGATTATGACGGACTGCTGAAGATCGACCGGGAGAAGCTCCTTTCTGTCAACAGCCTCGGTGAAATGATGATCGCCTCCCGCCACGGCAACACCCAGGTCAGGGCCGGGGACAAGATCGCCGGCACCCGGGTGATCCCCCTGGTGATTGAGAAGGAAAAGATGAAGAAGGCCCGGGAGGTTTCCGGGGGCGGCCCCATTTTCCATGTGATGCCCTTCCATCCAAAGAAGGTGGGCATTGTCACCACGGGCAATGAAGTCTTCCACGGGCGCATTGAGGACAAATTCACGCCGGTGATCATCAGCAAGCTGGAGGCCTTTGGCTGCACCGTCATGGGCCATGAGATCTCAGATGACAACCATGAGCGGATTACCGGGCAGATCCTCAGCCTGCTCAGCCGGGGCGCCGAGATGGTGGTATGCACCGGCGGCATGAGCGTGGACCCGGACGACCGGACACCGCTTGCCATCCGCAACACCGGGGCTCAGATTGTTTCCTACGGTGCCCCCGTGCTGCCCGGCGCCATGTTCCTGCTTTCCTATTTCGGTGAAAACCGCATTCCCGTGCTGGGGCTCCCCGGCTGCGTCATGTACGCCAAAAGGACCATCTTTGACCTGGTGCTGCCGCGGCTGATCGCGGATGACCCGGTCACGGCCCGGGACCTGGCTGCCCTCGGTGAAGGCGGCCTGTGCCTCTCCTGCCCTGTATGCACCTTCCCCAACTGCGGGTTCGGCAAGGGCTGGTAATTTCTGACAAGGAGTCCTGCAATGGAACTTACGCATTTTGACCAGACAGGCGCCGCCATCATGGTGGACGTGACAGAGAAAAAGGAAACCGTCCGGACAGCCACGGCCTCCGGGGTGATCCACACCGGAGGGGATGCCTTTGAAGCCATCCGCAGGGGCACGGCCGCCAAGGGTGACGTGCTGGGTGTAGCCAGGATTGCCGGCATCATGGGCGTCAAAAAAACCAGCGACCTGATCCCCCTGTGCCATCCTCTGCCCATCGGAAAGGTTTCCATAGATTTTGACCTCCATCCTGACAGCTGCAGCGTCGTATGCCGCTGCACGGTGAAGACCACGGCCCAGACCGGGGTGGAGATGGAAGCCCTCACCGGGGTATCCACGGCTCTTCTCACCGTCTATGACATGTGCAAGGCCATCGACAAATCCATGGAAATCACGGACATTTGCCTGATGCGCAAAAGCGGCGGCAAGAGCGGCGAATTCATCCGCCCGGGGACACAGACGGAGGAGGACAGCCATGCTTGACGCCCAGGGCCGGCACATCCATTATCTGCGGCTTTCCATCACCGACCGGTGCAACCTGCGCTGTGTCTACTGCATGCCGGAAAATGGCATACCGGTCTTTACCCACGGGGACATTCTCCGTTATGAAGAATACCTGCGCCTGTGCAGACTGCTGGTACCCCTGGGCATAGACAGCGTGCGGCTCACCGGCGGGGAACCCACCGTCCGCCAGAACTGGCTTGACCTGATCCGGGGCCTTAAGGACATCCCCGGCATTCACCGCATTGCCATGACCAGCAACGGCGTCCTTTTTGCCGGAAACGCTGATGCCGCAAAGGAGGCAGGGCTAGATGCGGTGAATCTGAGCCTTGACACCCTGGATGCGGAGGATTACAGGACCATCACCCGCATGGGGCATCTTCAGAACCCCATGGATGCGGTTCAGGCTTCACTTGACGCCGGGCTGCAGGTGAAAATCAACGCGGTGCCGGTAAGGTCCCTGAAAAAGCAGGGGCTGCTTGACCTGGCAGGTCTTGCCAGGGACAGGGACATATGTGTCCGCTTCATCGAGCTGATGCCCCTGGGCTTTGGCAGAACGGTCCGGCCCCTGCCGCTGCCTGAGCTGCGTCAATGGCTGGAGGAAGCCTTCGGGCCCATGGAAAAGGACCCTCAGCCCCACGGGGACGGACCTGCGGAATATTTCAGGCCCGCCGGCTTCAGGGGTTCTATCGGCTTCATTGCCGCCGTATCCCATGCTTTCTGCGACAACTGCAACCGCATCCGCCTGACGGCAGACGGGCAGCTGAAGCTCTGTCTGAACCACGCTTCCGATCTCGACCTGCGGGAGCTTCTGCGAAACGGTGCGGATGACAGGCAGATCACCGAGGCACTTAAGGATGCCATTGCCCGCAAGCCCCGGGAACACGAATTTGCAAATCACGCGATACAGGACCCTGAAAAGCGCGCCATGAGCGCCATAGGAGGATAAACATATGGCTGTCGGCATCATCCGGGCGGTGTGTACCAGCCCCAAAAAAGGAACAGAGAAAACAAACGTGCACCATGCCACGGTCCTGAAGGACTGGGGCATTGAGGGTGACGCCCATGCGGGAAACTGGCACCGCCAGGTATCCCTGCTTTCCTGGCAGAAGGTGGAAGCGTTCAATCTTCAGGGCGCCTGCGTCAGTGACGGCGCCTTCGGTGAAAACCTGCTGGTGGACGGCATTGACTGTGCACGCCTGCCCGTAGGGACCCGCCTGAAATGCGGGGATGTGCTGCTTGAGGTTACCCAGATTGGCAAGGAATGCCATTCAGGCTGCGCCATTGCCCAGAGAGTGGGCTACTGCATCATGCCCCATGAGGGAATCTTCGCCCGTGTGCTGGAGGGCGGAGAGATCCGGGAAGGCGATGAAATCAGCACTGTGGAGGATTAAAAAATGTACCGCGCTGCCATTATTACACTGAGTGACAAGGGCGCCCGCGGGGAGAGAGAGGACGTATCCGGGCAGGTCCTGCAGGATATGCTTGAGGAAAACGGGTATACCGTTGTCCGCCGTCTGCTTCTTCCGGACGAACCTGAACAGTTGTCCAGTCAGCTTATATCCCTTTGCGACGGAGGCGAGGCAGATCTCATCCTCACCACCGGCGGCACCGGGTTTGCGCCCCGGGACCAGACACCCGAGGCCACCCTGGCCGTGATTGAGCGGCAGGTGCCCGGCATTCCGGAAGCCATGCGCTACTACAGTCTGCAGATCACCCCCAGGGGGTGTCTCAGCCGCGGTGTGGCAGGCATCCGGAAAAACACCCTCATTATCAATCTGCCCGGCAGTCCCAAAGCCTGCCGGGAGAACCTGCAGCCTGTACTGCCTGCCGTGGAGCACGGTCTGAAGATGCTGCTGGGAACCATGCAGGAGTGCGCCGTCAACGCAAAGGACTGAGCCTTGGTCTGATGGCATGTAAATCCATGCCCGGACATATTCTCCCCTGAAAGACGGGGAAAAAAGGAGGATGTTGTATGAACATCTCAAAAGCTCTTTCCCTTTTCCTGGCGCTTGCCCTCCTGACGGCCCTGCCCTTCTCTGCGGTCCATGCCGAAGAGAAGACAGAACTGATCGTGTTCGCAGCCGCCTCCATGACCGAGACGATGAACATCATCCGGGATCAGTATGCCAAACTCCACCCGGAGATTGAACTCGTTCTCAATTTCGACTCCTCCGGCACCCTGAAGACCCAGATTCAGGAAGGCGCCCCCTGTGACCTGTTCATCTCCGCTGCCCAAAAGCAGATGGACCAGCTGGATATCACGGCGGACCCTGAAAAGAATACGGATGGTCTGGACTTCGTGCTGGAGGGCACCCGGGTGAATCTGCTGGAAAACAAGGTCACTCTGGCTGTTCCGGATGGAAACCCCGGGAAGGTGGAATCCTTTGACAGCCTCGCTGAGAGCCTTAAGGAGCACAGTGTATTCCTGGCCATGGGCAACAGCGACGTGCCGGTGGGCCAGTATACCCGGAATATCCTTGCTTTCTACGGCCTTGACGAAACGGACCTGGCTTCCGCCGGCTGCGTGACCTACGGTTCCAACGTCAAGGAAGTGACCACACAGGTTTCTGAAGCCTCCGTGGACTGCGGCATCATCTACGGGACCGACGCCTTCTCAGCCGGGCTTACCGTGGTGGACGAGGCCACGGAAGAGATGTGCGGCGGAAAGGTTGTCTATCCCGCTGCCGTGATCAAAAGCGGCAGCGCACAGGAAGCCGCCGCGCAGTTCCTTGACTATCTCTTCTCCGAGGAAGCCGCAGAGGTCTTTTCCTCCGTGGGCTTCACTCCCCTTGACAGACCCGAGTAATCATGCATATGGCTGAATATGTGAGTACCGCAGGCTTTTCCTGGTTTCCTCTGTGGAATTCCCTCCGGATTGCCTTGATTTCAAGCATCCTGGTCTTTTTTCTGGGGATCTTCTCTGCCCATCTGGTGTCCCGGCTTCCAAAGGTCGTAAAGGGCATTGTGGATGCAGTCCTGACCCTGCCCATGGTCCTGCCGCCCACCGTATGCGGGTATTTTCTGATCCTCATCTTCGGTGTCCGCAGGCCCATAGGCCAGTGGCTTGCACAGTATGGAATCCGGTTTGTCATGACATGGTACGGAGGAATCATCTCCTCCGTCACCGTGGCCCTGCCCCTCATGTACCGCACAGCCCGGGGTGCTTTCGAGAGTTTCGACAGCACCCTGGCCCAGGCGGGCCAGACCCTGGGGCTTTCCAATACGTATATTTTCTGGCGCATCCGTATGCCCGCCTGCCGTCAGGGGATTCTGGCCGGTATCGTTCTGGCCTTTGCCCGGGCTCTGGGGGAATACGGTGCCACCTCCATGCTCATCGGCTATACGCCGGGGCGTACGGCCACCATTTCCACCACCGTCTACCAGCTCTGGCGCACCAATGACGAAGCCGGCGCCATGTTCTGGGTCCTGGTGAACCTGGCCATCTCGGCCGTTGTGCTGCTGGCTGTCAACCTGCTGGAGGACAGACAGAAAAAGGCGGTGAAGCAGCATGCGCCTTGAAGTGGACATTCAAAAGGCCCTGGGGGCCTTTTCCCTTCATGCTTCCTTTTCCTGTGAAAACGGGATCACGGGTCTGCTGGGCCCCTCCGGCTGCGGCAAAAGTCTGACCCTCAAGTGCATCGCCGGCATCGAGCGCCCGGACAAGGGCAGAATTGTGCTGGACGGCAGGACCCTGTTTGACAGCGAAAAGCATATCTGCCTCCCGCCCCAGGCAAGGAACACAGGGTACCTTTTCCAGAACTATGCCCTCTTTCCCAATATGAATGTCCGTCAGAACATTCTCTGCGGCCTCAGAAAGGAAAAGGACAGAAAGAAAAAGGAGCAGTTCCTGGAGGAAATGCTCCGTCTCATGCAGCTGACCGACCTTCAGCGTCTCCGGCCCCACCAGCTCTCCGGCGGCCAGCAGCAGAGGACAGCCCTGGCCAGGATCCTGGCAAGCCGGCCCGCCCTTCTCATGCTGGACGAGCCTTTTTCAGCCCTGGATGCCCATCTGCGGCTGAAACTGCAGATCGAACTGAAGGACCTTCTCCATACCCTGGACCTGCCCGTGCTCATGGTCACCCATGACCGGGACGAGGCCTACCACATGTGCCGGTCCATTGCGGTGATGGATCATGGCTTTCTGATCCCCCCGAGGCCCACCAAGGAGCTGTTTTCCGATCCCGGCAGTCTGTGCGCGTCCCGGCTTACCGGGTGCAAGAATCATTCCAGGGCGCGGAAAATCAGCGAATATGAGCTGGAAGCGCTGGACTGGGGCATACGTCTTCGCACCGCAAAACCCCTGCGGGACGATCTGTGCATGGTGGGCATACGCGCCCACTACTTTCATCCTTCCTGCAGGGACAACCGCTTTCCCGTCACCTTTGTGCGGGAAATGGAGGAACCCTTTGAATGGGTTATCCAGTTCCGCACGGACCGGCAGGAGAAAAGCAGCGAGAACCTCTGGTGGCGCCTGCCCAAGGACCGCAGGCCCCAGCAGTTCCCGGAGGAACTGGGGATCGCCCCGGTGAATGTTCTGCCCCTGTACCCGGAAGAAACAGGAGGGACGGAAGCAGATCCTGCCTTTGCAGAAAAATAAAGCGCCGCGGGAAACGGCTTTCCCACGGCTTACTCACACGCAGGCTGCATAAACCAGCCAAGCACGGTCTGTTTCTGTTCTTCTGTCAGTTTCACTTCCTGACCGCCGATACTGACGCTGACGGCCTCCCTGCCGTGATGAGTGCAGTTCATGGCGCAGAACTGCCGGTTCTTCTGCTGCAGCTCTGTGTCTTCCTGTACGTCCAGCTCTTCGGTGATCTCCGTGTCCGGGACATTCTGATCGATAAAGGCAAGCAGTTCATCTGCCTCCGTCAGGGGGTTGAATGCCGGCAGCGGCAGTGCTTCACGGTTTTCCATGGCAATCTTCCCCACCAGGGCTATGGTGCGGTGGTTCATCCGCTCCGCGGCATCCTCCATGGTGTGGGCTGCCACCAGCCGCGGTACCGGTGCCAGGGCATCCCCTTCCAGCAGCACATAATCCATACCCTCAAAATGGCGAAGGATCCGGGACAGGGGCATGACAGAGGGCACAACAAAGTCGGTTTCCCGCTTGCCTCTTGCACAGACAGCCGAAGCACCCGCCAGACGGTGCCGCATGGTATTGGATCCCTTCTGGTCCATGGAAAAGGCCGGACAGCCGATGTTCTTGCAGGTTGCCACCGTCCTGCCCTGCCTCCGGATGGCACGGATGAGCTCCTCCACCGTGGTTGTTTTGCCTGCCTTGCGGATCCCCACCAGGGTCACAATCTTCATGCTGTCTTTCTTCCTTTCGTCCCGCTGTATGCCCGATTATAGGCATTCCCCGCCTGTATGTAAAGCCTTGCCAAAGGAGGTAACCATGCCAAGTCCCATGTCAAAACCCATGATTCCGGAAGATGCCCTTGATCTTCTTCTCCGTCACGCCGCCCCCGCAGGGCAGGCGGAAGATGTGCCCCTGGTGAAAAGCAGCGGCAGAATCCTGGCGGAAACGCTTACCGCAGGCCTTGCCGTCCCCCACTTCCGGCGCTCCCCTCTGGACGGCTACGCCTGCCATGCCGCGGATATCTCCGGGGCTTCACCGGAAAACCCGGCGGTTCTCAAAGTCATAGGGGAAGCGGACGCGGGCTGCACCCGGACGTTTCATGCAGGTGTCGGGGAAGCCCTGCGGATCATGACCGGAGCCCCGGTCCCCGACGGCTGCGACTGTGTCATCCGCCAGGAGGACACGGATGAAGGCATGGATACGGTAAAGATCTATCAGGCCTTAAAGCCCGGCATGAATGTCTGTCCTGCAGGGGAGGACATTCCGGAGGGCACCTTAATCGCGGAAAAGGGCACCGTCATGGATGCCAGCCTCATCGGAGCCCTAGCCACCCAGGGCATGGAGACGGTCCGTGTCTTCCGCCCCGTGCATGTTCTGCTCCTTCAGACAGGGGACGAGCTGCTTGCCCCCGGCGAAAAGCCGGCATACGGGAAAGTGTACGACTCAAACGGCCCTGTGCTTACGGCACGGATACAGGAACTTGGCGCGGAAGTCACGCATCACATAACCTCCCTTGACGATCCTGTGCATGCTGCGCATCTTATCCGGGAGAACCTGTCCTCCGTGGACCTGATTATCTCCACCGGCGGCGTCAGTGTGGGGAAAAAGGACATCATGCACCAGGTTCTGCCCGAGCTTTCCGCCACGCGTCTTTTCTGGCGCATCGCCATGAAGCCCGGCAGCCCCCTGCTGTGCGCAGAAGTCAGCGGCAGGCTCATGATCTGTCTGTCCGGCAATCCCTTTGCCGCCAGGGTGGGCTTTGAACTGTTTGCCAAGCCTGTCATAGCCCGCCTCTCCGGCAGCACCGCCCCCGTCAATCCCGGCTTTGATGCCGTTCTCATGAACGATTTTCCCAAATCAAGCCCCCAGCGGCGCATGATCCAGGGCAGGTATGCCGCCGGGACGGTTCATGTGACGGACGGCAGCACCACCAACGGCTCCACCCTGGGCATGGTGGGCTGCAACTGCCTGATCGACATTCCCGCCGGTTCACCGGCCCTGAAAGCCGGGGAGCAGGTCCGGGTGCTTATGCTCTGAGCCCTGTGAGAGTTTTAAAAATGGGACCGCGCACCTACGCGCGGTCCCATTTTTTTATAACGCCTTTGCCGCAGGCACTCATATGCCCCGGCTGACCCTGCCTATCATCTCCGCCGCCAGGTCAATCTGCAGAGGCATGACATCCACCTGGGCCGTCTCCTGCACCGTATGCATACCGGTACCCTGCATGCCCAGGCCGTCCAGCACCCCGATGCCCGCCTGGCCGGCAATGGAGATATCCCCTGCTCCGCCGGTGCGTTCATGGTACAGCCTTCTGCCCTGCTTCTGCGCTGTCTCAAGGGCCATATCCAGCAGTGCCTGGCTCTTTTCATTCAGGTCAATGGCCGGGTGGCTGGCCCCGAAGGTGAGGCTGGTTTTGACCCCGTCCACGGGCTCATCGGATACAATTTCCCGTATGCGGTCCATAAGGACAGGCTTGAGGGCCTCATCGAAATACCGGAATTCACAGTTGCACCTGGCCCAGGGCGCCACCACGTTTTCCGCGGTTCCCCCGGAGATCTTTCCCGCGTTGAAGGAAATCTCCCTGCTATCATCCCTGAGGGCATACAGCTTTGTGATCTGGGCACACAGGCCCTGTATGGCGCTTGCGCACTTTGTGTACTCGCTCCCCGCGTGACCGGCCCTGCCTTCGCAGAACACTTTCACGGAGGTGACGCCCTTGCGGGCACAGGTCAGCCGCCCGTCGGCCCCGGAGGGCTCAAAGCTCAGGGCCGCAAAGCTTTCCCGGGCCGTTTCAAGAATGACCCGGCCGCTTTCCGGAGAGCCCACCTCCTCATCCGGATTGATGACGGCGCACAGCCGCACCTTTTCCGGATCCAGTTCCGGAAGCACCTTTTTCAGGGCATAGAGCATGATGACGATGCCGCCCTTCATGTCGATGACACCGCTGCCCATGGCCTTCCCGTCCCCGATTTCCTTAAAGGGCACATACACGTTCCTGGGAAACACGGTATCCATGTGTCCCATGAGCATGAGCTGCTTTTCACCCCTGCCGTACCTGGCCCGGAGAACGGGGCCATGCACCTTTCCGGGAATCCGTTCCACCTCAAAGCCCAGGGAGGCAAAGTCTTCCGTGATGATATCCGCCATCCGCTCCACATCTTCGCGGTCAAAGGATCCGCTGGGCTGGTCTATATAGCGCTTCAGCGTCTCCATGGGTGTCGTCAGCATATCCCTGTCTCCTCCCTTACAGCACCTTCTGCAGGAAATCCTGGGTTCTGGCCTGCTGCGGATGATCGAACAGGTCACCGGGTTTTCCCGCCTCCACGATGACGCCGCCGTCCAGGAACAGCACATAGTCCGCCACCTGCCGGGCAAAGCGCATCTCATGGGTCACCACCAGCATGGTCATGCCGTCGGCTGCAAGGCGCTTCATGACGTCCAGCACCTCACCCACCATTTCCGGGTCCAGAGCGCTGGTGGGCTCGTCAAAGAGCATCACATCCGGGTTCATGGCAAGGGCCCTGACAATGGCCACGCGCTGTTTCTGACCGCCGGAGAGGCGCTCGGGATACTCGTTCCACTTGTCCTGCAGGCCCACCCGGGTAAGCAGTGACATGGCCTGCTCCTCGGCATCCTTCGGTGCCATCTTCTTTACCTTGCGCGGGCTGATGGTGATGTTGTCCTTCACCCGCAGATGCGGGAACAGGTTGAACTGCTGGAAAACCATGCCCATGCGCTCCCGCAGCTGGTACAGATCTTTTTTGCCGGCTCTGGTCATGTCCGTTCCTTCAAAGATGATCTGTCCCTCCGTGGGCTTTTCCAGCATGTTCACAGACCTGAGGAGGGTGGACTTGCCGCTGCCGGAGGGTCCGATGAGCACCAGCACGTCTCCCTTGTGCACGTTCAGGTCGATGCCCCTGAGGACTTCCAGTTTTCCGAAGTTCTTCTTAAGCCCCCGGATTTCAATGAGCAGTTCGCCGCTGGATCCCGAATCAATGACCCCGTTCATTTCCGTATCGGGTCTTTTGTCATTCTCTGTTCTTTTCACTGCGGCGCATCCTCCTTTCCAGCAGGCCCAGCAGCTTGGTCGTGGCATAGGTCAGCACGAAATAAATCAGAGCCGCATCCAGCAGCGTTTCAAGATAGCGGTAGTTCACCGAAGCCAGCTTGTAGGCCTGGTAGGTCAGTTCGTACACGCCCACCGCATACAGAACGGAAGATTCCTTGATGATGGCGATAAACTCATTGCCCACCGCAGGGAGCGTCACCTTGATGGCCTGGGGCAGGATGACATACAGCATGCGCTGGGTGCCGCTCATGCCCAGGGAATCTGCAGCCTCCGACTGTCCGATATCCACTGACTGCAGGCCTGCACGGATCAGTTCCGCCATATAGGCGCCAGAGTTAATTACCAGTGCAATGACACACAGCGTCATGCGCGGAAGCCTGAGCCCGATCTGGGGCAGGCCGTACACCACGATGAGCACCTGTACCAGAAGCGGCGTTCCGCGGATGAAAGCCACATACACGTTCATAAGAATCCGCAGGGGCCATATCCGGGTCCTGCGGAACACGGCCACCACAAGACCCAGCAGCGAGCCCATCAGAACCGTCAGCAGGGCCAGCTCCAGGGTCACGCCGACACCCTGCATGAACGTGGAGAATTTCGTGGTCAGGATCGTCCATACCTTGGTTAAATCGATCAAGTCATTCCCTCCCCCATCATGTAAAGAGGTCCCGCCACCTGAGCGGCGGGACCTGATTCAGGTTCGTTTCTTATTCAATTCCAAGCAGGCTGGCGGACTTGGCGGCAGCTTCGTTTACCCAGCTGTCAAAGGTTCCGTCTTCCTTGATGCGGGTGATATACGCATTGAGGGCTTCCAGCAGGGAGGCATTGTCGCCCTTCTGTACGGCCACGGCGATGCCGGCGCTGTTGTCATACACCACGGGCACATCGCAGATCACCAGTTCCACCGCATCGGCATAGGCGGCGATGTACTGCTTGGCCACCAGGTCCGTAATCAGCCAGCCGTCAATGTTGCCCTGCACCAGGTCCAGTGCCAGGACGTTGGGGCTGTCAATCAGGTACGGAACGCTCTCGGCAAACTGTTCTTCCAGAATCTGGGCCTGAAGGGAACCCATCTGTGCGCCAATGGTCTTGCCCTTCATGTCTTCCACGGTCTTATACTTTTCAGCGTTCTCCTTTGTCATGAGCATGATCTGCTCGCCGGAAAAGTAGGGAACGGTAAAGTCCACAACTTCAAGGCGCTCAGGCTTCACGGCCAGACCGGAGATGATCATGTCAAGATCGCCCACGGACAGAGCGGTGATCAGACCGGAGAATGCCTGGTCGAGAATCTCAACTTCCAGTCCCAGCTCTTCCCCGATGCCCCGTGCCAGCATGACATCGAAGCCTTCCATGACTTCCTCGCCGGTCTCAGGATCCTGATAGTAGAACTCATAGGGCGGGAACGCAACGTTGGCGCCCACGCGGATCTTTCCGGCTTCCTTCAGTTCGCTGAGTTTGTCAGCACTGGCAGACATCACCACGAGCAACATTGAGAGGCAGAGAAGAACAGACAATACTTTTTTCATGGATCCACTTTCTCCTTTCATCCTGCGCACCAGGCGCAGACTGAGTCTTCAGTCTTAACTCATGCAAAATGTACCGGTTTTCCCATGCCGTGTCAACTTGATTTTCTGTACCTTTTGTGCATTTTCTATTCTTTCCTCTTCTCTGTTCAAAAACAATGGTTTGGTGTATACTCATAAGACCCTTACATGCAAGGGTATTTCAGGAGGATACTATGCCAGAAGACATAAAGCCGGTTGAAACGCTCCCACTCATACCTCTCAGGGAGCTCATGCTTTTCCCGAATACTTCCCTGACCTTTGACCTTTCCCGCACCCTTTCCCTGAGCGCACTTGATGCCGTCATGCAGTCGGACCAGCGTGTCTTTCTCGCAACCCAGAAGGATGCCGACACAGAAACCCCACGGAACCAGGACTTCTATCCCGTCGGCACGGTTGCCACGGTACGGCAGATCATGAATCTCCCCGGAGACATCATCCGGGTTCTTGTGCAGGGCGAGTACCGCGGAATACTGCGGGGCTTTACCGATGAAATGCCCTATATCCGGGCAACTGTGGAAGCGCTCACAGATGACGACACCGTGACTCCGGAGATTGAAGCCCGGATGAACGCCTGTTTTGATACTCTCTCCCAGCTCTCCTCCGTCAGCTACCGGGTTGCGCCTGACGCCATGGAATCCATTTCCTTGATTCGCAAGCCCGGCATGTTTGCGGATACCATAGCCTCCGGCACCCTGGTCAAGCTCAGCGAGCGGATGGACATCCTGCTTGCCCGGTCTGTTCCGGAGCGGCTGGAAAAGCTCCTGACCTTCCTGATGCAGGCTCTGGAGATCGCAAAGCTGGAAAAGGATCTCACCTCCAAAATCCATGATGCCATGGAGAAGAGCCAGAGGGACTATTATCTGCGTGAGCAGATCAAAGCTGCCCAGACCGAGCTTGGCGATCCTGAAATAACGGATGCAGACGAGCTGAAGGAGAGGCTGAAGAACACGCCCCTCAATGACGAAGCCCGTGAAAAATGCGAAAAGGAAATCGAACGCCTCTCCCGCATGACTCCCGGCACCCCGGAAATCACCACCAGCCTGACATACATCGAATGGATCCTTGACATGCCCTGGGGAAAACTCACGGAGGACAACCTGGACCTGGACAGGGCCCGGAAAGTCCTGGAAGAGGACCATTACGGTCTGGACAAGGTCAAGGAACGCATCGTGGAATACCTGGCGGTTCTTCAGGTCAAGAAGGATATGAAGGGCCCGATCCTGTGCTTTGTGGGCCCTCCCGGTGTGGGCAAAACCAGTATCGTCCGCGCCATTGCCAAGGCGGTTGGACGCAAGTTTGTCCAGATGTCCCTCGGCGGCGTCCGGGACGAGGCCGAGATCCGGGGCCACCGCCGGACCTATGTGGGCGCCATCCCGGGCCGGATCATCTCCGGCATCAAGCAGGCAGGGGTCATGAACCCGGTGTTCCTCTTTGATGAGATTGACAAGATGGCCATGGACACCCGCGGGGATCCGGCTTCCGCCATGCTGGAAGTGCTGGACTCTGAACAGAACATGGAATTCCGTGACCATTACATGGAAATCCCCTTTGACCTGAGCAAGGTCATGTTCATCACCACCGCCAATTCCGTAGACAACATCCCCGGTCCCCTCTTTGACCGCATGGAAATCATTGAGGTGCCTTCCTATACGGAAGAGGAGAAGCTGCATATCGCCATGCTGCACCTCCTTCCCAAGCAGACAAAGGCCCACGGCCTGCAGCCCAATGCCCTGACCATGTCAGAGGACATCATGCGCAGCCTGATTGAAGGGTATACCCGGGAAGCAGGCGTCCGCACCCTGGAGAGAACCATAGCCAAGGTGGCGCGCAAGAGTGTGGTGACCATGCTGGACACGGGCGTATCGGCCATAGATGTCACCCCGGAAGTGCTGCACAGCTATCTCGGTGCTGTCCGCTACACCAGGGAAATGCCGGAAAAGGAGCCCCGGGTGGGCATTGTCAACGGACTGGCCTATACCGAGGTGGGCGGAGAAACCCTGGAGGTGGAATGCACCACCATGCCCGGCAAGGGCACGCTTCAGCTCACCGGCAAGCTCGGTGACGTCATGAAGGAATCCGCCGAAGCCGCCTTCAGCTGGGTACGTGCCCACTGCAGGGAACTCGGTCTCAAACCGGATTTCTACAAAGAGCTTGACGTCCATGTCCACGTCCCGGAAGGTGCCGTCAAAAAGGACGGTCCTTCTGCCGGCGTCACCCTGATCACCTGCATCACCTCCGCCCTCACCGGTATCCCCGTGCGGCAGGATGTGGCCATGACCGGTGAAATCACGCTGCGCGGACGGGTACTGCCCATTGGCGGCCTGAAGGAAAAGACACTGGCTGCCTACCGGGCCGGCATACGCTGCCTCATTATCCCCCGCGAGAACCTGAAGGATCTGGAAGAAATCCCGGCCCATGTGCTCACCCAGTTCAGGATTGTGGCTGCAGATCTGATCAATGACGTTCTGAAAGAGGCACTGGTGCGGATGCCCGAAGGCCTCCTCACCGATAATGAGAGGGAAAACGCGGATGGAAATTAAACGCGCTGATTTCGTCATCTCCCTGCCCGCCTACCGGGACTTCCCCGGCATCGGGCTGCCCCAGATCGCAGTGGTGGGCAAAAGCAATGTGGGCAAAAGCAGTCTCATCAACTGCGTCACACGCCGCAGTAAACTTGCCCGCACCAGTTCCACGCCGGGAAAGACCCGGCTGATCAACATCTTTCTTCTCAACGAAAGCTTTCATCTTGTAGACCTGCCCGGCTACGGGTTTGCCAAGGTCGATAAGCAGGAGAAGCTCCGCTGGGGAAAGATGATGCAGGACTATTTCACCACCTCCCGTGAACTTCAGCACGTCTTCTGTCTGGTGGATATCCGCCACGAACCCACCCAGGATGATATTCAGATGAACCAGTTCCTGAGGCAGATGAATATCCCTTTTACGGTGATTGCCACCAAGTGCGACAAGATCAGCCGGGGTGCCCGTCAGAAACAGCTGGCCCCCATCTGCAGGGCACTGCTGGTACAGCCCTGGCAGATTATCTGTTTCTCCAGCGAGGACAGCACAGGAAGGGATAAGGTACTGGAAACCCTGGAGTCGGTGCTCACCGTCCCTGAGGAGGATACCGGAATCCAGACAGAGGAAACGGAAGGTTCCGGCTCCGACCCTGGCGGAACCATTTCTTCTGATGCAGAATAAGAAAAACAGACTGAAGCAGTATTTCACAATCTGTTTCAGTCTGTTTTTCTTATTATTTCAATATGTATCAAATCTGTAATTTCTTCCGAAACCTTTCAATTTATCCGCTTGCAGCTTCCGATGAATTATGGTATGATATCGGACGTCGACGGAAACGGGGTTTTAGCTCAGCTGGTTAGAGCGTTACGTTGACATCGTAAAGGTCGGAGGTTCGAGTCCTCTAAACCCCACTTGCTGAAAA
>CAMOVR010000079.1 GCA_946627565.1 uncultured Clostridia bacterium
GTCTCTTTGTCCTGTTCTTTCCGCACTGCAATCATACATTTCAGGTCAGATCCCGGATTCCCGGTGCTCTGCAAATGCCGGAGAACCTGAATTCTCCCTGATGTCAGTGACTGCAGTGTATAGCGGGACTTCGGATATCCGTCTCCGGCGCAGCACAGAACTTCATGATAAAGGAGGAGTCCCTATGAAAAAACGCACAACCTTGCTGCTTGTCTGTCTTATGGTCCTTGCCTGTTTTGCGTCTGCACTGGCGCTTGACATCGATTACGCTGCCCTGACAGACGCGGAACTGGACGAATTGATCCGGGAAGCGACATCTGAACGCAGCAGCCGTCAGGCGGCCCATGTCCCCGTGTCGGTATATCCCTCCCCGGATAAGTACACCTGGTATATTCAGGACTATGTCGGAAGGAATGCAGCGGGATTCGGCTACACTTCCCTGGGCGGTGACCGTCTGGAGAAGTACGGTGCAGGCTATCTGGAATTCATCTTCGTCACGGAAGACGGCATGTATCTGGATATTGGGGACGAACGCCTGCTGCAGCAGTACATCGTCACCGGGCAGAACCTGGCGCCCAACACGGAGATGAAGTATATTTTCAGCACAGACAGCGACGGGAATGAGTACAGCAACCTGATCGATTTTCAGAGCCTGGATGTGATTGACCTGACCGTTAAGCGCATTGACGGGACGCTGGCCGGGGATCCTGTTGCCTTTGAACTGATTCCGTTGGCTCCCTCCCCGGATAAGTATACGTGCTACATCCGCAATTATGTGGGGAAAAACGTGTATTCCTTTGGCTACACTTCCCTTGGCGGAGACCGCCGGGATAAGTACGGCGCATCCAGCATAAGGTTCAACTTCGTTGCGGATGACGGTGCCTATCTTGATCCGGAAAACGAGGATCTGCTGAAACAGTATGTGGTCACCGCGCAGGATGTTCCCCCCAATGCCGAGATGAAGCTGACATACTCGAAGGACAGCAAGGGCAATGAATATTCCAACCTGATCGAAAGCCAGACCTATCAGGCTATTACGCTTTACGTGCATAAGCTGGATCTCGCCCTGCCGGAGACCGCTGAACAGCCTGCGGAAACAGAAGAGGAAGACGTACGATCGGCTGCAATTGTGACGGTTCCCCTGTCCCCGGCCGCCGCCCCGGCTGCCTCGGATGGTACGGTCATGAGCTATCAGGATGTAAAGTACCGGTATACCCAGGAAGGGAACATCGAGATTGTCGGCTATACCAGGGCACAGAGCAGCATGACCATTCCCTCTGAGATTGACGGCAGGGACGTTACCCGTATCGCCGACGGTGCCTTTGAAAACTGCACCCAGCTGAAAAGCCTTCTCAATTGAGCAGATATTGAGTACATTGGAGCACAGGCATTCAAAGGCTGCACCAGTCTTAAGGATATTGACATTCCCGGCGAAACCACATTCATCGGGGAATCAGCCTTCGAAGGGTGCTCCAGCCTGAAAACGGTTATCATGTGGGGAGATCCGGTCAGCATTGAAAAGAACACCTTCAAAGACTGTTCCAAGCTGACGGACATCAGCCTGTCCGGCAGCGTGACATACATCGGGGAGTCTGCCTTTGAAAACTGCACCAATATGAGCTCCGTCATCATCTGGGGAGATATTACAGCGATCGGGAAAAACGCCTTCCGGAACTGCAGCAGTCTGGACGACATCAGTATACCCAGCAGCTGTACGGTCATTGAAGAATATGCCTTCCAGGGCTGCTCGGACATGGATACACTGCTTCTGTGGGGCGATACCAATATTGGAGATCATGCATTTCAGGGATGCACCAGTCTGGAAGAGGTCAGCATTTCCAGCGGGACAGAGTACATCGGCGATTATGCCTTTGAAGGCTGCACCAGCCTGGAAAATGTATTGATGTGGGGGCGTTCCACCAGGATCGGCAGGAATGCATTCTCCAACTGCCCGAAACTCAAAAACGCACCCCACTGATGCCAGAAAGCACACAGCCTGTCTGTATCCGGCGAAAGAAGCCGGGCGTGCCTCCCTGCGGGATAAGCGTCAAACATGTTCTGAGCGCCGCGCCGGCCTCCTGCACAGGGACAGGCAGATGCATGAAAAGGGACAGAAGGCAGCCATGGAAATAACGGCGTCAAAAAAGCTGGGCCACAGGCGTGACCCAGTCTTTTTCTGTAAGGCAGAAAAGCTTAATGCATCATTTCTTCCTTGTGTCAGTCAGGGTTTTCTGCGTACCCCAGGGCATCTGCCAGACAGAGGAAAAACGGTACCCTGCCTTCGTATATGCCGGGATAAGCAGCAATGCCACGTAAATCATGCAGCTGACAACCGTTGCCATGGCCATGCCCAGGAGCCCGTCGTGGAAAACGGTGACATTCAGATAATCCAGCAGTACGTCGGATGCAATCTGGGCCAGGGCGGCAATGAGAATCTGCGTGCGGAGGTTCTTCATCTGCAGAAAGCCTGGAAGCATCTGGCCGATAACCACCGCAGGCAGACAGAAAACAATACCGCTGAGATACTGCTCCGTAAGGGGCCCCAGACGCTCTGCATCCGCGCCCAGAAGGGCACTGAGCGGGTGAATCAGCAGGGCGATGAAAACGGAGATGACTGTGCCGCTCACAAAGCCGAACGTCACGGATGTTGTTAGAACACGGTTGAGTCCGTCCTCATCCTTTCTTCCGACACACCTGCCCCCATGATCTGGGCGCCGGAGGCCAGCAGGCCGCCAAGGGCTACCAGGAGCATGTTGACAGGACTGGTAATGCCATACGCTGCCAGGCTGTCCTCCCCCAGATACATGCCTGTCATGATGCCGTCGATAAGCATGGAAACCACCGCGACCAGCATCGTGATGATCTGTACTGCAACAACCTTGCCCAAATGCGGTGTCTTCTGAGGATCCAACTTGCTGCCACCTGCTTTCGCCTGAGAACACCCTGCCCGTTTGCAGGGCAGGATTCATACTGTGATGTTGAAAATACGCTTTTTCAGGACGCAGACAGCCATGTGCCGCATGGTCTTCCGTGCACGCGCTGTCTTCATCCTGTTCTTCCATACCTTATTCTAGAGGCAGTAAAGACAGAATGTCAGCATCTTAAGACACCGATCTGTCCTGCCGGCAAAGCACAGCTGAGCATGCTGCGCGCAGATGCCGCTTCCAATGTCATGAAGGCTTCCGGAATGACAGGCATAAAAGTCATCCTGAATGCCGGCAGACGATAAAAAGAGCATCCGCAAAGCACACGGCTCTGCAGATGCTCTTTCTGTATGGAACTGTCAGGTTTTCTTACGTTTCACTTCCTCTGACAGTCCCTTTTATATCTTACCTGCAGCCTGTTTCACTGCATGGCAGAAAACGGCTTTCAGGGCATCCTGCCCTGGGCTTTACAGGGTCATCACGGAATCCAGCTTTCCGCAGGCATCCAGCTGCCGCTGACTGCCCACCACACAGATACCGCTGTTCTTCATGGCATCGTCCAGCCTGTCGGCCAGTTCCGCCAGCTGGGCCGGCGTCGCTGCCAGCATCTCCTGCCGTCTTGCGCAGCGCACTTCATAGGGAAGCTCCCGCCAGTACAGACTGTCCGCCATCTGTCCCTTCATCCTGGGAGTCAGCAGCGGGGAAGCATCCGACACTGTCCCGATGATGAACCCTGTCAGGTCCGGGTTTTCCCGGCACATATTCCGCACAAAGTCAGCACAGCCCATGTACTTTTCCAGGGAGCCTGCGCCGTTGGGATCGCGGTAGGAATAGCAGGCAGCGATGCCGTCAGGTGAAATGCTCAGGCCTGTTCCGTAGGCGCCGCCCTGCACGCGGATGACGTTCCAGAGATATCCCAGGGATACCACCTTGCTGAGCAGCGGCATGAGGCCGTTAAAGCCGGGCATATATCCGCCCCGCACCGCAAAGGCAATCTCGGCGGGGATCACAATGCCTTCCCTGCACATGCCGCGGGGCAGAAGCAGACTGCCTGCCTTCTTCTCTCCGCCCTCCGGCAGGGCATCCCGCAGCATGTTCATGGCACGCTGCACTTCCTCCGTCATGTCTCCCGTCACGCTGATGGTCAGCCCCCTGCGGCAGATCAGGCGGGTATACAGTTCCCTGAGGCTTTCCGAGAGGGGCGCAAAGGCAAAATGATCTTCCAGGCTGCGCACCCAGCTGTAGGCCGCAAACCCGTCCACACACTCTTCCACGGCGCCTGCGCTCAGCAGCTGTGCCCTGAGGGATTTCCGGGCAGCGGAGTGACCGGCCATGATCATCTGCTGGGAAAGGGTTGTCTTTCCCTGCTTGATGATCTCCATGATCTGGGCTTCGTCTGTCAGCTGCGTCTCCGTCAGCATTTCCGTGATAAACGCGACAGCTTCCTGAACGTTCCGCTCCAGGGTGTTGAAGCCGACGCAGAGCTTGGTGAGGCAGGTGTCATTCTGACCGTCCTTCACAAAGGTCTGGACCGCCACGCTCATCTGGCCCAGCAGCAGGCGCTGAAGTGTCACCACCTCATTTCCTGTATGGGTACGGGTGGGCAGGCTGCCGATCAGATCGCACAGCAGGGACAGGCAGGACAGCTCCTCCCTGCTCAGGCCGTCAGCGTCAAAATACAGGGTAACGTATACGATTCCGCCGGTATGCAGGGGATGCACCAGGATATTCGTTTCCCCGGCACGGACAATCTCCAGCGGGAAGTCCTCCGGCTTGCTCTCCAGATCCTTCAGGGTGAGTTTCGGAATGGATGCCAGCGCCTCCGGCGTGTCCTCCTGCTTCTGCCAGGCGGTCAGCGCGTCCTGACGGGTGTGCAGCGCGGCTTTTTCTTCTTCGCTCCACCCTGCCATCTCACGTTCCAGCCTGGCTTTCTCTCTTTCTTCCCTTTCATCCCCGGCTGTGTGGGAGGGAACCAGGGTCACCTTGGCGCAGTGGTTGTTTTCCAGGAACATTTTCCGGATCAGTTCTTCAAAACGGTTCTCCTCAAGCGCCTTATGGAGGTGTTCAAACAGGTCCCCCACCGTCAGGTTCGCTTCCGGAAGCCCGCCGTAGAGCCAGCTGTCCAGCGCCTGCATGCCGTAGACCAGGCCCTGGGGATAACCGCCAAAGTCCCGCTCCCGCATCTGGAATTCCATGTTGGCCAGCACGGCTTCAATCTGTTTGTGGTCAAGACCCTCCGAGAGCTTTTTCAGGGTATCCATGACCAGCTTTTCCGCTTCTTCCTTTTTCCCTTCGGTTATGTTCCGCAGCTCCAGTTTGATCCAGGGCTGAAGCACACTGTCCTGCACCGAGAGGATCACGTCCTCCGCAAGGCCCGCCCCCAGCACGGCCCGGCTCAGGGGGGACTGGTTGGAACCGCAGATGACATCCGACAGCGCCTCGGCAGCCGCCAGAAGCTCCCTGTCCCGGAAACTCCCGATGACAAAACCCCAGGCTGTCCTGGTCTTCCCCTCCAGGGGCTGGTCCTTCCCTATGGCGTATGCGGCGGTTATCTCTTTCTGCCGGACGGGCTTCTGCATATCCGGACCCGGTATTGCGGTACCCGCCGGGATGGCGGACAGATAGTCCTCCTCCAGGACCGTGAGCACGGCGTCCAGGTCCAGACTTCCATCCAGGAATACATAGGCATTGGAAGGGGAATAGTACTTTTTCCAGGCAGCCAGAAAATCCTCATAGGTCAGGTCCGGAATATGGTCCGGGTCGCCGCCAGATACAAAGCGGTAGGCGTTGTCCGGGAACAGGGCACGCTCCAGGTGCATGTTCATCAGCCTGCCCGCATCGGCAAAGGCACCCTTCATTTCATTGAACACGACGCCCTGGTATGCCTGGCCGCCCTGGTCGTCAAAATGGACATGCCAGCCCTCCTGGTAAAAAATCTCCGGTTTGGTCAGGATGGCGGGACGGAACACCGCGTCCAGATAAACCCGCATGAGGTTCATAAAGTCCACACTGTTCCGGCTGGAGACAGGATAGAAGGTCTTGTCCGGAAACGTCATGGCGTTTAAAAAGGTGTTCAGGGAGCTTTTCAGCAGCTCCACGAAGGGTTCCTTCACCGGATACTTTTCAGACCCGCACAGAACGGAGTGCTCCAGAATGTGGAACACGCCCGTGTCGTCCTCCGGCGTGGTCTTAAAGGCGATTCCGAAGGTTTTGTTCTCCTCGTCCCTCTCCAGCCATACCAGTTTAAGGCCCGTCCTGTCATGAACAAATTCGTGCATGACAGCAGACAGTTCGTCCAGCCTGACTTCACGCAGCTGGGAAAAGCCATGTATTCTGCTGTATTCCTTCATCTTCTGACGCTCCTTTGTAAAATAGTAGTGCAGGGGGCATTGTATCACATGTCCCGTATCTGAGAAAGATACCCCCGTGCATTCCTCTGTGCCGGAATCCATGTTCCATCACCGCAGAATGCAAAGCAACAGGGGCCGCCTGCGTGGTATGCTTCCTGTCTTGCTGTGTATGGACTTCCGGGAAAAGCGGATTTCGATGATACTGCCTCAGGCTTTTCCGTGGCCCAGATGCACCGTTCGCCCTGCAGATCCCGCCATATTCCGACCGGACTTTTTACGCTTTCCCCTGCCCCGTCTGGTTCTTCTCTTCATTTTTCTTTCCAAAACGCGTACAATATCATCAGCTGCGCAAGCAGTCTGACGAAATAGCATATCCGAAACGGGAGGTTTGTATGAAACCGCGTCTGATCTTTTTCCTGTTGCTGCTGTCGATACTCTGTCTTTCTGTCTCAGCCGCTCCGGCATCTGAGCTTATCATCCCTGAAGACACAACAGTCATCAATGACGAAGCCTTTTTTGGCGATACCAGTCTTGATGTGGTCGTGCTGCCGGATGGAATAGAGCGCATAGGCGAGCGGGCGTTTGCCTCATCTTCCCTCAAAACCATCCATCTGCCTGCTTCCCTTCAGTATGTGGCTGAAAACGCCTTTGAAGATACAGATGCTGAACTGATCTGGGAAGGCATCGGGCAGGTAACGGTCTGGGTTGCGGGATCCGTGGCGGATTTCACCCGGGAACAGGTGGAAAGCTTCCTGGCTGAGAACCCTTCCTACCAGGATATGACGGTAACGGTGGAATCCATGGGCGAAGAGGAAGCGGCGGTCAGTATCATCGCTGACCTCAGTTCTTCCCCGGATCTCTACGGCTTTGCCCAGGACCAGCTGGTACGTCTGGTATCTTCAGGGGCCCTGAGCCCGGCGCCTTCAAAAGAGAGAGAAACAATCACCGCGGAAAACACAGCGGGTTCCGTGGCTGCCGCCACGGTGGGCAATACCGTCTATGCCTATCCCATGACCGCCGACAACGGCTACTTTATGTACTATGACAAAAGTGTTGTCTCCGATCCTTCCGATCTTTCCGCCATTGTGTCTGACTGCGAAAAGGCCGGCAAATATTTCTGCATGCAACTGAGTTCCGGCTGGTATCAGACCGCTTTCTTCTTTGGCGCCGGCGCAGAGCTGAACTACAGTGTGGATGAGGAAGGCAGTTTTTCCGCTGTCAACTGCACCTATGCCAGCAATGCGGGTGTCAGGGCTCTTAAGAGCATGATTTCCCTGGCGAAAAGCCCTGCCTTCCGGAACATATCTTCCGCAGACGATGCCAGTGACATCGGTGCCATTGTGACAGGCACATGGGACGCCAATATCCTGATGGAAAAACTGGGTGAAAACTATGCCGCTGCCAAGCTGCCCACCGCGGACGGCTATCAGCTCAGCGGCTTTGGCGGATACAAGCTTATGGGCGTCCTGCCCCAGACAGGCGCAGGCAGACATGCCGCCTGTCACGCGCTTGCTGCTTTTCTGACATCCCCCGATGTACAGCTTGCCCGCTATGAGGCGGTTTCCTGGGGACCTTCCAGCCTTTCGGCCCAGCAGCATCCTGCCCTGCAGGCGGACCCGGCCCTGGCAGCCCTTGCAGCCCAGCTTCAGTATTCCCTGCCTCAGGGGCAGTATCCCGGAGCCTACTGGGGCCTGGCGGGATCCCTGGGAGGGCGTGTCATATCTGGAGAACTGAATGATGCAGACGATGCCACCCTCCTTAAGGTGCTGACAGATTTTGCCGCTGATGCCGCGTCGTATGTCAACTGATCTTCCTGATGGTCAGTTTAAGCAAAACAATCCATAACAGGGAGGGAAACCCCATGAAAACCGTCAGAGAGGTCAGGGCAAAGAGGGCAGAGCGGAAAAGGCGGGCATCCGGAGCCCCCGGAACCGACGATCCCATTATGCTGAGAATCCTGAAGCTGCTGGATGAGGGGCAGATTACCCGGAAGGAACTGCTGAAAAAAGCAGGCATCAGTCCATCGGTATTCTCCAGGTGGGCGGCCGGCACATCCAGCACCTATATGATGCATATGGACGACCTGGCCAGAGCCCTTGGGGTGACCACCACCTACCTGCTCCACGGATCTGAAGAGGAAGCCAGGGAGGGAGAACAGTGGACCATAACCCCGGCGGAATACCAGATTGTCCTGAAAATGCGCCGGCTTCCTGAGCAGTCCAGCCAGGCCCTGATCCGCCTGATGGACGCCATGCTCGCGGACCTGCATACCGCTTCCTGCTGAATCCGGCAGCGCTGTCCTGACCAGGCACAGCCGCTGCATACGATATTGCATACCCTTGGAGGGGCATATGAGCAAATACACCGAAAGCGCCATGGAACGCCGCCGTCTTTCTCCCGAAACCGGGAAACCCATGTGCAACTGCTGTCAGGCGGTGGTATCCGTCTTTGCACAGGATGCCGGCTACAGTGAAGAAAGCGCCATGAAAGCCGCCACCTTTTTCCGGGGCGGCATGCAGATGGGTTCTGTCTGCGGCGCCATAACCGGCGGACTCATGGCACTTGGGCTTGCAGGACTTGACGATCCGGTGACCTGCAATATCTTTGTCCGCACCCTCAATGAGCGCCACGGGGGCCTTGTGAACTGCAAAGACCTGCTCAGGGAAAATGTCCGCAGCAGCAGTGAAAAGCTGCCCCACTGCAACGCCATGATCTGTGATTCCATTACGGTTGTGGAAGACCTGCTCCTTAAGGCGGGCAGGCTCCCCGGATGAGAAACCATCCGTATCCTGAAAAAGCTGACAGAACAAGCGCATAAAGATTAGGAGGCTATCCGTCATGATTCTGAACGAACCAGTGATCCGGCGCAGGAATATGATTCAGTGTGTTCTTTGTGCTGACGCCCCCTGCAACAAAGCCTGTGAAAGGCTGGACCCCTCTTCCCTTTTAAGAAGCATCTGGTTTCAGAATGAGCAGACCGCGGCCCAGAAGCTGCCGGACGTCAATCCCTGTCTGAACTGTGACGCGCACTGCGAGCGCGCATGCGTCCGGCCCGGGCGGGTCCACATCCGGGACCTGGTCAACCTTCTGTATACCCAGGTAAAACCGGTGTGTGAAACCCCGCTGCCCCAGGATGAAAGCCGTCTTGCCTGCGACCTTTGCGGCATTCCCCTGGAAAATCCGTTCCTGCTCTCCTCCTCCGTGGTGGCCAGCACATATGACATGTGTGCCCGGGCCTTTGACGCGGGCTGGGCCGGGGCATGCTTCAAGACCATCTGCACCATGGACATCCACGAGGCTTCCCCCAGGTTCTCCGCCATCTCCGGCAACGACGGTTCCATGATGGGCTTTAAGAACATTGAGCAGCTCTCCGACCACAGTGTCCGGGAGAACATGGAGGTTTTCCGCAGGCTCAAGGCCCGTTATCCCAAAAGGCGCATTCTGGCCTCCATCATGGGACAGAATGAACAGGAATGGGGCGAACTTGCAAAGCAGTGCCAGGATAACGGCGCAGACGCCATAGAGTTGAACTTCTCCTGCCCCAACATGGCAGAAGGTGGCCTGGGCAGCGATATTGGGCAGATCCCCGAACTGGTGGAGCGCTTTACCGCAAGGGCAAAGCAGGCCTGCAGCATCCCGGTGCTGGCCAAGCTGACCCCCAACGTGGCCGTTATGAGCCCGGCTGCCGAGGCGGCCATGCGGGCAGGGGCGGACGGAATCGCCGCCATAAACACCATAAAGTCCCTTGTGGCTGTTAATCTGCATACCTATCTTTCCGCCCCGTCCGTGCACGGTTACAGTGCCGTGGGCGGCTACAGCGGCAATGCCGTAAAGCCCATTGCCCTCCGCTTTATTGCGGAACTGGGGCAGAATCCGAATCTTAAGGGCATGCATCTGTCTGCCATGGGCGGCATAGAGACCTGGCAGGATGCCCTGGAGTTTATCATGCTGGGTGCCGGGTCCATTCAGATCACCACGGCCGTCATGCAGTACGGCTACCGCATCATAGATGACCTGAAAGCCGGATTGAATCTTTTCCTGGCAGAAAAGGGCATTTCCATCCGGGATGCTGTGGGTCTGGGTCTTGACTCCGTCAGCCCCAGCACGGATATTCTGGAGCGGGACACGGTGGTGTATCCCAGGTTCATCCGAAACAGCTGTATCGGCTGCGGACGCTGCGCCCTTTCCTGTCTGGACGGCGGCCATGGGGCCATCCATATGAACAGCCAGCGTCAGCCGGTCCTGGATGTCCGCAAATGCGTGGGCTGCCATCTGTGCGTCCTTGTCTGTCCCCAGCAGGCCATTGTCAACAGCGGTCACAGAAGCAAAAAAGCGGGGACTGTCTGAAGCAGGCTTAGCAGAAGAGGCGGGACATGCAGGGCATGTCCCGGAGGGAGGCGTTTTCCATGCCGGAAACAAGATGGTGTGCCATAGGGGATTCCTTCACATACCTGAACGATCATCTGGATGAGACAGGATACAGGGTATCCCGCGGGTATCTTTCCAGAATTCTTGACAAGGTACCGGGCCTTCTTCTCAACAACATCGGCATCAACGGGTCCACCTTTCAGGACTGGATCCGGCAGCCCATCCCGGAGGCAGACCTGTACACGGTTTTGCTGGGCACCAATGACTGGCATGTGGGCAACCCCATGGGCTCGGAAGAGGATTTCAGACATAGAACCTCTGGCACCATCCTGGGAAACCTTGGCATACTCATAGACCATATCCGCGGGGCGGCACCCCGGGGAAGGATCATTGTGGGCAATCCCGTGGAACGTGCAGATTTTGTCTATCTTCTGGATCCGGAGAACAACGCCCGGGGAAGCTATGCTCCGGAGTACGGTCTGACACTTGCCACACTGGCTGCAGAGATCCTCAGATGCTGCCGCCTTGAAAACATTGCCACAGTCAACTGCCATGACCTGTCCGGCTTTACCCAGGATAACCTCATCCATTTCAAGAGAGTGAAGCAGGGCGGTCAGGTCCTGGACCTTCCCTATCCCGCCTATGTGGGTCTTCCTTTTGCTCCGGGCCTTGATCCATATCCCTATCCGCCTGAAGCCATCCGGATGACCTATGACGGTCTGCATCCCTCAGATGAAGGCTGCGAGATTCTGGCAAACCTGTTTGCCGGAAAAATACAGGAAGTTCTGTCAAAGGACTCCGGAGGAAACTGAGGAAGATGTTGAAAGTGCGTACATACTTTTCCCTTCAGGCAAAGGCACGCTGTGCCGTGTCCTTTGCTTTTCTTCTGCTTCTCCTTTTTGCATCCCCTGCCCTTTCGGATGTCCTGATTGACGAGGGCAGCTTCCCGGATGCTTCCTTCCGCCGGTATATCACCGGGGCCGGGTTTGACGCTGACGGGGACGGGACACTCAGCAATGCGGAGGCAGAGGCTGTCACATCCATCAACTGCGCATCCATGTCCATCCGGGATCTCACCGGCATTGCGTATTTCCCGAAGCTGAAGGAGCTTCTCTGCACTTCCAACCAGCTGACAGAACTGGACCTGACAGGGAACCCGTCCCTTGTGTGGCTGGACTGTTCCTGGAACCAGCTGACAAAGCTGGATGTGAGTCTGAACAGGGCCCTGGAGTCTCTGTACTGCCGCTGCAACCAGCTGACAGACATAAACGTAAGCGGCCTAAAGAAACTCACCCGGCTGACTGTCACATCCAACCTTCTCACAGAGCTGGATGTGAGCCAGAACCCGGCCCTGACTTCCCTCGCCTGCGGCTTAAACCAGCTGACAAATCTTGACGTAAGAGCGAATACAGCCCTGACATCCCTGATTTGTTTTTCAAACCGGCTGACAGAACTGGATGTAAGTCAGAACCTGAATCTCACAAAACTTGGCTGCTACGGCAATCACCTGACGGAGCTGAATCTGACATGCAATACAGCGCTTCTCAGCGAAATGGCTATGTTTAAACCTGAGACAGAAGCAGGTGTTGTCTATTTCGGGGAAAAGTACGAAGACGGATCCTGGTGGTATGCCTTTTCTTCAGACGCATCCCTTTCCGTCCTGCCGGAGGGAACCGTACCGTCTCTGATCCCCCGGCCCTCGCTGATTCTCCCGGAAACCGTTACCGTGATCGAATCGGAAGCCTTCGCAGGGATCCGGGACACAGTCTTTAGGCTTCCCGCTTCCGTCACATACATTGCTGACGATGCCTTTGATGTATCCGCCACCCTTCTCGTTCCGGAAGGCTCCTATGCGGAAACACGGTGCAGGGAACTGGGACTGAACACAGTCCCGGTAAAGCAGCAAAAACCATAGACACTTGGAGCAGATTATTTCATTTACAGAACTGAAAAGCATACTGGATTGTAAAAAGGCCGGAGATGATCTGAATCTCCGGCCTTTTCTTATCACCTGTCATGATTCTGTATCGCATGTTATACTGGAAATCACAAAAATCCGGAACGGATTTTTGATAGATTTCCGTATATACCGTAACGCCACATACGGTTTTTACGGATCATTCCGATAACGAGTATACATTTTGAAATAGCACCACGGCACTCCCGCAGCTAAAGATATACTGGAAATCACAAAAATCCGGAACGGATTTTTGATGAATTTCCGTATATACCGTGACACCCGCAATGATTTTCCGGATCATTTCGGTCACGAGTATAGCTGAACATTCCGGTAACGATTCGCGCCAGGCGGGGTGGTCATACCGATTATGTCACGTCTTCGCAGGCAGTTCCTGTAATCCCTCATTCACCGTTCACTGGCCTGATAATCCGGTGAATGGGTCATACGCTTGACGGCATACAGGCTGGCGTCTGCAGAAGCGATCATCTGGAAGATCTGATCATGATTTTCCGGTGTACCGCTGACGCTGCCTATGCTGAGCAGAATCTGCCTTTCCTGTACCCCGGGGGTGGAGAAGAGATAGGTGTCCTGTCTGTAGGTCTGCCCATGCTGATTCAGCACAAGGAACTCATCCCCGCCATAGCGGTAGCACAGCCCGCCGGGAAACAGTGTCCGGATGTGCAGGGCTGCCGCCTTCAGCACTTCGTCCCCCACCAGGTGTCCGTATCTGTCGTTGATCTCCTTAAAGCAGTTGACATCGATCATATATACGGTCACCAGATGTCCCGTGATATCCCTGACATCCTCATCCAGTGCCAGGCGGTTCCTCAGTCCAGTCAGAACATCGTGCCGGTTTAAGTGAGCCAGCAGTTCATTGTTTTTCTCAAGCTGTATGGTCTTTTCCGCAATCCGGACCTGCGAATGATGGCGCATGATCATGCAGACAATGGTGATAAGCCCGAGAATCACATAATTCAACAGATTGAATCCCATGGCGCCGTCATACAGATAGATAACAGTATACAGGGCCACATAGATGATGCCGTTGAGTAATATGGTGTAGAAGGGAGCCATGGGAACAAAGCATACCATGGCAAGTTCCGCGGCAAAGAAGGTAAGAATCTGTTCACCTCTGCAATATTGCCGGTAGGATACCCACACTGCCCAGATGGTCAGCGTCATGAAGCACGCCACCTTAAAAAAGGAGATGGTGTCATGATCATAACGGCCGTTGTGCATAATCCGCCGTGAAATAAGAAAGATAATCAGGCACGCCAGGGCACAGAAGAGCATGCTGGCCAGGCTGACCAGGCCATAACTGTTAAGAGGATACATGAACGATGCAATACCTGCTGCCAGCAGTTCATAGATGAACATGATAAAGGACAGGCGATGCATGTTCCTTACGATTTCCGTATCAATCTGTCTTGATACCTCTGCATCCACCTCGGGGAAAAGAAAAGTCCGCAGCTGTCTGAACATATATCTGTACAAAACCGTCCACATACCTTTTGCGGTCCGGTTTTCTCCTTGTCTGTATTTCATTCAGGCTGGAAGTTGTTTCCATGCGCAACCATTATACCGGTTCCGGAAGCAGTATGCAACAAAAGTTTTCTTTTGCTATATTCTCATGCGTTTTTTCAAATTATTCATTGTATCTTTTGAAATGGTGTGTCGTACTCATATGGAGATAGAAAGAGGACCTGGGCATACACCCCGGTCCTCCCTTTTTCAGATCCGGCTTCAGGCCGGTCATCTTTTATTTGAGCAGATATCCGTTCTCCTGCGCCCATGCTGCGGCATAGCTGCCGGCAGGTGCGGTTACAGTCAGATACTTGCTGCAGCCTTCAAAGGCATCTTCCGCAATAGACGTTACGGATGCAGGCAGTACAAGACTGGTCACGTATGCATCCTTGAACGCCTTGCTTCCGATTGTCTCAAGGCCGTCTGCAAACACCACTTCAGATGCCTGCAGGCCTGTAAAGGCTTCCTCTTCCACCGCAGTGAGGCTGGCGGGCATGTTCAGTGTACCTTCATACACCTTTACCGCACCGCCGTAAATGACACACCAGGCAGAAGACAGGGTGATGCTGCTTTCTCCGTCCGTTGCCGTGGCAACCGCCAGGTACTTGCCGTCTTCAAGATCCCAGAAAGTCATTACAGGACCATGAGCCTGTTCGCTGACAACCCGGTATTCATTCCGGGAACCCTGATAGAGGTTCACTGTGACAGTGGGATTTACCCTGCCGCCGCTTACATCCAGGAAGGCTGTGATGGATTTATCACTGCCGGAAAGCGAAATGCCGTCAAAGACCAGGGCGGAGGGCTCCATAACCGTAAAGGTGGCTTCAGCTGCCGCGCTGCGTCCCAGTTTATCCGTGGCACTGATCACAAACCTGTAGCTGCCGGCTGCTGTGGGAGCGAATACCTCCGCACCGTAGACTTCGTCATAATCGCGGACCGGATCGATGGGCGTTTCTCCCATGTACAGCGTTTCACTGTATTCCTTAAATCCGCCTATTGCGTCGTTCACAGAGTAAACCAGCGGTACTGTATCACCCAGAACATATGTGGAATTCATGTTAAACCCAATGGTAAGGGGCTCGGGTTCCTCAAGGTTTCCTTCAGCGTCCGTCACCTTAAGCGCAATGGATTCACCGGCATGGATGTTTGCAATTCCTACAATAGCTTCAAGGGTGTAGTAGCCGGGTTCTTCAGGTACAACCGTCACAGTGAGACCATCCACCGTGTAGTCGTCCACTGCTCCGCAGAAGACATCTGTCACTTCAGGCTGTCTGCCTTCCAGTGTCCATCCTTCAGGATTCAGCTGGATGTGTGCCACGGCAGGCTCGCCGGCCTTCACGGTGAGTACGTCTCCTTCTGCAAAGCTGATTCCCCTGAGGATTCCCTGATCCGGCATTCTGAAGCATCCCTTCAGTGTACCAGTCTGTGTCTGGCTGCCCCAGGTGATGGTCCAACTGATGGTCAGGTCAAAGTCTTCTTCCGGTGTATCTTCCAGCATGAAGGAGGTCTGCCAGTAGTTGCCGCTGATGTAGCTCTCTGTTTTAACCGTTACACCCGGATTATCCATGGTGAAGGTAAGAACAGGATTGCCCTCATAGACCTGTCTGTACAGATTGTAGGACCTGATGTCTACATCGCCGAAGAAGTGATCTGAACCCCCCAGGTAGCACGGGTTATCCTCAGTGGAATAATAGGCATTTACGTTCACGGCAAAGGGCAGTGAACCGTCCGGCTGCCGGACCATAATCTGTGTCTCATAGTCATAATGGAACGCATATGCATCCACCATGAAATATACACCGTATGAGCCAGGCTGCTGCGCCTGCACGGTGACAGATGTATCGTTTTCCTCCAGGACGGTGAGGCCGTTGTAGGGTGTGTCATCATAGTTTCTGATATCCATGCTTATAGCCGGTTTCTTTCCGTTGCATGTCCAGTCAGCTGGCACGACCGTGGGCTTTGTGAGGGTAATGGTTTCACCTGCACTCAGCACGCAGGCTTCATCGTTGGGATACACCACCTGGTCCGGCTCCTTGATATCCTGAACCTTGTAGGTCAAGGGGAAAGTCTCTGTCCTGCCCATAAAGGTTACAGACAGTGTCAGACTGTAATCACCCTCTGTCATGGGTTCCTTGGCAAACCGGACACTTGCATAGTATTCACCGTCGTACGTTTCAAGTCTGTATAGCTCATCCGTACCGTCCGGTGTGGACAGTGTCCATAC